>DATKCI010000189.1:0-9128 GCA_035513255.1 Piscinibacter sp. | reverse complement strand
GACCCGAGCGACGGAAAAGGTGGCGCTGGCCGACAAATACAACGCCGTGGCGGGCCGAGCCCACGCGTTCGGCCTGCTCGGTCGCGACGAGGCGAGCGTGCAGCAGTACGTCACCGCCAAGGCACTCGATGGCCTGTACTTGATGATCGCGCAAGAGGAGCGGAAGATTCGCCGCGACCCGGTCGGCTCCGGCAGCGCGCTGCTGAAGCAGGTGTTCGGTTCGCTGAAGTAGACGGCCGGCGCATCCGAGGCGGCCGTCGCAACGTACCCAAGCCGATGAGCCTGAAAAACCCGCTGCCGCTCGCTCCCCGTTTCGCCGACGCCGCCGCGCTGAGCGCCGCGCTGCCGCTGCATCCCGTGCGTGCCGCGGCGCATCCGGCACGGGTGCTCGTGCTGTTCGGCGCCGACTGGGACGAACACGTGCTGCCGCGTTACCGGCGAACCGGCCGCTATTGCTTTCACGAGCATGGATTCGACCTGTTCAGCTTTCCGAGCAATGCGCAGCTGATGTGGTTCGACATCTGGCGCTTTGTCGACCGCATGGTCGAGCGCTACCGCGGCCGCATCGATGCGGTGTTCAGCTCCAACGAGCAGTTCGGCGCGCTGGCGGCGGCGCTGGTAGCGCAGCGGCTGGGGCTGCCGGGCGCCGACCCGGCCTCGCTGCTGTGCGCGCAGCACAAGTACGAAGCGCGGCTGCGCCTGCGCGAAATCGCACCCGACTTGTGCCCCGAATTCGAGCTGATTCCGTACACCATCTCGCTGCCGGAAGCGCGGCGCCTGCGCTATCCGATGTTCGTCAAGCCGGTGAAAGCGACCTTTTCGGTGCTCGCGCGGCGCTGCGACACGCCTGAGGCGCTGATCGAGCACCTGCGTTTCCAGCCGTGGGAACGGCACGTCATCAGCCGCCTCATCGAGCCGCATAACCAGGCGTTGAAACGATTCCCGCAGTTTCGCGTGAGCTCACGCCACCTGCTGGTCGAGGAGCTGCTCAACGGCCGCCAGATCAACGTCGACGGCTTCATTCACGACGGCCGCGTGCAGCTGCTGGGCATCAGCGACGAGTTGATGTACCCCGGCACGATGGCGTTCCTGCGCTTCGCCTGCCCGGGCCGCGTCGATGCCGGGCTCAGGGCGCGCATCCAGGATGCCGCCGAGCGGGTGCTGCGCGGGTTCGGCCTCACGCACGGCTTCTTCAACCTCGAGTTCTTTGTCTGCGAGAACGGCGAATTGAAGCTGATCGAGGTAAATCCGCGGCTCGCGGCGCAACTCGCGCAGATGCACGAATGGGTGCACGGCATCGACACCTACGAGCTCGGGTTCGCGATGGCGCTGAACCGGCCGCTTCCAGCGCCGCATGCGCGGCGTTTCGGCGCCGCCGCGAGCTTCGTGTGGCGCAGCTTCGACGGCCGTTCATGCCCGCGGCGGCCGTCGCGCGCCGACCTGGACTGGCTGGCGCGCGAATTTCCGCAGGCGCGGCTCGAGCTGTACCCGAAGCGCGGCGCGTCACTGCAGCGCGAAATCAAGTGGCTGGGCTCGCATCGCTGGGCGATCCTGAACATGCCCGGCGACGACGAGGCCGACCTGCGCCGCCGCTACGTGCGCATCTGCGCACGCTTCGGCTGGCCGGCGCCGTATTGATCAGAGCGAACGCGACAGCTCGAACATCAGCACCGACGGCAGCGCGCTTTCGATCGCGTCGCGCCCGACATGGCCCATCGCCGCATTGCCGAACCCCGACATCGCGAACGACGTGCCTTCTTCGATGATCTCGATGAAAGGGAATTCGGGCAGTTCCGCGCCGATCTCGGCCCGCAGTTTGCGCAGCGCCTCGCCGTGCAGGACCGCCTCGACGATGATCGCGTGCGGCAGTCCTTCACGGCAGAAGGCGGCCGCTTCGTCGACCGACGACACCAGGTCGATGACCAGCCCCATGTGGCGGATCGCATCGCGCACACGAACCCGCATCTCGCGCCGCGACGCCACCACCAGGACATGGCTGCCGGCCAGCGGACGCGAGTTGCCCGACGGGCCGAATCCGCGATCGAGCTCGATGGTGCTCACGCCTTCCATCTCGTCGTGGGCGGTGCGGGGGAACTCCAGCGTCAGGACCGCCTCGCCGTCCTTCACCGTGCGTGCCAGCGGCAGCCCCATCGTCCACGCGGTTTGTTCGAGCAGCCGCCACACCAGCGAATCGAGGCTCGTGGGCGGTGCGGGCGGCGCACCGCCGTCGTCGAGTTCGTCCAGGGGCCGATGCGCGAAGCGGCAGACCAGCCGGGCATGAGCCGGCCAGTCCTTCAGGTCGACGGTGAACGCGATCTGCGAGCCGGCATGGATCAACGCCCAGTCGAGCACCGTGTTGAGCAGGCTGAACAGCAGCGAGGCATCGACGATCACGTCGGCCGGCTTCAGTATCGGCTCGAGCATGATGCCGCGTGCATGCGTTTCGCGCGCCCGGTGCGCCAGCACCGCCTTCAGCGTCTCGCCGAGCGGCAGGCGCTCGTGCGACTGGCGCAGCCGGGCCGAGGCGAACCGGGTGAGCTGCTGCGCGATCATCGCCGCCCGGCGCGCACTTTCGATCTCGTCGCGCAACGCGCGCAAGCCCGCCTTGTCGATCCGTCCGTTGGCTGTCAGCGCATGAACGCGCTCGAGCGCCGCGGTCAGCGGTTCGGCCACTTCCGCGCCGACGGTGCCGACAAGGTCGCGCCAGCGGTCGGCATCGGCGGCGTCTGCAGGCGCCGCCGGACTCGGGGCGGCACCGTACTTGATCTCGGACATGTCCATGTCTCTTCCTCTTGCGCTTCCCGCGGAGCAGCGCGGGGCGGTGCACGTCGTTTGCGTGTCACGGATGTGAGTGTTGGCCGCAATGGGCGCTCAATCCAGAGCGCCGTTGCAATTTCCCCCGAGTCGGGGGGTGACGACGCCGCTTGTCCGCTCAGTGGGCGACTGCCAGCAGGGCGTCGACCAAAGCGTCCCGGCGCACCCAACATAATCGAGTCATGATCCTTCGACAGAGGTGGGGCTGTGCCACGGCGGCGTTGATCCTGGCCGCTTGTTCTCCGGCACTGGACTGGCGCGAGGTGCGTGCGGTCGACGGCGATGCCGTCGCGATGTTCCCCTGCAAGCCCGAGCGCCTGGTGCGGGACGTCGCGCTGGCCGGCGCGAGGGTGCAAATGCATCTCGCGTCGTGCACCGTGCGGGACGTGACCTATGCGCTGAGCCACGCCACGGTGGCCGAACCGGCGCGGGTCGGCCCGGCGCTCGCCGAACTGCGCGATGCCGCAGCCGCCAACGTCGGCGGGCGGCCGACCGTGCTCGGCCCGTTCACGGTGCGCGGCATGACGCCGAATCCGCTGGCCGAGAAGCTGGACATCGCCGGGCGCGGCGCGGATGGCGAGCCGATCCGCCTGCAGGCCGGCTTTTTCGCGAAGGGGATGCAGGTGTACCAGGGGACCGTGGCCGGTGCGGCCCTCGACCCGGCCGCGGCCGAGACGTTTTTCAACGGGCTCGGTCTGCCTCCATGAGCCCGCCCGTGCGCATTGCGTCCGCCGGGCCGGAACCGGGATCCTTGCCGCTGCGCGCGGCGACGTTCATCTTCCTGAGCTTCGCATTCGCCTACTTCTTCTCGGCCCTGGTCCGCGGCGTGACGGCGACGCTGGCGCCCAACTTCAGCAGCGAACTCGGATTGAGCGCGGCCGACCTGGGCCTGCTCGCTGGCGCTTACTTCTTCGGCTTCGCGGCGATGCAGCTGCCGCTGGGCGGTGCGCTGGACCGCTTCGGCCCGCGGCGCGTGCTGCTCGCCTTCATCGGCGTGGCGGTCATCGGCTGCGCGGCGTTCGCGATGGCGCGCAGTTTCGCGGGACTCACGATTGCCCGCGCGCTGATCGGCGTCGGCGTGAGCGCTTGCCTGATGGCGCCGATGACGACCTTCAGGCACCGCTTGGGCACCACCGCGCAGATGCGCGCCAATTCGTGGATGCTGATGACGGGCTCGCTCGGCATGGTCGCGTCGACGCTGCCGGTGCAGTGGCTTCTGCCGGTCATCGGCTGGCGCGGCCTCTTCTGGGCGTTGGCCGCCCTGTTCGGGGTGGCGCTGCTGACGATCGCCCGGCTGGTGCCGCACGACGCGCCGGCGCACGCCGGCGGGAACCCGAAACGCGGGGCGGACCGTTCGCGCGCGGGCTATCGCGAGGTCTTTCGCCATCCGACCTTTGTTCGGTTCGCGCCGATGGGCTTCTTTCTGTACGGCGGGATGGTCGCGGTGCAGTCGCTGTGGGCCGGACCGTGGATGGCCCGCGTCGGCGGCTTGACGCCGCAAGACACCGCGCGCGGCCTTTTCAGCATCAACGTGGCGATGCTGGTGACGTTCATGGGCTGGGGCGTGGTCGTGCCCCGGTTGTATGCCCGCGGCTGGACGGCGCAGCGGCTCATTGCCGGCGGCGTGCCGATCGCCGTCGCCGTGCTCGTGCTGGCCGTACTGCTGGGCAGCCGGGCCGGCGCATGGGTCTGGGGCCTGTTCTGCGTCAGCTGCACGGTGGTGTCGCTGTCGCAGCCGGCGATCGGGCAAGCCTTTCCGCCGGCGCTCGCCGGCCGCGCGCTGTCCGCCTACAACCTGCTGATCTTCGTTGGCGTGTTCGTCCTGCAATGGGGCATCGGGTTGGTCATCGACGCCCTCCAGTCGATCGGGTGGACGGTGGAGTCGTCCTTCAAGGGGGCTTTTGCGTTGTTGGCGGGCTGCTGCGCGTTGTCGTATGTGTGGTTTTTGCGCCGCGGCGACGCCGGCGTGCCGGTGCCCCTCTGAACCCGCGTTGCGCAACTGCCGATAATCGATCCACCATGCCGGGACTTCTGATCATTGCCCACGCACCGCTCGCGTCGTCGCTGAAAGCGGTCGCTGGGCACACCTTTCCGGAATGCAGCGGCCTGCTGCAGGCGCTCGACGTGCCGCCCGACATGCCGGTCGAGGAGATCGAATCGCAGGCGCGCGAGCTGCTGGCGCAGGTGCGCAATCCCGATGCGCTGATTTTCACCGACGTGTTCGGCGCAACGCCGTGCAACGTCGCGCAGCGCCTCGCAAGCAACGTCGAAGGCGCGCAGGTCAAGGTCATCGCCGGCGTCAACGTGCCGATGCTGTGGCGCTCGCTGTGTTATGCCGATGAGCCGCTCGAGGCGTTGGCGGCGCGCGCCGTCGCCGGAGCGACGCAGGGGGTGATGCAGGTGGCCACGTCGCGTCCGCAGAACCAGACCCACAAACCAGGTGCCGATGATCAAGACCAGCATCACCATCAGCAATAGGCTCGGGCTGCACGCCCGGGCGTCGGCCAAGCTGACCAAGCTGGCGACGAGTTTCCGCAGCGACGTGTTCATGAGCCGCAACGGCCGCCGGGTCAACGCCAAGAGCATCATGGGCGTGATGATGCTGGCCGCCGGCGCGGGCACCGAGGTCGAGATCGAAGTCGACGGCGAGGACGAACAAGCGGCGATGAACGCGCTGACCGCAATGATCAACGACAAGTTCGGCGAGGGCGAGTAGCGCGGCTGCCGCCCCGGGGCGCCTATGCGCCGAGGAAGTGCTTGCGATAGCGCGGCGGCAGGTCGGCGATGCGCATCATCATCGGCAGGTCGGCGGTGTTGAAGTCCGGGTCCCAGGCCGGCGGACCCAGCACCTTGGCGCCGCAGCGCAGATAGCCCTTGATCAGCGCCGGCGCCTCGACGGTCAGGTGGCACTGCAGGTCGTCCACCGGCAGCGGCAGGCGCGGAATGACTTGCCACTCGATCGGCGCCAGATGCGTCTTGCGCAACTTCTCCCACAGGCTTGCGGCTGCATGGCCGCCGTCGCGCATGCTGATGCTCGCGCAGCCGATCATCGTGTCGAGGTCGTTGCGCTCCATGAACTCGGCCAGCGCCCCCCACAACGCGAGGATGGCGCCGCCGGAGCGCCAGGCCGGGTGCACGCAGGAGCGCCCGAGCTCGACCATTCTGCCGCGCAGCGGGCGCAGGCGAGTGAGGTCGAATTCGGTCTCGCTGTAGAGGCCGCCGACGCGTCGCGCGGCGGCCGGCGTCAACACGCGGTAGGTGCCGATCACCGGGCCGGTTTCGCCGGCCGCCGCGGCAGCGCGCACCAGCAAGTGCTCGCAGAACGGATCGAACATGTCGATATCGTGCGACGGCGGCGAGCCCGGCGGCACCGACAGCCGGGCTCCCATCTCGTCGGCGAAAACCAGGTACCTCAGCTGCTGTGCCTGCCGAACATCATCGTCGTCGCGCGCCCAAACCACTTCAAACCGAGCTGGGTCATCGCGGGCAGCTTCGAGGGGCGGTGAGCTCGGATGAAGTGACCTCCGTGGCGCGGCGGGGGCACGCAGATCGGACAGGGGCATCGTCGGCAGGGGCAGATCCCTCATGGCGTTTCTCCAGTACTGCCGCGATGGTCACAGGCCGCGATGACGTCGCCGTGAATCGCCGGTGACAACGTGGTGACACGCCCGGCGCCGAGCGTGACAAACCCTCCCCGCCCGGGCGCCGCGCTGCTAGCATGGCCGCATGAGTTTTCAGCTGTTCGGTTTGCCGGTCTCCCGCGGCGTCGCGATCGGCCGAGCGGTGCTCGTCGCCTCCAGCCGCGTCGACGTGGCCCACTATTTCATCGACGACACGCAGGTCGAGTCGGAGATCACCCGCTTGCGTGTCGCCCGCGACGCCGTCGCCGGCGAGCTGACGACGCTGCAGCGCGACCTGCCGCATGAGGCGCCGGCCGAGCTGTCGGCGCTCCTCGACGTGCACCTGATGCTGCTGCACGACGACGTGCTGACCGGCGCCACCAAGCAGTGGATCGTCGACCGGCACTACAACGCCGAGTGGGCGCTGTCGGCTCAGCTCGAGGTGCTCGCGCGCCAGTTCGACGAGATGGAAGACGAGTACCTGCGCGAGCGCAAGGCGGACCTGGAGCAGGTCGTCGAGCGCTTGCTGCGCGCGATGGAACGAGGCCCCGCGACGTCGTTCGCCCCGGCACCCAGCCCGGCCGGCGCGCGCGACTTCGGCGGCGAGGACCCGCTGGTGCTGATCGCCAACGACATCGCGCCGGCCGACATGCTGCAGTTCAAGCGAAGCGTGTTCACCGGTTTCATCACCGACGTCGGCGGCAAGACCTCGCACACGGCCATCGTCGCGCGCAGCCTGGACATCCCTGCCGTCGTGGGGGCGCGGGAGGCGAGCCGGATCATTCGCCAGGACGACTGGGTGATCATCGACGGCGACGCCGGCATCGTCATCGTCAACCCGTCGCCGATCGTGCTGGAGGAATACCGATTTCGGCAGCGGCAGAGCGAGCTCGAACGGGCTCGGCTGTCGAGGCTGCGCCACACGCCGGCCGTCACTCTCGACGGTGAGCGCGTCGAACTGCTCGCGAACATCGAATTGCCCGGCGACGCCACCGCCGCTGTTGAGGCGGGGGCGGTCGGCGTCGGTCTGTTCCGCACCGAGTTCCTGTTCATGAACCGCGGCGGCGAGCTGCCCGGCGAAGACGAGCAGTTCGAGGCCTATCGCGCCGCGGTCGAAGCGATGAACGGCATGCCGGTCACGATCCGCACCGTCGACATCGGTGCCGACAAGCCGCTGGAGCGCATGTCGGTCAACGAACTGCGCCATGAACACGCGCTGAACCCGGCTCTCGGGCTGCGGGCGATCCGCTGGAGCTTGTCCGAGCCGGGCATGTTCCGACAGCAGCTGCGGGCGATTCTGCGTGCGAGTGCGTACGGCAAAGTGCGACTGCTCGTGCCGATGGTGGCCCACATCAGCGAAGCGCGACAGACGCTGGAGGCCGTCGCGCGGGCCAAGCAGCAGCTGGCCGAAGCGGGCAAGGCGTTCACCGATGTCGCTGTCGGCGCGATGGTCGAAGTGCCCGCGGCGGCGCTGATGCTGCCCAGTCTGCTTCGGGTCTTCGACTTCGTCTCGATCGGAACCAACGACCTGATCCAGTACACGCTGGCGATCGACCGGGCGGACGAAACGGTCGCTCACCTCTACGACCCATGGCACCCGGCGGTGCTGGGCCTGGTGGCGCAGAGCATCGCCCAGGCGCGAGCCGCCGGCAAGGATGTGAGCGTGTGCGGCGAAATGGCCGGCGAACCTGCCTTCACCGAGCTGCTGCTGGCGATGGGCCTACGCAGCTTCTCGATGCACCCGTCCCAGATCTCCTCAGTCAAGCAGCGGGTGCTGCGCACCGATGCGCGTCGCTGGGCGGCTCGCCTGGAGTCCATCGTGAGCGCCGACGATCCGCAAGAGGCGTGCCTCGAACTCTCCCGGCTGCTGGCCCATGCGCCGGCACCCGCCGCAGCATTGACCGCGTGACTTCGCAAACCAGCCCGCTTGCGCTTCTCGCAAGAAGGGTGCTATAGTCGTCGTCTTCGCTGAACGCAGCAGGCGACCCGAAAGGGACGCAGCAGAAGCCGGGCAGTGAAGAATGAGAAAGCCGAGTATTTGACAGGGATTTAGAAAAAATGTCAGAATCGCTTTCTTCGCTGATAACAACAAGTTGATCAGCGACTGTCGCAAGACAGCAGCCGCAAGGCAAGCTCTTTAAAAACTAACAGCCGATAAGCGTGGGCGTTTGAAGGCGGGTGCCAAGAGTTCGAGCGAGCAATCGCAAGACTCGAGGTCTACTGGACCTTAAACGCTCACTGAAGTGAAGTTCACTTCAATTCTTTGAGCAAGTAATCAAGATCGAACTGAAGAGTTTGATCCTGGCTCAGATTGAACGCTGGCGGCATGCCTTACACATGCAAGTCGAACGGCAGCGCGGGAGCAATCCTGGCGGCGAGTGGCGAACGGGTGAGTAATACATCGGAACGTGCCCAGTAGTGGGGGATAGCCCGGCGAAAGCCGGATTAATACCGCATACGACCTACGGGTGAAAGCGGGGGATCGCAAGACCTCGCGCTATTGGAGCGGCCGATGTCAGATTAGCTTGTTGGTGGGGTAAAAGCCTACCAAGGCGACGATCTGTAGCTGGTCTGAGAGGACGACCAGCCACACTGGGACTGAGACACGGCCCAGACTCCTACGGGAGGCAGCAGTGGGGAATTTTGGACAATGGGCGCAAGCCTGATCCAGCAATGCCGCGTGCAGGAAGAAGG
>DATKCI010000188.1:0-33199 GCA_035513255.1 Piscinibacter sp. | reverse complement strand
GGAGGGTACCGCGAGGGCCTGATCGCCGGCGAGGAACCCGAGCTGTGCGTGCGCTTGAGAGCCGCGGGCTGGAAGATTTGGCGCCTCGATGCCGAGATGACCTTGCACGACGCCGCGATGATCCGTTTCGGGCAATGGTGGAGCCGCGCGACGCGTGCCGGCTTCGCCTTTGCCGAGGGATCCCGGCTGCACGGCAAGCCACCCGAGCGGCACTGGGTGCGCGAGTCCCGCAGCGCCTGGTTCTGGGGCGTCGGCGCGCCGGTCGCCATCGTGCTGTTGTCACTCGCATGGGGCCCGCAGGCGCTGGTGCTTGCGCTGGTCTATCCGTTGCAGGTGCTTCGGCTCTTTCTGCGTGGCACCGGGGCCCCGAAGCCGCGCGCGGCGAGGGCGCTCTTTCTCGTGGTCGGAAAGTTCGCCGAGGCCTGGGGCCAGCTTCGATACACGTGGCGTGAGCTGCGCGGCGGCCCGGCGCGGCTCATCGAGTACAAGTGACCTTCACCCTAAACTCGTGCCCATGACCACGCGTGTCGCCTACATCGTCAACCAGTATCCGAAGGTAAGCCACAGCTTCATCCGTCGGGAGATCCAGGCGCTCGAGCGCCAGGGTGTGGCCGTGCAGCGCATCGCCATCCGCGGCTGGGACGGCGAACTGGTCGATGCGGACGATCACAGCGAGCGGGCGCGCACGCGCTACGTGATGCAGCAGGGCGTCATGGCACTGCTCGCGCCGATGCTGCGCGCCGCGGCCGAGTCGCCGGCGCGTTTCTGGTCTGCCTGGAAGCTCGCGTGGCGCATGGGCCGGCGCGCCGACCGGCCTTTGCCGTACCACCTTGTCTACCTCGCCCAGGCATGCCGAATCCTGCCGTGGCTGCGCGCGGCCGAGTCGAGTCATGTGCATGCGCACTTCGGCACCAACCCGGCCGAGGTGGCGATGCTCGTGCATGCGCTCGGCGGACCGGACTACAGCTTCACTGTGCACGGCCCGGAGGAATTCGACAAACCGGAGTTCATCGGCTTGCCGGAGAAGTCGCGCCGCGCCGCGTTCGTCGTCGCCATCAGTTCGTACGGACGCAGCCAGCTCTACCGGTGGATGTCGTACGCCCAATGGACCAAAGTGAAGGTCGTTCACTGCGGCCTGGATCGGGCCTTCCACGACGTGCCGGCCAGCCCCCAGCCAGTGGCGCCGCGGCTCGTGTGCGTCGGCCGCCTGTGCGAGCAGAAGGGCCAATTGCTGCTGGTCGAGGCGGCCCACCAAGTGGTGAGCAATGGAGTTGCACTGGAGTTGGTTCTCGCCGGTGACGGTGAGATGCGCGGCGAGGTCGAAGCCCGGATAGAAGCGTTGGGCCTTCGCGAGCATGTGCGCGTCACCGGCTGGATCAGCAGTGCCCAGGTCCGCGACGAGGTGCTCGCGGCACGGGCCCTTGTGCTGCCGAGCTTTGCAGAAGGCCTGCCGGTCGTGATCATGGAAGCGATGGCGCTGCGCCGGCCGGTCATCAGCACCTTCGTGGCCGGCATCCCGGAGCTCGTCTGCGCGGGCGAGAACGGCTGGCTGTTTCCTGCGGGCGATGTCGCGGCGCTCGCAACCGCGATGCAGGCGTGCCTCACCACGCCGCCCGACGTGATGGAGCGCATGGCGGCAAGGGCCCATGACCGCGTGCTGAGCCGGCACGACATCGACACCGAAGCCGCAAAGCTGGTTGCGCTCTTTTCGCGGCCCGCGGCCACAGTCGGAGGCTGAGCCATGGACATCCTGTCCGTCATCGGCGTTGTGCTGACGATCGTGTCGTTCTTGCTGCTCGTCCCCGTCGCGGTGCTCGTGCTGCAGATCCTGGCATCTCTGTGGCCTGCGCGCACGGGCTCGACGGCCGGGACCGTGCGGCCGCGCCTGGCGGTGCTGATGCCGGCACACAACGAATCCGCCGGCATCGCGGCGGCACTCGCCACCGTCGTGCCGCAGTTGGGGGATGGCGACCGCGTGCTGGTCGTGGCCGACAACTGCTCCGACGACACGGCCGGCGTGGCGGCGGCCGCCGGCGGCGAGGTGATCGTGCGCGAGGACCGCGTGCGCCGCGGCAAGGGCTACGCGCTCGACTTCGGCGTGCGCCACCTCGCCGCCGACCCGCCGGAGGTGCTCGTGATCGTCGATGCCGACTGCGCCGTCGGGCCTGAGGCGCTGGACCGCCTGGCACACCGTTGCCGCGAAAGCGGCCGCCCGGTGCAGGCGCTCTACCTGATGCGTTCGCCGCCGCAGGCCGGCTTGAAGACCCGCCTCGCCGAGTTTGCGTGGACCGTCAGGAACCACGCTCGCCCGCTGGGCTTCGCCCGTCTCGGTCTGCCGTGCCAGTTGATGGGCACCGGCATGGCGTTTCCGTGGGCGCTGATCAGCGCCGCGCCGCTCGCGTCGGGCCATCTCGTCGAAGACCTTCAGCTCGGGCTCGACCTCGCGAGCGCCGGCGCGGCGCCGCTGTTCTGCCCCGAAGCATTGGTGACCAGCAGCTTTCCGTCGCAGACCGAAGGCATGATGGCGCAGCGTACACGCTGGGAACACGGGCATCTGAGCGTCATCGCAAGTGTTGGGCCGCGTCTGATCTGGCGCTCCGTCACGCGCGGACGAGCCTCGCTGGCCGCGATGGCGCTCGATCTGTGTGTGCCACCGCTCGCGTCGCTGGTGCTGATGCACCTGGCCTGGCTGGTGGTCGTCGGCGCCTCGGCCGCGTTCGGCGCCGGCGCCACGGCGCTGCTGGTCACCGCTTGTTCGCTGCTGCTGTTGAGCAGCGGCGTGATGCTTGCTTGGTGGCGGTATGCCCGGCACATCGTCTCCCTGCTCGAGCTGCTCGGGGCCCCGGCCTACGTGGTCAGCAAGATTCCCGTCTACGCGAAGCTCTTCGGCAAACGCCAGATCGAATGGGTTCGCACCAAACGCGATGACAAGTCGAACTGATTCGATGCCCTTGGGCGCCTTGCATGCGCCGGCGGCCGCTGCGTCGAACGCGGCCGCCGCCGCGGCGCTGGCGCAGGCTGACTTCGAGCGTGACGTGCACTGCCTGCTCGGCCTGCCGTTCGATGCCGTGGACATGGCAACGACCGTTGCCACCGTGCGCGACGCCGCTCGAACCGGTCGTCGCTGCTTCGTCTCGACGCCCAACCTCAACTTCGCGATGGCGGCACGCAGCGATGCGGCGTTTCGCGACTCGGTGCTTCGCAGTCACCTGAGCCTGGCGGACGGCATGCCGCTGGTCTGGGTGGCGCGCCTGCTGAACGTGCCGATCCGCGAGCGCATCGCAGGCGCGGGCGTCTTCGAGCAATTGCGGGAGCACTCGCCGCCTTCCATCACGGCCTATTTTTTCGGCGGTCCGCCGGGGGCGGCAGACGCTGCGTGCGAGAGCGTGAATCGCAGCGCGAGCGGCCTGCGGTGTGTCGGGGCCCAGGCACCGGGCTTCGGCTCGGTCGAGGAAGTGAGCAGCGATGCGTGCATCGACCCGATCAACCGCAGCGGCGCACAGTTCGTCATTGCGGCGCTGGGCGCGAAGAAGGGCCAAGCCTGGCTGGAGCACAACGCGCAGCGACTCCGCGCGCCAGTTCTGTGCCATCTTGGGGCGGTCGTCAACTTCGCAGCCGGCACGGTCTCGCGCGCGCCGCGGTGGATGCAGGCAGCCGGCATGGAGTGGTTGTGGCGGATCAAGGAGGAGCCGCAGCTGTGGCGCCGCTACGGCGCCGACGGCGTGATGTTTCTTCGCCTCTTGTTTACGCGCGTGCTGCCCTGCGCTTGGCGCATCCGCCGCCACGCCGCCGACTCCGGGCAACCGGCGACGCTGTCTGTGGACGAGCGAGGGCCCGACACGACCATCGCCTGCGGGGGGGCCTGGACGCGCGACGCGCTCGCACCGCTTCGTGCTGCCCTTGCCGAGGCGGCGCAGCGCCGAGCGTGTGTTTCGCTGCTGTTGAACGAGGTGTCGTACGTCGACAGTGCGTTCCTCGGCCTGCTGCTGATCGCGCGTGGGGCGTTCGGCGACACGTCGCTCAACATTGCCGGTGCCGACACGAAAGTGGCGCGGCTGTTCTATCTTCATGGCGCGGAGTTCCTGCTCCGCAGGACGGCATGAGTTCCACCGCGGAAGCCGAACAGCGGACCGAGCCGGCGGCTCGCGGCAAGATCTCGGCCACGGTCGCCGATTGGTCGCGCGAATCCAAGCCGTTTTTCGCGTGGAGCCCGTCGCGTTCGCTGCTAGCCACTCTGCGCGCCTACGAGCGCCTGCGCGATTCGCGCCTTCCATGGAACGCGGTTCTGCGCCGGCTGGTCGTCTTTCGTCACCGCTTCTGGAGTGTCGTCACAGGTGCCGACATTCCGCTTGGCTGCAAGATCGGCGGCGGCTTGCTGCTGCCGCATCCGAATGGCATCGTGATCCATCCGGCGGCCGAGATCGGGCCGAACTGCCTGATCTTCCAGCAGGTCACGATCGGCTCGGAGGGCAACGGCGTGCCGCGCATCGGCGGGCATGTGGACATCGGCGCCGGCGCGAAGCTGCTCGGAGCGATCCAGATTCACGACCACGCCCTCATCGGCGCCAACGCCGTCGTGCTCTGCGACGTACCCGCTGGCCGAACGGCCGTCGGCATTCCCGCGAGAATCCTATGAACGACCCAACGACGGCCGCCACATTCGCAGACGCCGGCTCGCCGCTGCGGGTGCTGATCGTGTCGGAGCACGCTTCGGCGCGCTACGGCGGAGAGGCGGCGTTGCCGCTCCACTACTTTCGCGTGTTGCGCAATCGCGGCGTCGATGTCTGGCTGGTCACGCATGCCAGAACGCGCGACGAACTGACGCAGGCCTATCCCGGCGAGCGGCGCATCCACTACGTCGAGGACACGCGGCTGCATCGCCTGATGTGGCAGATCGGCAAGCGACTGCCGGCGCAGATCGCCTACTTCACGACCGGCTTCGTGTCGCGCTTCGCTGCCCAGCTGACGCAGCGCAGCATCGTCAAGCAGCTCGTCGCCGACGAACGCATCGACGTGATCCACCAGCCGATGCCGGTGTCGCCGCGCGAGCCGTCGATGATGTTCGGGTTCGGCGTGCCGGTGATCATCGGGCCGATGAACGGCGGCATGGAGTACCCGCCGGCGTTTCAGCGACACCGCGGCCCCGTCGAGCGGGTGATGGTGCGGCTCGGCCGGCTCAGCGCCGCGGCCCTGAACCACCTGATGCCCGGCAAGCGGCAGGCTGCGCTCCTGCTCGTGGCGAACGCGCGCACGCGCGACGCATTGCCGAGCGGCTTGTGTCCGCGTGTGATCGAGCTGGTCGAGAATGGTGTGGACCTCGCGCTGTGGCAGCCGAGGGATGACGCCGTGCCGCAAGCGCCGCCGCCGGTCGCGACATTCATCTATCTCGGCCGCTTGATTGACTGGAAAGCAGTCGATCTGCTGCTGGAGGCTTTCGCCGACGCTTCGCGCCAGGCGCCGATGCGTCTATTGATCGTGGGCGACGGCGTGGAGCGCCCGCGCCTTGAAAGCATGGCGTCGCAACTGGGCATCGCGGCTGCGTCGGATGAAGATCGCGAAGGTGTCTGGTTCGCCGGCTGGCTGACGCAAGCGACCTGCGCACGCGAATTGCTTCAGGCCGACTGTCTGGTGTTGCCCAGCTTGCTGGAATGTGGCGGCGCGGTGGTGCTTGAAGCGATGTCGATGAGCAAACCCGTGATTGCCACAGCATGGGGCGGGCCGCTGGACTACCTTGACGAGCACTGCGGCGTTCTCGTGTCGCCGCGGGATCGTGCGTCGCTCGTTGAGGGGCTTGCAAATGCGTTTGTAAAGCTTGCGCAGGCGCCCGAGGAATGCCGAGCCATGGGCCGCAAGGGTCGAGAGAAGGTGCTGCGGGACTACGACTGGGACGTGAAGGTCGACCGCGTGATGGCGTTATATCGCAGGGTGTGTTCGGAGAAGCCGCTTGCAACCTAGGGATACAAGCCGATGCGCAGCCAGCCGGCATTCATTTAAGAATCGGGGGGGATGTTGAAGCTCAACAACGACGGCGCCACGTCGCGCACCGACAAGGCATTGTTCATCGTGCCGCTCTATGCCTGCGCGCGTAACACCGGCGGAGGACAGCGGACCTTCCATCTCTACGAGTCGCTTTCGCGATTTTGCGACCTCGACATCCTGCTGGTATCGCAGCCCGAATGCGCGATGCTGGAGCGGCACTACCCACATGCGTTCGAGGCGGCATTCCCGAACGCCACCAATATCCATCTGCTGCGATCTCGCACCGCGGGGGCCATGCCAGGTCCGTTCCTGAAGCCGGCGATGCGCCTGAGGCTGGCCTTTGAATCGCGCGAAGCTTTCTATCGCCCGACCGAACACGCCCTGGCACGCCTCTCCGAACTGATGAATGCATACCGTTACGACTTCGTCGTCGGCAGATACCTGCTGCCTACGAGCCGCGCGGGCGCGCTGGAGTCGATCGGCGTGCCGGTCTTCCTGGACGTCGACGACAGAGACGACAAGGTCATCGAGTCGCGCATCGCTTCGCCGACGACGCCGGCGCTCGTAAAACGCATCCTGAGGCGGCAACTCGAGCAGATGAAGCCGCTCGTCACGCAGTTGCTCGCCCGCTTCGCCCATGTGTGGCTGGCAAGCGAAGTGGACCGTGACGAAGTACAGCACGCCAGCAAGTCGGTATTGCCGAACATTCCATATGAGTCGGAGGCGACACTTGCCGCGGCCGACACAGTGGGTGCCGATCCGATCATCCTGTTCGTAGGGACCTATTCGCATCGCGTGAACCGCGAGGGCGTCCTGCACTTCGTCGACGCGTGCTGGCCGCAGATCCGGCGTGCCGTGCCTCACGCTCAGTTCCGCATCGTCGGCTCGGGCGAATGGGGAGAACTTCGGCTGCGGCTCGAGGCGCAACCCGGCGTGACGGTCGTCGGCACGGTGGACGATCTGGCGGCGGAATACCGTGGCTGCGCGTTCTCCGTCGTGCCGCTGCTGGAGGGCTCGGGTACGAAGATCAAGGTGCTGGAATCGCTGCGCTATTTCCGGACAGTCGTGGCCCACAACCACGCGGTCCGTGGACTGGACAAGCTGCGCCACGGCGAGTCCTTGCTCGTGGCCGAATCGGACCAGGGCATGGCCAGCCATTGCGTCGCCCTGCTGAACGACCCCGATCGCGGCCAGTCTCTGGCCCGCCGAGGCCGCGCCGTCGTGGCGGACGAATACTCCTTGCAGCGGTTTGCTTCCACGGTCCAAGCCGACATCGACTCATCGCTGCGCCAGTTACGCCGGGTGGCGGCCTAGGCGACCTTGGCAAAAGCACGAAGGAACTCCATGTTCAAGCAGCGGCTTCGCCGGCTGAAGCACCGGTGTCTGATCGCGTTGTTGCGCTTGCAGTGGAACCGCAGGCGCAAGGTCCCGGAGGCTAGAGCGTCGTCGCCGGTTGCACGCGTGCTGTTGATCCCCAGCGACCCGTGGACCCTGGTCGGCGCGAAGGGCGACGAAGCCATGATGGAGGCCGTTGTCGAACAGCTCCGCCATCGGGTGCCCGGCCTCGTGGTCGGTGTCGTGACGGCCACGACGGCCGCGTCGCAAGAGGCCGCACGGCTCGGCTACGCGCCGGTCGACGCGTGGTCGATGTGGCTGGCTCGTTCGAATCGGCGCATTGCCGAATTCCACCCCGACGCGGTGGTCGTGCTGGGTGCGGATGTGATGGACGGCTACTACAACCCCGTGTTCACGACGCGCGTCTTGCTGATGGCCGACGGCGCAGCGCGCCGCGGCGTGCGCGTGACCATCCTGGGCTTCAGCTTCAACGATCGACCGAGTCCGTACCTTCAGCCGGTGTTCGATGGATTGAGCAGATCCATCGCGGTCAATGTGCGGGATCAAGTGTCGTTCGACCGCTTCAAGAGTTTTTCCGCCACGCCGGCCAAGCTCGTGGCGGATGCAGCGTTCATGCTGGAGGCCGATCCATCGACCGACAGCGTGCACGCAACACGTGAGTGGATCGGCGAGCGTCGGGCGGCAGGAGACACGATCCTCGGCTTCAACATTCACCCGATGCTCATCACGCGCGCGACGCGGCAACAGGTCGATGAGCTGATCCGCGGGGCGGTCGCGGCGCTGCAGGCCGTGGCGCAGCACCGCCGTGCATCGTTTGTGCTGATCCCGCACGACTACCGCGGTGGCATGGGCGATTCCGCTTGTCTTGTGGCGGTCCACGACGCGCTCGCACCGCGGCTGCGCGAGCGTGTGATGCTGGTGACCGGCCGGCACTCCGCGGCGGCGCTCAAGGCCATCGCAGGTCTCGTCGACGGCGTGGTCGCGGGCCGCATGCACCTGGCCATCGCCAGTCTCGGAATGGGACGGCCCGTGGCGGCGCTGACGTACCAGGACAAGTTCCGCGGGCTGTTCGACCTTTTCGACCTGCCGCCGCGCTTCTTACTCGCGCCCGATGCGTTGATGGGTACGGGCCGGCTCGAGACCATGATGCTGGATTTCTTCGACAGCTTGCCAAGCCTTGATCGGCTGGTAGCGCAGCGTGTTGGAACTGTCAAAGAGGCGGCATGCCGCAACCTGCTCGGCCTCGCATAGTGGGCCAAGCCGCCCGCATCGGGTCAGCCGCGCAGACCCACGCGCCGCAGCGCATCGCCGACCCACTTGCGCAGCAGGACATACGGACGCGGGCCATACAGCGATTTGTACTCCTGTGCCATCGCGGCCATCAGCGGCCGCACTGCGGACAGGAACGGGTCCAGCGAGTTCGCGGCCTTGGCGGACTGGAAAGCCGCGTGACTTGTTTCGCCGAGTTGGCGCCGCAAGCGAACGATGCGCTGGCGCGCGGCGCTGACCGACCGGCTGCCGGCGACGATGCGCTTGTGCGGCGACCAGCGCCCAGCCGCACGGTCGTCGGCCAGTCGCACCGACAGGCCATCCCATCGGTGGCGGTAGTTGCCGTCCTGCGAGGCGGCCGCACGCGCTGCCGACAGCGGTTCCAGCACGATGCTGCCGCTGGCCGCGCCTTCCTGCAGGATCGACTCGAGCACCGGGTGGCGGTTGACGACCACATTGGTGCCGCGCCATTCGGCCTTGTACTGCGGCAACCAAGCGTCGCCGAACGCGATGTCGGCCGTCTCGGCAAAGATGTCGTCGCAGTAGTCACAGGCTTTCAACTGGAACATCGCATGACCCCAGTTGCCCCCCACGAGCGACTGCACGGGCCGCGTGCGGGGCTGCTCTGCGTTCTTGCCCCAGGCGCTGAAGCTGTAGTCGTTGGACGGCTTGTTCGGATCCTTCACGCGGAAGTCGACGCGCATCAGTTCGGTGGGCGGCACGCCCGCCTGCCAAGCGAGCAGCTCGGCGAAGCCCGACGATTTCAGATGCCCGCAGACGAGTCCGATGCAAAACGCGAGCTGCTCGCGCAGCAAAGTGTCTTGCCTGGCGAGCAGGCGCACCGCCTTCACGAAGCAGGGCACGCCGACGAACGCGTAGCGCTTGCCGTTGCCGCGAATCGACTGCAGCGCGTCGACGATGGTCGTGGAGTAGTACTGCGACTTGCGCCGCTGCGCAACCTCATCGGCCGTGTGCGAGACGCAGTATTCGAACAAGCTCTTTCCGGGATCGCCGCCGCCGACATGGACCACACCATCGATCATGCCGCGCTTCAGCAGCTCCAAAGTCATCCAGCTCGTCAGGCCGCCGGAGCTGCCGAGGGTCACGTCTTCCTTCAGCACGCGCCCCGCCGTGACGCTGAGGTAGTGGCCGATACGGCTGTCGTGCGACGGCGTGGGCGGCAGAAACTCAGAGGCCAGGCGGTTCTCGTCGGCGGCTTCGTCGGCGAACGGACAGACCAGGCTGCCGCTCGCCAGATCGTCACGGTTCGCACGCGAGAGGTCGACCTGGAAATGGCCGTGCGAATTGACGGCGGTCGAAATGCGCGACTGCGTCGCGAACGCACAGGCGCCGCAGCCGACGCACGCGCCCGAGCCGGCGACATCGACGATGGTCGGCCGCGGTGGTGTGGTGGTCCCCGCCGGAATGGCGGCCGTGGCCTTGTCGACTTGGCTCGTCATGCTTGCTTGTCGCACCTTGGTTAGACTGCCGCCATTGCGGGATCGAAACAGTATAGAAGTCGCGGCCTTCGAACAATGAGACAACCGCATGAGCCAGCGGACACCCGTCGGGAACAGCGCGCATAGGAATCCATCAAAGATGCGAATACTCATCGTCAGCGACGTCAGCGGCCACATGCGTGGCGGCGTGCCGGCCGAGACCGCGCAACTGATCCGCGGCTTGATGGACAGGGGCCATGAAGTAGGGTTCGCCGGCGACATCCCGGTCCCGGGCGGCGAGGCTGCGCGCCACTTCCACATCGACATTCCCACCGGATCAAAGCTGGCGGTCCAGCTTCGCGAGGCGGTCGCCGCGTTTGCGCCCGATTTCGTCCACGTGATGGCGATGAGTTCGGCCGGTGTTGCGAAGATCTCTCCCGAACTGAGCACCTGCGCGTGGGCGCTCACGTGCCACTCCATTCCGCCTCACGAACGCAAGCTTCCTGCGTTCCATGGAAACGAGCGAATGCACTACGCCCTGCGCTCGCTGCGCTTCACCGCCAACAGCTTGGCGTGGAAGTGGCTCTTCCGGAGGCGCCCGATGCCGCACGTGATCGTTCACAGCGAGTGGGTCAGGGACGTTGTCGTTCGCTATGGCTACGAGCGCGATCGCACCAGCCTGGTCTCATTGGGATGCGAGGAAGGGCCGCGCGCTGCAACGCCGAACCGCCGAACCGCTTTCCCGGACGGGCCGCGCATCGTCAGCACCGGCGGTATCGCGCACACGAAAGGGCACCACGACGCGATCGTCGCACTTGCACAGGTCCGGCGCTCCTTTCCGCACCTGCACTACCAGATCATCGGCGAAGTGCGCGACAGCAGCTACATCGCGTTCCTACAGGAGCTGATCGAGCGCCTGCAAATGCAGGATTGCGTTCGAATCACGCCAAACCTGCCGCACGAGCAAAAGCAGCAGGCTCTGCAGCAAGCCGACCTGTATGTGCAACCTTCGCACGAAGAGGGGTTCTGCCTCGCCTACATTGAGGCGGCCGCCATTGTGCCGCGGTTGGTGGGCACGGACACTGGGGCGATCGCGCTGGTCAGCGAAGGCGACCCGGCCGCGCGCGTGATCCCGCCGTGTCGGCCACTCGAGATGGCACAGGCTATCGAAGGACTGCTGCAGCACACGTTGCCGGACGACTTGATGGCATGCCGCATGCAGCGCCTGAACGAGCGCTTCTCGTGGGGGCGCTATCTGGACGCACATGAAGCGCTATACCGTCGGCTGGCGACTGTCGTCGAAACGACGAACAGCACGGCCGACCAATACGCCTGACGGGTACTCAGCGCCTACGGTTCAGGGCAGGCAGACCGGCTGCGCCGGTGTTCGGACCAGTCCAACGCGTATTCGCCCGTGGCTGCCTTGAAGCTGCCGCAATTGAGGGATGTGCCCAGCCAGGATCCCAAGCGGGCCAGATCGCGGTCGAACACGGACTCGAGCCTGGCCTGAACCGGCGCGCTCAGCACGGGCCGCTCTTGCATCGACATCTTGCCCTTCGCCCATTCCCGCAAGCGCTGCGGCACGAGCGTGCGGCGCAGCTTGCGGGCGAGCGCAGCGTCGACGAGGACGTCGTGGAGAGGAAAACGGCGTAGCCGTTCCGAAGAGACGTTCCTCGGGCCCGCATTGGTGTGCCATACCGGGGTGCCCGGGTAGCCGACGAAGCGGCATACGCGAGACAGCTCGGCCTGAGGCTCGCGGGTCAGCCGATCGAAGAACACCGGCAAGACCGATTCGGTGCCGAATGTGTCGAAGTACGGTTCGAGCTGCATGCTGTAGCTGCCGTATGCGACCAGCTCCGGATACTGCTCGACCGCGTCGTCGATGGGGCAGTTGATCTTTCCCATCGTCCACTCGTGTATGTAGTGCGAGACGAGCCTGTCGACGGGGTGACGCATCACATAGATCAGCCGTGGCGCGGACAATGCGGCGCGCAGGCGCTGCACCGTGTGCGGATGGGTGGGCAGCTTGGTGTAGTGCGTGCTCGACTCGCCCAGGAGTGCATCGGCGGCGGCGGGAGCGAACAAGCCCGTGTACCACGACAGTCCTCGTGCATAGACGTCGTCGTCGCTGAAGAAATTGGGTTCCTTCGGCTCGGACATGAAGATGCCCGGCTGCCGGCTGAGCTGATCGTGCAAAGTGCTGGTGGCTGACTTCATCGCTCCGATGATGATGAAGTGCGGAAGCCGCTGGTCCGGGTTCATGACTGGGGATGGGTGTAGTTGCGCAGCGGCGCGGTCCAGTTGGTCCAGATGTCCAGCCATTGGCGCTGGATGGATGCCTTGTCGGATCGGCCGAGCAGCTGACGCGCTTTCGACACGACGCGGCCCAGCCACCACATCACGTTCGCCGCTGTCAGGCCTGCCCAGCCATAGGTCTGGAAGAAATAGCGCGTGCGCGACTCGTAGAAGTATTTGGGCAGGCGCTTCCTCGCCTGAACGCGCGCCTTGACCGGGGAACTGCCTCCGCGCAGGTGGACGACCCGTGCCTGCGGAACGTTGACGATGTCCCATCCCGCTTCGCGGGCTTGCCGGCAGAACGCCACGTCCTCGAAGTACATGAAGTAGCCCTCGTCGAGCAAGCCGACTTGTTCGAACACCTCATGGCGGATCAGCACGCACGCAAAGCTCGTCCATTGCGGAGAGGTCACGACGTCCTGAACCGGCCGACCCACCGCGTACTTCTTCAGCCACCGGTCCACTGCCGCCGTTTGGGCCGCGGCCATCAGTTCGCTGGCCGGTGTGTGGTACGAGAAGCAGCTCTCCTGCGCCCTGCCGTCGGGCCATTCCAGACGCGGGCTGATCAGCCCGGCTTTCGGATGGCTGCGCTGCGCATCTAAAAGCGTTCGAATCGCAGCGGGTCGCACCAGCGTGTCGCTGTTGAGCAGGAGGTAAGACCGCGCCTTCGACGACCTGATGCCGATGTTGTTGCCGGCGGCGAAGCCGGCGTTCTCCGCGGATTCGATCAGCGATATCTGCGCAGGAGAGCCATGCGCCGCGAGCCAGGTGCGCAGCATCGGCACCGACCCATCGCCTGACGCGTTGTCCACCACTGTCACCTGTGCGTTCGTGTCGCGAAGCTCGGGAAGCAACGACTCGAGGCACTCGACGACGATCTCGGGCGTGCGGAAGTTGACGATGACTATGAGCAGATCGCACGCGAAGGCTGACATAGGGCGCGATGATAAAACAGCGCCCACGTACTGAAGCCGGCTCAGGCCGCGCGTGCTGACGGACTGCTCAGAAAATGCGTCTTCCGTCACCGAGCAGATGAGAGTGGCAGTTTCGTCCCGCCTGGTTGCATCCCTTGACCCACGCTTCCTTGACCGGCTCCTTCCACCCGTCGAACCAGTCGCCATGCATCGAGCGGCCGGCCGGGATCGAGTCGGCGTAGCGGTCCGAAGACAGCCGCCAATGGCGCGACTGCCCGGGTTCCGTGACGGCGTACTCGATGTTGAAGGTGATCTCCGGAATGGCCACCGGATGGCTCGCGGGGCACTGGCGCCGAACCGGATAGCGCATGTGGCTCTTGTGATCGGGTGAATCGAGGTTCCTGCCGTCCCAGCACTGAGGGAAGAAAACCATCTGGTTCACCCGGCTTCCGGCCGGGCAGTCCGGGATCTCTCGATACGCGTGGAACTTGATGCCCTTGCCTTTGCAGACGAAGCGGAACGGGCCTTTGGTCGATGTATTCGTGGCGTCGCCTGCCACCATACGCAGGCCGCGTGGGAACGGCTGGATGTCGCCGGCTCGGATGGATCCGTTCTTGTAGTACATGTGGGTCGTTGCCGGCTTGATCGGTGTGCCGGTGCGGGTGTCGATCGTGGCCGGGACCCAATACGCGCTGCGATTCGCGATGCCCCCGCGGCATGTCGAGTTGCCGGAGTTCGCGAGTGACTCTGCGGTGGAAAACGCGTCGGTGCCGGTATTTCCGAAAAACACATGCAGGTGCGACTTTCCTGGCTGGCCGGGAAACACGATCGGATCATCGAACGACATGTGCGAGAAGCCGCAGACCGTCCGAAATTCGCCGCTGGTGCTCTTGACTGGTTCCTGCTTGGTCGACGCGATGCGTTCCGAGCCGAATCCCCGGGTCGCGGCTGGAGCCCTCTTCGCGTCGATGAAAGGACCGCCCCCGTGGCCTGCATGGCTGGCGTGGACGTTGCCGGGTGGCGCATCGCCTGGAGCGTTTTTCGGCTGAGCCATCAGCGGCGCGGCAAGTGCGAGCAGCACGCTCAGCACCACGTATTTGTTGAGCATCTTTGCCCTCCTCGGGGTGACTCTAGACGCATGCGACCGGGGGCAGGCCGGGAGGTTCCGCTCGCTGGCTCCAGACAACTTCGCCGTCGGGTTGGGGGGTGCAGAAGATTGACACGCTCGTTACGCCACTCACATACTCAAGTGACCTTGACACACAGTGTATTCATGCGTCCAAAGATCCTGAATTGCTCGCAGAACACGAATCCGGCCTGGCGATGGCTCGAGGGCAAGGTCGCCGCTGATTTCGAGTATGTGGACATGCAGCCGCGCAACTGGCTCGAGGCTAGGCTTCGCAAGCCGTATCTCGCCCGGTATCGCGCTGCAGCCGAAGCCGCACGCAAGAGCCGCTCGGCGGATCTGCTCGTGACGCATTCGCCTGCGATGACCACCTGGACCGAGGCCTTTCGCCGCGCTCCCGGCGTGCCGCATCTCGCGTTTTCGTTCAATTTCACGAAGCTTCCCACGGGCGCGATGCTCAAGCTCATGCGCTCCGTGCTCCCGAGGGTAGACCGCTTCGTCGTCTTCTCGACGATGGAGCGCCGCCTGTACGCCGAGACTTTCGGCATCGATCCGAACCGCATCGATGTCGTCTATTGGGGAGTCCGTCCGCCAGAAGTGGGCGACAACCCACCGATTGTGGAAGGCGACTATCTGTGTGCTGTCGGCGGTGAAGGCCGCGATTACAGGTTGTTGGTCGACGCCCTGCGCCGTCTGCCGCACATCCCAGCCGTGGTTGTCGCACGTCCCCATAACCTCGCGGGCCTGGACGTTCCCGGCAACGTCACCGTGCGTACAAACATTCCTCGTTCAGAAGTGCACGGCATCATCAGCAGAAGCCGGTTCATGGTGTTACCGCTGCTGCATACCAAGGTACCTTGCGGGCACGTGACCATCGTCAGTGCGATGTATCTGTCCAAGGCCATCATTACCAGCGCATCCGACGGCATCACGGACTACGTGTTCGAGGGAAAGACCGGATTGATGGTGCCGCCGGGTGACGTGACCGCCCTTGCAGAGCGAATTCGCGAACTGTGGGAAGACCCTGCGCGATCAGAGCGGCTTGGCGCGGCGGGGCAGGCCTTTGCCCATCGCCATTGCAGCGAGGCAGCGACAATCGACTACGTCAATCGCTACCTCGGTTCGATAAGCCCGAACTACGATAACCTTGTCGAGGGCGAACGCGGCGTTGCGTAGTCCGGCAACAGGTGAGCACCCAGACCATCTCGAGTTTCAGGTCCGGGGTGTTGCGACCGCGTCGGTTGGCATGTAGAGGAGCGCACGCGGGACGACGAACCGTGCTCCATGTGGTGCCGTCCATTCGAGCCGCAGCCGAGCGGCGGCGCCAAGTTCCTCGACTGTGCTCAGTTCGACGGTGATCGGATAGAACCGCCCCGCAGCCATCTCGATGTCGCCTTGCGCATCCGTGCCGGCGACGAGTTGCCGGGACACCAGGATCCGAACGCTTGGGACGTTGGCATGAAAACGGTAGCGCCCACTGAGGGGCGGTTTGATCCAACCCGTCCAGCGTATGGAGAGCGGTCGCTGAAGTTCCGCCGCCGGCCAGTCGAACGAAGCATCGAAATCGATCTCGCCGTCGGTGCGAGTCAATAGGGGACGTCCGCCCCAACGCGCGCTTGCGTAGTACTCGCCGCGCAAGCCAACGCCGGCGGCGTTGGCGCTGGTACACATGGCCGCGCGCTCTGCGGCCCGTTGAAGCTCCGCTTCAGCCCATGCGCTGTGTGCGGGCTGGTTCCCGCCGTCACTGTGCAGCAGCAGAATCGCGACGGCGCTGACGCAGGCGTAGAGCACGCCCGGCCACACGGCGCGTCGCCGTCCAAGTCGATAGGCCGCTACGCCGGGTTCCACTCAGAAGCTCTGCTTGCGCCCGTCGCCGATCAGATGCGAATGGCAGTCTTTCGACGCTGCAATGCAGTTCTTGGCCCAGCTGTTGCTCACCTCCGGCTTCCAACCGTTGAACCAGTCGCCGTGCGATGAATATCCGGCGGGCAAACGGCGGTCATAGGTGTCCGAGGAAAGCCTCCAGCGGAGCGGTGCGTCCGGCTCGGTCACGAGGTAGACGATGCGGAAGGTGACTTCGGGCAGGATGACCGGATGCGTGCTCGGGCAGACACCCTTCTTCTGGTAGGCCATGTGGCTCTTATGGTCCGGTGAGTCCAGGTTCACGCCATCCCAGCATTGCGGGAAGGTGATGTTCTGGAACAGCTGGGTGCCAACCGTGCAGTTCGGAATCTCTTTGACGTTGGGGCCGCCCTTGCAGTTGTAGTAGAAGGGGCCGGTCGGGCTCGCATTCTTCGGATCGCCCGCGATCATCCGCAGCCCTTGAGGGAGCGGCTGCACGCTGCCGGGCTTGATCTCCTTGGCGCCGTTCTTGTAGTAGAAATGTGAGTCGCTGGGCTTGAGCGGCGCGCCGGTGCGCGTGTCGATCATCGAGGGCACCCAATACGCCGTGCGATTGGCCGTTCCACCGCGGCAGGTTGAGTTGCCTGTCGTCAGAAGCGAGTCGGCCGTCGAATAGGCGTTCGCTCCGGTATTGCCGAAAAAGGTATGGAGGTGGGAGCGGCCCGGCTGGTTGGGAAAGACGATGGGGTCATCCGAGGCCATGTGCGAGTACTTGCACACCGTACGAAAGGCTCCAGAGCTCCCATTGGGCGTCGGCAACTCGGCGGTGGGCTGCAGGAGCTCTTTTGTCGACCCGGCGTTGCCGAGCGGGATGAGCGCGGCGTTGATGCGCACCGCCAGGGTGTCAATGAATCCGACGTTGATCGCCTCCGCGCGTACCGCGGGATCGGGATTCGATGCCTCGGCAAAGTTGTCGGCGACCTCCACGCCCTCCACGCGAGCATCGGGATCGGCAAGCGTTTCCACGGCTGCCGCAACGGGCAGTTCAGATGCCGCCTGCGCTTCGCTCAGCATGGCTTCGGACGCAATTGCAGGCGCCTCGGCCGGTGTCCCGGTATCCGCATTGACGTTGACGCCCGCGACTGCAGTTTGGTCGCCCGTCGACGCCGCGAGTGACGTGTTGCTGGCGGAATCGTTTTCCGCAATCGCGGTCGGCTCTTCAGTCCCGGTGCCGCCGCCGCAGGCTGCCATCACGGCGGCGGCGACCAGGCACAGCGAAAGCGAGAGAGGGCGAAATTGGGTGCGGTCAAGCGTCATGGGTCATCTCACTCGAAGAAACGGTTGCAACTACCGACCTTTCGGCCGGAGACGTTGCAGTGCGGCGAGTGGACCGACCGGGTCGGCGTGACGCTGATGCGTGGAATCGCTGGAACACTGCGACCTGGCGTGGTCCGACAGGGAAGTCGGAGCGGGCTTTGCCAGGGAACTGAGGCTGCTTTCGGCTTACATCCAAACGTTTTTGATGACGAAGTTGTAAACGCCTTTGCCATCATGTAACGATATGAATCTGGCGCCTGCGGCACGCGCCGTGGCGCGCAGCCGCGTTCGCGGATGGCGCGTGCGGTACAGCACGACGGAACCTCGCTGCTTTTCATGACTCACCCGTTGGCTGTGCGTCCGTTTCGATGCGAAACGGCGGCGCGCGTGATGTGGCGCGCAGGAGGCAGCGCATGGTTCGTACCAGCGGAAATACAGCTCGAAGTCGACCAAATGAGCCTCTTTTAATCCCCTCTTGACGGCCTGGAATGGAAATCTTTTACAAGACTGACCAGGCGCGACCCTTAGTCGATGCTTCAAAAAACACCTCGTTACCGCGTAAGAAATGCTGCCGCACCGTTTTTGTGCACAGGCAGACCCGATTGCCATCACCCTGGGCAAGGGGATGTACCGCGATACCGGGGCCCCTAGAATCCGCGCCAGACGTTCCAGATGGATGGATGTATGAGCAGCAGCGTGCGACTTTCAGTGGTATTGGCAGGGCTGATGACCCTCGCAGCGGTCGGCGGCATCGCGGCGCGACCATCGCCCAAGCCGCCCGGCACGGCGCCGAAGTATCTGCTGGAGGAGACCGTACCCAAGCAGTTCGGCGAGTGGCGTGAATTGCCGCAGTCCGGCAACCAGGTCGTGAACCCGCAGACCAAGGAGATGCTCGACAAGCTCTACAGCCAGATCCTGTCGCGCACCTACGTGCATCCGAGCGGCTATCGCATCATGCTGGCGCTGGCCTACGGCGACGAACAGCGAGGCGAGTTGCAAGCGCACATGCCGGAAGTGTGCTACCCGGCCCAGGGTTTCAAGCTGCACAGCAATCGGGAGGGCGCCGTGGCCACCCAGTACGGCGACATCGCCGCCCGCCGGCTGAGCACCAGCCTCGGACCGCGAAAGGAGCCGGTGAGCTACTGGTTCACGCTGGGCGACACGGCGGTCAAGGGGAAGTTCGAGCGCCGGCTCGTCGAGATTCGGCTGGGTCTGACAGGGCAGGTGCCCGACGGGTTGCTGTTCCGCGTTTCGTCCATCGACGAGTCGCCGGAGCGCGCATTCAAGATGCACGACCAGTTCGTCAACGACCTTCTGAACGCCCTGCCCGAGCGTGATCGCTCACGGCTGAGCGGCTTGGGTGCCCGGCCCGCCGAGGGCTGACGCCTCCCCACAGGCTCAGCCGGAACCGTTCGAGCTGCGGCCGATGCCGTGGTACTCGATGCCGAGCGCGCGCATCAGGCTCGGCTCGTAGAGGTTGCGGCCATCGAAGATCACCGGCTGCTTCAGCGTGGCCTTGATGAAGTCGAAGTCCGGGCTCTTGAACTCCTTCCAGTCGGTGACGACGATCAGCGCGTCGGCATCGCGCATCGCTTCTGCCGGCTGGTCGACGAAACTGAGCCCGAGCACGCCCGACAGCACACGCTTCGCTTCGGGCATCGCCACCGGGTCATAGGCCTGGACCGCGGCGCCGCGGCGTGCCAGCTCGGCGATCACCACCCGGCTGGGCGCTTCGCGCATGTCGTCGGTGTTCGGCTTGAACGACAGGCCCCAGACGGCGAACCGCCGGCCGGTCAGGTCGGCGCCAAACCTCGCCGTCACCTTGTCGACCAGCACCTGCTTCTGGCGTTCGTTGGCGGCCGCCACGGCCGGCAGCACCTTCAACGCGACGCCGGCGGCTTGGGCGGTGCTGATCAGGGCTTGCACGTCCTTCGGGAAGCAGGAGCCACCGTAGCCGGCACCGGCGTACAGAAAGTGATAGCCGATGCGCGGGTCGCTGCCGATGCCCTTTCGCACGAGCTCGATGTCGGCGCCGAGCTTGTCGGCCAGCAGCGCCAGCTCGTTCATGAAGCTGATGCGCGTGGCCAGCATCGCGTTCGCCGCGTACTTCGTGAATTCGGCGCTCTTCACGTCCATCACGAGCAGGCGGTCGCGGTTGCGGATGAAGGGCGAGTAGAGCGCACGCATCAGCAGAACGGCGCGCTCGTCGTCGGCGCCGATGACAATGCGGTCGGGCCGCATGAAGTCTTCGATCGCCGCGCCTTCCTTGAGGAACTCCGGGTTGGAGACAACGGCGAAGTCCACGCCGACCTGGCGTCGGCCCAGTTCTTCCGCGATCGCCTGCCGCACTCGGTCGGCAGTGCCCACCGGCACGGTGCTCTTGTCGATGACGACCTTGTAATCGGTCATGTGCCGGCCCACGTTGCGAGCTGCCTCGATCACGTGGCGCAGATCCGCCGAGCCGTCTTCGCCCGGCGGGGTGCCCACGCCGATGAACTGAAGCGTGCCGTGGTTGACGGCGGCAGCGACGTCGGTCGTGAACTGCAGGCGGCTGGCGCTGCGGTTGCGGCTCACCATCTCTAGCAGCCCCGGCTCGTGGATCGGGATGCCGCCGTTTTCAAGGACTCCGATCTTGGCTGCGTCGGCGTCCAGGCAGACGACGTGATTGCCCATCTCCGCCAGGCACGTCCCCGTGACGAGACCAACGTAGCCCGTGCCGATCACAGTAATTTTCATTGCGGACCCTTGGCAATCACTTCAGGTAGCGTTCGTTGATCTTGTCGAGCTTGCGTTGGAAATGATGTCGCAGGGGACGCACCGGCAAGCGTCGAGCGATCGCATCGCCGAGCCACAGACCCAGTCCATAGCGCTGCTGTGCGAACTTTATGCGGCGGTGCCGGTGTTCAAGCGTGAGTGCAAGCGAATCCCAGATGCCCACACGCAAGGGCGGGAGCCCGCTCGGCTCATGGCCTGCCTCACGGAGCAGCGGACCGAGTACCGCCTCGATCTGTCGAACGTCGCGCTCGGCGGCATCGTTGCGCCAACTCCTGGACGCGGCCGGATCAGGGCGCTTGTAGCTCGTATCCTTCTCCAGTTCGAGCATCGCCGGGTCGAATTCGGTGCCCAGAAATCGGGCGATCCGCGACAGTTCGCCGACCGTGTCGGTCATCAAGGTCTCGAAGCGGACTTCGACAAAGCGATCCGGCGGCAATGACTGGCGCAGGCGCAACCAGGCTTCTCGCGCGTGCTTCCAGATCTCCGCCGCGCCCCACGCGTTGCCGGCAAAGCCCATCTGCACGCAGGATCGCGCCACATCACGCGGATCTCGCTCGAGGTAGATGAATTTGGCGTTCGGCCAGATGCGCGGCAACTCGTCGAAGTGATTGTGCACAGTGGTCCCGACGACAGCGCGTCCGTCGGCTTGCTGAAGCTGCCTCAAGAAGTCACGTGCCGCTGCCGGGAACGAAAGCGATGTATTCAGGGTGAGGCCACTTGCGCGGAACTGGCGGCTCGCCTGCAAGCTTCGGCCATATTCCTCGATGTCAGGCCAATCTGCCCGTCCTGCGATCGCTGGCGTCACGAACTCGAATTCAGGGCATCGGCAGATCGCGGGGTGGTGTCCCAGCAGCAACCTGAGCATGGTCGTGCCGGAGCGCACGGCCCCGACAAGAAAATAGGGCTCTGTCTGGTCGCTGAGTGCGCTGTGGTTGTCCATGCGGGCTGAATCGATCATGTTCGTTTATGCATGCTCTACGTCAACCACTGGCGAAGGTCCCGCCCCAGAAATCGCTCTAGCTCGCGAGTCGGCCCGGCGAATCGGTCCGCCAGTCGTTGCCGCGCGGCTTCCGTCAGCGGGCCAAGCTTGGCGCGGTGCTCTTGTGCGTCCCGGTGGGTGGCCCGCCGTCCCAATGCCGACCGCAGCAACCAGTTGCGCAGTCTTGGGCGCATTGGTTCGGGCACAAGACGCACCGCCATGTCCATGCCCGGGAGCGCCCGCACGGAGTCGACGGTTTTGCGCCACATCTTCATCTGCAGCGCAGCTCCGGCTGGATTGGCCTGCAAGGGCCCGCCCATCGCGATCAAGTCCAGCGTCTCGACCTCCAGGAACCGCTGCACGCTGGTCAGCTCCGCTGACAGATTCTCCCTGTAAGCGTCGAGCGTCATGAAGAGGAACCGGTCTCGCGGGTAATAGCGCAGAAAACGCTGGATCTGCGTGAGGTACAAGCTTGCATCGATGATTTCCGGGTAGGCGTCCAGCGCTTCGTCGAAACTGAGAACCGATTCGCCGGCAGCCACCCGCATCTCCATCAGGTGCCCGTAGTGCGAGTACGCGCGCTCGATCGGATGCCGCATCTGGTAGATGAACCGCGCATCGGGCACGTAGGCATGCAACCGCCGCGGCACGTCACCGAAGTGGGGCCAGCGCGAATAGCACGTCGACGCTTCGCCCAAGAGCTGATCGCTTCGGGAGGCGGCGAAGAGGCTCCGGTACCAGTCGAATCCCCGCGCCCACACGTGCTGGCGGCTGAAGAACTGTGGTTCCTTCGGCGTACACATGAACAGCCGGGGGTGACGCGCAAGGTACTCGAACAGGGTGGTGCTGCCGCTCTTCATCGCTCCGATCACGATGAAGTCAGGAAGCCGTCCCGAAAACGGATCTCCCACCGGAGTCCACAGATCCTGGTCCGAACTCGCTTGCGCCACCATCTCGATTTGGTTGTCCATGGCGCCGCGGCTACGAGGGTTTGTCTATCACTTCCACCCGCCCGTACGTGTCCTCGTAGCGCACGATGTCGTCTTCGCCGAGGTAGCTGCCCGACTGGACTTCGATGATCTCCAGCGGCACCTTGCCGGGATTGCGCAGCCTGTGCACCTCGCCGAGCGGAATGTAGCTGCTCTGGTTCTCGCTGAGGAGGATGACCTGGCGGCCGTTGGTCACCTCGGCCGTGCCGCTGACGACCACCCAGTGCTCGGCACGGTGATGGTGCATCTGCAGGCTCAGCGAGGCGCCTGGCTTGACCATGATGCGCTTGACCTGGAAGCGCGGCCCGGCGCAAATGCTGTCGTACCAGCCCCACGGGCGGTGGACCAGTCTGTGCAGCGTGTGCTCGCTGCGGCCGGCCCCTTCGAGCTCGCCGACGATGTGCTTCACTTCCTGGCTCCGGGTGCGGTCGGCTACCAGCACTGCATCGGGCGTTTCGACCACGACGACGTTCTCCAGCCCGACCACACTCACGAGGCGGCTGGTTGCGTGGATCAGCGTGCCGTGAGTGTCGCGCAACAGCGCGTCGCCCACGGCGACGTTGCCGTCGCTGTCCTTCTCGCCGACCTGCCACACGGCGTCCCAGGCGCCGAGGTCCGACCAGCCGGCGGCCAAGGGCACCATGCGGATGTCGAAGCTACCGTCCTCCGGGCACTTCTCCATCACAGCGTAGTCGACAGACTCGCTGGGGATCGCGGCGAACTGTGCCTTGCCGGGGCGGATGAAGCTCTCGTCGACTTCCTTCTTCAACCATGCCGCACGGGTGGCTGAAGCGATGTCGGGGCGGAACCGCTCCAGCGCAGCGAGCCACACAGACGCGCGCACGACGAACATGCCGCTGTTCCAGTAGTAGTTGCCCTCGCTCACATACCGCTGTGCGGTTGCGGCATCGGGTTTTTCGACGAACTGGGCGACCGTCAGTGCGCCGTCACCCGCCGCGCCCGGCGTGCAGCGGATGTAGCCGAAGCCGGTCTCGGCCCGGTCGGGCTTCACGCCGAGGATGGCGAACGCGCCCGTCGCCGCCACGCGCACGGCCTGCCGCACGGCGGCGGTGAATGCTGCCTCGTCGGTCACCGTCTGGTCGGCCGGTGTGACGACCAGCACTGGATCTCCGTCCGCCTCGGCTGCGTACAGAGCAGCGAGCGTCATCGCCGGGGCGGTGTTGCGCCCGCTGGGCTCCAGCAGCAGCGTGGCCGGCGAGAGCTTCAGCTCGCGCAGCTGGTCGAGCACGAGAAAGCGGTGCTCCTCGTTGCCGACGACGGTGGTCGGCGCCACGGCGATGTTCTGATCGGCCAATGAAGCGAGGCGCTTTGCGGCTTGCTGGAAGAGGCTGCGGTTGCCCTGAAGCACCAGGAACTGCTTGGGGTGTTGCGCGCGCGACAGCGGCCACAGCCGCGTGCCGCTGCCGCCGGCCATGATGACGGGTTGGACACGGATCGAACTCATGAGGGAGCGTTCATCGTCTGGAGGGTTTGGTACCCGTTCGGGTTCTTGCTTTGCCAGCGCCAGCTGTCGGCACACATGGCCTGCAGGTCGCGGGTGGCACGCCAGTTCAGCAACTCGTGAGCCAGGGTTGGATCGGCGTAGCTGGCGTCTACGTCACCTGGGCGCCGAGGCACGATGTCGTAGTCGATCCGCCGCCCGCTGGCCTGCTCGAAGGCGCGGATCAGCTCGAGCACGCTGTGGCCTTGCCCGGTGCCGAGGTTGGCCGTGATGCTTTGCTGCCGGTCCAGCAGGTAGCGCAAGGCGGCGACATGGCCCTCGGCGAGGTCAACGACATGGATGTAGTCGCGCACGCCGGTTCCGTCAGGGGTGTCGTAGTCGTTGCCGAACACCTGAAGGCGCGCACGTTGGCCGACAGCGACCTGGGTGATGTAGGGCATCAGGTTGTTGGGCACGCCGCGCGGGTCTTCACCGATGTCTCCGCTCTCATGCGCACCCACTGGATTGAAGTAACGCAGCAGCGCCATGTTCCATGCAGGGTCCGCGTTGGCGAGATCGCGCAAGATGTTCTCGCCGATCAGTTTGGTCGCCCCGTACGGGTTGGTGCTCGACAGCGGTGCATCCTCGCGGATCGGCAACTCCTTGGGCTTGCCGTAGACAGTGGCACTGGAGCTGAACACGAGTGCATGGACCTGGTGGCGCGTCATCGCCTCGCACAGGGTGAGCAGGCCGCCGACGTTGTTGGCGTAGTAGGCAAGCGGCTTCTCTGCGCTCTCGCCGACCGCCTTGAAGGCCGCGAAATGAACGGCAGCGGCCACGCGGTGGCGCTGGAACACCGCCTCCATCGCTGCCGGATCGCACACGTCGGCTTCGACGAAGGTCGGCGCCCGGCCGCTCAGCGCGTGAAGCCGGGTCAACACTTCGGGCGAACTGTTGGAGAAGTTGTCGACGCCAACCACGTCGAACCCAGCCTCGAGTAGTGCGAGCCACGTGTGCGACGCGATGTAGCCGGTCGCACCGGTCAGCAGGACGGTAGTGGGAGCCCTCATCGCAGCGTGAATTGGCCGAAGCAACTGGTGATCGTGGTGTCGTAAGAGTCGTTGCGCGTTTCATAGCCAACGCTGCAGCCGAGCGTGATGCTGCGCGTCGGCTCGTAGCGCGCACCCAATCCGTATTCGGTTGCATCGCTGCTGAATTCGCGACCACTAAGCGCCGTCACGACGCTGCGTCTGTGCCGAATGCTCGCGTCCATCGAGATCTTGGCAGTGGCTTCGTACGCAGCTTCCAGCTGGGCCACGGTGTTCAGGCGGTTGGTATCTATTTGCACCAGTTGTCGCCCGAGGAAACCGCCCTGGATGAACGTCGTCTCGTTGCCGGTGTCTCGAATCAGCGAGACCGCCGTGCTCAGCTTGTCGCTGGGTTGGTAGTGCCAACTGAGAGAGCCCGTGAGGCCGGAGAACGACGGTCGGCTGGCCACCGTGTGCTCCTGGTCAGTGGCGCTAAGGCGGGCGTTGATCGTGCTGAGGCCCGTGGGAGTCCAGGTGACCGTGAGATCAATGTCCCTGCGGTCCATTTCATCCGGCGTCACGGGGCCGAGGACCGGCTCGTCGAACGGGTTCAGCGGGGTCGGGTCGACGAGTGCCTGGTACTGCGGTGTTTCCGCCTTCGTCACACGAACGCCGAGGCCGAGGGAGAGCTGACCGCCACCGCCCCAGCGCACGCCGAGCCGCGCAACGTCCTGCGTGGTGTCGCGTTCGTTCGAGGCTGAATAGTCGATTCTGCGGTGCTCCACGCCGCCTTCCAGACCAAAACGCGTGACGAAGCCGTAGCGAGCGTTGGCCAGCGCGTGCTGGGTCTCCACGATGTTCTTGGTGCGGGGGGCGCCGAGGACGCCGAAGTCGGTGAGGCTCTGGCGCGCCGTGTAGCGCACGTTGCCCGACAGTCGCTCCACCGTCTCCCAGTCGAGGCCGGTGCTCAGCGAGTAGCTGGTGTTGTCGAGTTCGGAGCGTTCGTCATGTCGGTTGGCGCTGACCGTCCCGTCGAGGTAGACACGCTGCCGGCCCAGATTGAGATCCAGCCCGCCGAGCAATCCGGTGCTCGACACGAGGTCGTCGATCTCGTTGTTCCTGGTCTTGAAGACGTTCGACTGATGCGTGAAGGTCTGGCTGACGCCGATGTAGTAGGGGCGGTCCTCGGCATGAAGGGCAGGGGCCGAAACAAGGCAGAAGGCAAGTGCCGCCTGCTGCAACGCGGTGCGACCGAAGGCGCGCGAATCGTGTGGCATGTTCTTTTCTCCGGAGGTGACGCAAACCTGTGACAACGGGTTTCCGCAACCGCTAGTACGCGTTGCGGTCGAAAAACACGAGCCGAATGGTACGCACAATGATTTGCAGATCGAGTCCGAGGGACCAGTTCCGCAAATACTCCAGGTCATACTCGACCCGTGCCTGCATCTTCTCGATGGTGTCGGTCTCCCCCCGGTGACCGTTGACCTGCGCCCAGCCGGTGATGCCGGGCTTGACCTTGTGGCGCACCATGTAAGCCTTGATGATGCGCCGGTATTCCTCATTGTGCGCCACGGCATGCGGGCGCGGCCCGACGATGCTCATGCGCCCTTGCAGCACGTTGAAGAACTGCGGCAGCTCGTCCAGCGACGTGCGGCGGATGAAGGCGCCGAACGGCGTGATGCGCGGGTCGTCCTTCGTCGCCTGGCGCACCACGGGGCCGTTGTCCTGCGCCGTCATCGAGCGGAATTTGTAGACGACGATTTCTTCGCCGTCCAGCCCGTTGCGCCGCTGCTTGAAGATCACCGGCCCTCGCGAGCTGAGCTTCACGCCGATCGCGATCGCCAGCAATATCGGCGAGATCAGGATGATGATCAGCGTGGCCAGCACGATGTCCGAGAGCCGCTTGACCAGCTCGTTCGTTCCGGTGAACGGCGTCTCGCAGATCCCGACGACCGGCACGCCGTTCATGTCCTGCAGTCGGCCCTGGATGATGCTGATGCCGAACACGTCGGGCACGAAGAACAGCGAGGCCGTCGTGCCCTGCACCTGCTCCAGCAGCTCGACGATGCGTGGCTGCGAGCCCAGCGGCAGCGTGATGAACACCTCGCGAATGCCGTGCGCGCGCACGTAGTCGGCCACGTCGCGCAGGCCGCCGAGCCGGTGGTTGCTGGCCACCTCGTGCACGCGGTCGTCGGTGCGGTCGTCGAAGTAGCCGATGAAGTCGATGCCCTGGTCGGCGCTTTCGATCAGCGCGCGCGCCACCTTCACGCCCAGCGGGCCCGCGCCCACCACGATGGCCGAGCGCCGCGCTTCGGGGCGGGCGCCCTGCACACGCACGATCTTCTGGCCGATCCACACGGCGAGCCACTGCAGCACCGGCGTCGCCACGAACCACGCGGCGAGCGCGTCCGGCTCGAAGTACTGGATGCTGCGCGTGGCGTAGCCGCACAGCGCGAGGATGCCGATCAGCATGATCCAGGACGACACGATGTCGACGCCGGCGGCGATCAGGTTGTCGCGGAATCGGTTGCGCCCCGGAAAGGTGAGCGCGAAGACCAGCAGGCACAGCGTCAGTTCGGGCCGGTTGATGCTCTCGTCGACATACCAGTTCGCGAGGACGAAGGTCAGCACGGTGATCGCCGGCTCCAGGAACGCCGCGACCAGCGATGTCACCGATTGCGGCGCGCTGTAGAAGGTTCTCTTGTAGGTGCGGTCTTCGAACATCAATCAGGTGGTTCCCGGAACCGGAGCCGGCCGCATCGCGAGCCGGCAGGCAGCTCGTCTTGCGAGTGCCGGGCCAAGGACCGCTCTACCGCCGTCGCGGTCGAGCCGCATCCCTCGCAGGCGGCCCGTCCGGTCATCAAGGCGTGGATTCTCCCTCAAAAACACAGGCACCCCGAGCCCGCGTCCGTGGGGTCTCACCCGGGGCCCGTGCCTACAATCCGTGCATGCTTCACACTTTGCAGCAGTTCGCCGCCACGGCGTTCATGCAGCGCGCCACGCTGTTCCTGAACCATGTGCTCGCGGCCGAAAACGCGGCGGTCGAGCGCTTGCGCCCACACCGCGGACGTTGCATCCGGTTGCAGCTCACCGGCTGGCCGGCGCTGCTGCCGCCGCTGCCCGAGTTGAGCTTCGCCGTCACGCCGGCCGGTCTGGTCGAGTGGTCAGGCGAAGGTCCGGTGCTGCCGGCTGACCTCGAGTTGACGGTCGATACCTCCAATCCGGCCGGCATGGTGGTGCAGGGACTTTCTGGCCAGCGCCCGCCGGTCGCCGTCACCGGCGACGCTGATCTCGCGACCGACGTGAGCTGGCTGATGGACAACCTGCGGTGGGACGTGCAGGACGACCTCGCCCGGCTCGTCGGCGCGGGGCCGGCGCATGAACTGGCGCGCATCGGCGGCGTGCTGTCGGCCGGCCTGCGCGAGGCCGTGTCCGCGCTCGGCAGTTTGGCGGCGCGTGCATCCAACGGACCCGGACCCGGACCCGGCACGCGATGAGGCACCTCGCGCGCCTCGTCTTCATCGTCTTCACGGTTCTGCGATTCGGGCTGGATGAGCTGGCGCTCTCCGGTTTTCGCCAGCGCTGGGTGCGCCTGCTGGTGCGCTTGATGACGATCGGGCGGCGGCTCGATGCGCCGCGCGGCGTGCGGCTGCGGCTCGCGCTCGAACGGCTGGGGCCCATCTTCGTGAAGTTCGGTCAGGTGCTGTCCACGCGGCGCGATCTGCTGCCCGCCGACATCGCCGACGAGCTCGAGCGGCTGCAGGACCGCGTGCCGCCGTTTCCGGCCGAGCAGGCGAAGGCGTTGGTGGAGAAAGCCTTCGGCCGCCCGACCGAGGTGCTGTTCGCCCGATTCGAGGCGCAGCCGGTCGCAAGCGCCTCGATCGCGCAGGTGCACTTCGCGACGCTGAAGGATGGCCGCGAGGTGGCGGTGAAGGTGCTGCGCCCCGGCATGCTGGCAGTGATCGACGACGACCTGTCGCTGATGCGCACGTTGGCGCGCTGGATCGAGCGGGTCAGCGCCGACGGCCGCCGCCTCAAGCCGCGGCAGGTGGTGGCCGAGTTTGACGTCTATCTGCACGACGAGCTCGACCTGGTGCGCGAGGCAGCCAACGCTGCGCAGCTGCGCCGCAACATGGCGGACCTGCAGCTCGTGATGCTGCCCGAGATGCTCTGGGAGATGTGCACGTCGAGCGTCATCGTGATGGAGCGCATGTACGGCGTGCCGATCAGCCAGACGCATCGGCTGACGGAGGCAGGCGTCGACATTCCCAAGCTCGCGCGCGACGGCGTGACGATCTTCTTCACGCAGGTCTTCCGCGACGGTTTCTTCCATGCCGACATGCACCCGGGCAACATCCAGGTCAGCATTGCGCCGGCCACGTTCGGGCGCTACATCGCGCTCGACTTCGGCATCGTCGGCACGCTGACCGAGTACGACAAGGAATACCTCGCGCAGAACTTCGTCGCGTTCTTCCGCCGCGACTACAAGCGCGTGGCCGCACTGCACGTCGAGAGCGGCTGGGTGCCGCCGACGACACGGGTCGACGAACTCGAAGGCGCGATCCGCACCGTCTGCGAGCCGCACTTCGACCGGCCGCTGAAGGACATCTCGCTCGGCCAGGTGCTGATGCGGCTGTTCCAGGCGTCGCGGCGTTTCAACGTCGAAATCCAGCCGCAGCTCGTGCTGTTGCAAAAGACGTTGCTGAACGTTGAAGGCCTGGGCCGCCAGCTCGATCCCGAGCTCGACCTGTGGAACACCGCCAAGCCTTTCCTCGAGCGCTGGATGAACGACCAGATCGGCTGGCGCGGCTTGCTGGAGCGGCTGCAGAAGGAAGCGCCGCGCTACGCGCAACTGCTGCCCGAGCTGCCGCGGCTGGTGCACCAGTCGCTGCAGCCGGCGCCGCGGTCGGAGCAGCGGGTGATCGAAGCCCTGCTGATTGAGCAGCGGCGCACGAACCGGCTGCTGCAGGTCGTGATCTGGGGCGGGCTTGGGTTCGTGCTCGCGCTGGTGCTGCTGCAGACCTTGTAGCCCGGATCAAATCCGGGGAGCTGCGCTGGCACGCCACCGCCCCTCCCGGATTTGATCCGGGCTACGAGGAGCCGGCGCAGGCACGCACCTTGCGTTTCGCGCTCCGAATGCCCTGATAATGCGCGCGCCGTTCCGCGGACCTGCGCAGTGAGGGTCCACCCCCAATCGAATCGCCTTGCCGTCGTGGAGCAACGCCGTGCTGATCACTTTCGTCGTCGCCTATCTTCTCGTCACCATCGGCATCGGCCTGCTGGCAGCGCGCAGGGTGAAGAACGCCCGTGACTTCCTGGTGGCCGGCCGCAGCCTGCCGCTGTACATGAATGCGGCGACGGTGTTTGCCACCTGGTTCGGCGCCGAAACCGTGCTGTCGGTGTCGGCGACCTTCGCGCAGGACGGCCTGTCGGGCATTCCGGGCGACCCGTTCGGCGCTTCGGTGTGCCTCGTGCTCGCCGCGCTGCTGTTCGCGCGGCTGTTCTACCGGATGAACCTGCTGACGATCGGCGACTTCTACAAGGAGCGCTACGGCAAACCGGTGGAAGTGCTGACCAGCATCTCGATCGTGCTGAGCTATCTCGGATGGACCTCGGCGCAGCTGACGGCGCTCGGCCTCGTGATCCACGTGCTGTCCGGCGGCGCGATCGGCCTGAACGAGGCGATCATGGCCGGCGCGGCCGTCGTGCTGGTCTACACGGTGTTCGGCGGCATGTGGTCGGTCGCCTTCACCGACTTGTTCCAGACCGTCGTCATCCTGGTCGGGCTCACGCTGATCGCGCTGCTGGTCGGCGACCTGGCCGGCGGCGCCGAAAAGGTGATCTCGCAGGCCGCCGCCGAAGGCAAGTTCGACTTCTTCCCCAGCGACAGCGCCGGTTGGTGGGCCATGGCCGGCGCGTTCTTCGCGTTCGCCTTCGGCTCCATCCCGCAGCAGGACGTGTTCCAGCGCATGACCAGCGCGAAGGACGAAAAGACCGCGGTGCGCGGCACCATCATCGGCGGCCTGATCTACTTCTGCTTCGCCTTCGTGCCGATCTTCATCGCCTACGCCGCCATCGTCGCCGACCCGGCGCTGACCGAGCTGTTCGCGAGCGAGGACGGGCGCGCCATCCAGCGCATCCTGCCCGACCTCGTGCTCGGCAAGATGCCGCTGTGGGCGCAGGTGATGTTCTTCGGCGCCTTGCTGTCCGCCATCCTGTCCACCTCCAGCGGCGCGCTGCTCGCGCCGACCTCGCTGTTCACCGAGAACGTGCTGCGGCCCTTCGTGCCCCACATGAGCGACCGCCAGTTCCTGCTGACCCTGCGCATCATCCTCGTCACCTTCACCGCCGGGGCGCTGCTGTTCGCGCTGAACAGCACCAGCACGATGTACGAGATGGTCCAGAACGCCTACAACGTGACGCTCGCCGGCGCATTCGTGCCGCTGGTGGCCGGTGCTTACTGGAAGCGCGCGAACACGCAGGGGGCGATCTTCTCGATCGTGCTGGGCATCGGCGCCTGGCTGGTCGCCGACGCGGTGGCCCCGGAGGCGCTGATCCCGTCCAACCTCATCGGCCTGTTCGTGTCGATCTTCGGCATGGTGGTGGGCTCCCTGGCGCCCCAGATCATCCGTTCGCACGGTCATTCGATCGAGACCGTGCTGCACCGCACGCGCGGGCACCACGGCGCGCACCAATGAAACCCGCTGACCCCTAGAGCCGGCGACAATGAGCCCCCATCTATAATTTCGCGTTTTTAATCAAGGGCTTAGCCATGCCGATCTACGCTTACCGGTGCGAGTCCTGCGGCCACGCGAAGGATGTGCTGCAGAAGGTGTCCGATCCGGTGCTGTCCGTCTGCCCGGCCTGCGGCGCCGCGTCGTTCCGCAAGCAGCTCACCGCCGCCGGATTCCAGTTGAAGGGCTCGGGCTGGTACGTCACTGATTTCCGCAACGGCGCGAACAACGGCGCGGCCAAACCCGACGCCGCCGCCAAGCCGGAAGCCGCGAAGCCCGACGGCGCCAAGCCCGATGCGGGCCCGGCGCCGGCGGCCGCCCCCGCCGCGGCCGCTCCCGCGTCCGGCAGCGACGGCGCCTCGTCTGCCGGCCCCGCGACGATCCACTGACGAGACGCCCGTCCCCCGACCCTCGTGAAAAAGTACCTGATCGCCGGCCTGCTGGTCTGGCTGCCGTTGGCCATCACCATCTGGGTGCTGCACGCGATCCTCGGCATGCTCGACGGCCTGTTCGCGACGCTGCTCACCGCGTCGCAGGCCGTGCTGCCCGAAGCCGCGCACGGGCCGCTCGAAATGCTGAAGCAGGTGCCGGGGCTGGGCGTCATCGTGATGGTCTCCGCGCTGCTGCTGACCGGCGTGTTCGCCGCCAACATGTTCGGGCAGTGGGCCTTGCGCCAGGGCAACGTCCTGCTGCACAAGATCCCGATCGTCAAGTCGATCTACAGCTCGGTGAAGCAGGTGTCCGACACCTTGTTCTCCACCAGCGGCAACGCGTTTCGCGAAGCGGTGCTGGTGCAATACCCGCGCGAGGGCTCGTGGACCATCGCCTTCGTGACCGGCCGCCCCGGCGGCGAAGCAGGCGAGTACCTTCGGGACGACTACCTGAGCCTGTACGTGCCGACCACGCCCAACCCGACGTCCGGCTTCTTCCTGATGGTGCCGCGCAAGGACGTGATCGAGCTCGCGATGAGCGTCGACGAAGCGCTCAAGTACATCATCTCGATGGGCGTCGTGGCGCCGCCGCTGCCCGTTGTCCTCGCGGCGCGAAATCAACACGGCTGAGCGGCCGGCACCCGCTCAGCCGTCAGGGCTCGCAAGACAGCCCGAAGCGCCTCCCCTCAAGATGCCCGCCGCCGCGCGAGGCGCATCGAACCCGACACTGGAGTGAACGAATGAGAACAACCTATTGCGGCCTGGTCAGCGAAGCGCTGATGGGCCAGACCGTCACGCTGATGGGATGGGCGCATCGGCGCCGCGACCATGGCGGCGTGATCTTCATCGACCTGCGAGACCGCGAGGGCCTGGTCCAGGTCGTCTGCGACCCCGACCGCCCGGAGATGTTCGAGGCCGCCGAAGACGTGCGCAACGAGTTCTGCCTGAAGGTGGTCGGCAAGGTGCGTCCGCGCCCGGCCGGCACCGAAAACGCCAACCTCACCAGCGGCAAGATCGAGGTGCTGTGCCACGAGATCGAGGTGCTGAACGCGAGCGTCACACCGCCGTTCCAGCTCGACGACGAGAACCTGTCCGAAACCACGCGCCTCACGCACCGCGTGCTCGACCTGCGCCGCCCGACGATGCAGAAGAACATGATGCTGCGCCACCGCGTGACGATGGAGGTGCGCCGCTTCCTCGACGCGCTCGGCTTCGTCGACATCGAAACGCCGATGCTCACCAAGAGCACGCCGGAGGGCGCGCGCGACTACCTCGTGCCAAGCCG
>DATKCI010000187.1:0-46271 GCA_035513255.1 Piscinibacter sp. | reverse complement strand
AAGATGTTCGGCTACCCGGCCGCCTTCGTGAACGGGCGCCTGTTCGCCGGGCTGCACCAGGCCGACCTGGTGCTCAAGCTGCCGGCCGAAGATCGCGCGCTGCTGCAGGCCGGCGGGCATGCCAGGGCCTTCGAGCCGATGCCCGGCCGAGCGATGGGCGACTTCGTCGCGGTGCGCGGCGATGCGCTGCCCGATGCCGTGGTGATGTCGGCGTGGATGGCGCGGGCGCTGGGTTACGTCGCCGCGTTGCCGCCGAAGGCGGCCAAGCGCCGCAATCGGCTTGTTCCCTCTCAATTTGGACCCTTTGGGAGAGGGTAGGGTGAGGGCCGCGGCGGTGGCCAGCAACGGTCATTCTCGACTGCCGCGGCCCTCACCCCAACCCTCTCCCGGAGGGAGAGGGAGCAAGTCCGGAGGTCACTCAGGCGCCCCTCCCGCTCCTCCCCCTCCTGCCGCCTCCCTCGCCCTCATCTTCGCGTGCACGTACGCCCCATGCGGGATGTAGAGCAGCTCGGCCACCTTGCGCATCACGTGGTTCTCGTGAGCGCTCAGCGTGCCGTCGGCATACGCCACGCGCCACATGTGCTCGATCATCCGCAGCTTCTGCTCCATCTCGAAGCCCTCGTTGATCTTCGACGTGAACGCGTAGTAGTCGGTGGCGCCGCGCGACGTGTGTTCCGCCAGTTCGAGCAGCCGCGCCGTTTCGTCGTCGGCCAGCGTGAACTTGTCGCGCAGCCCGGCAATCACCGCGCTGCGTTCCGTGGCCGCGAGTTCTGGGTCGGCGCGCATCACTTCGACGAGCAGCACCGCCGTGGCCAACTGCAGCGAGTGCTGCTGGTCATGCGGCGATTCGGACGCGGCAGGCGCCCGCACGGCATCGAAAAGGTCTTTCAGGGTCTTGAGCATGTCGGGAGATTCCGTGACGGACCGGCTAGCGTATCGCGCCGGCGGTAACCCTTCGGTCCCCTGCCCTCGAATTCACCAGAGGCGCGGCAGGCAATACGTGGTGGGTTGCCACCTGCACAGGCAAGCAGGCCGGATCAGCGCCGCATTGCCAGGCAAGGGTCTGGCCGCACCTGCGCCGGCGTGCGCACGACGCGGTCAAAGCGGCCGACTTCGGGCGTGTCGGCCTCCAGCAAGCCGATGGCTTCGCTGCGCGCACGCGTCGCCGGCGACAGCCAGCGCGGCACGCCGGCGTCGATGCGGACGTGGCCGTTGCCGGCCAGCAGCAGCACGCCGCGGGTAGCGTGCGCCTCCACCGCAGCGGCCATGGCCTGGTCTCGTGCCACCTGCGCCAGCGCCATTCGCCGGGCGGTGTGAGCGTCGACCTGGCCGCAGTGGCTTGCTTCGATGTCGTTCGCCAGCAGCGCAAGCAACTCCGCCGGAACCGCGGCATTGAACCCGGTGGCCTCGAGCCCCTCGCGCATGACCTTGCGCGCCTCGTCGCGCGAGATGTTGGCAGCGACGATCGGAAGTCCGTATCGCAGCGCCAGCGCGACGAACGGCCGATAGAACCGCCATGGCCAACCCGTGCCGCCGGCGGCGGCGATCAAGGCATCGGCATCGGGTGCTGCGGCCTGTCCGCGCAGCCCGTCGATCACGCCCTGTCGCTCGCGATCGAACTGCTCCATGACCAGGGCCGGGCGACCACCCAAGGCCAGCCAGTCCTCGAAGGCCCGCAACCGCAGCCGGTGCTGCACGGCGTTGTCATGAACCTCGCCGAGCAGCACCACCGGCTGCACGAAACGCAAGCTCTCCGATGGCGGCAAGTGCCCGCACGCGGCCAGCAGCGCAACGGCACACAGAACGCGAAGGTGCTGTGCCATGCCCGCGCCCGCTCCTACCCACCCCGGCTCTCGCCCGCCGCCTGCTGCAGCAGCGCGGTGATCTGGCGGTCCTTCTCCAGCCACAGTTGCCGCACCCATTTGCGAAACGCCGCGCGGCCGCGCGGGTCGACCGTGTAGTCGGCGCCCTGCAGGTTCTCGGGCACGGTGCGCCGCTGCACCCGCATGACCACGCGGGGGACCCTGCCGCACAGGAACTGCCCCAGCGTGGGCGCGCCGTCGGGGTAGACGATCGTGACGTCGAGAATGGCCTCGAAGCGCTCGCCGATGGCGTTCAGCGTGAGCGCGATGCCGCCGACCTTGGGCTTGAGCAGGTGCTTGTAGGGTGATGACTGCGCCCGCTGTTTCGTCTCGGAGAAGCGCGTGCCTTCGAGAAAGTTCATCACGCTGGTCGGATTGAGCGCGAACTTCTGGCAGGCCTTGCGGGCGGTCTCCAGGTCCTTGCCGCGCATGTGCGGGTTCTCCTTCAGGTAGGTCTCGCTGTGGCGGCGCATGAACGGAAAGTCGAGCGCCCACCATGCCAGGCCCATGGCCGGCACCCACATCAGCTCCTGCTTCAGGAAGAACTTCAGCAGTGGAATGCGCCGGTTGAACACGTGCTGCAGCACGAACACGTCGACCCACGACTGGTGATTGCAGTTCACCAGGTACCACTTGCGGCGCTGCAGGCCCTCGAGCCCGTCCACGTCCCACGAGGTGCGCTGCGTGAGCGCCATCCAGCCGCTGTTGCAGGCGATCCAGCTCTCGGCGATGCCGGCGAGCACAGGCGCCAAGGCGCGCCGGACCGGTTCGAATGGCAGCAGCAGCCGCAACAGCGAAAAGGCCAACAGGATCGGCACCCAGACCAGCGTGTTGAGCAAGAGCAGCAAGGCGGCGATGACGCCGACCACGGAAGCGGGCAGGAAATGAAGCATGGGGCGAGCGGGCCGCGCACGGGCGGCGAATGACGAATCCGCGCCATTGTGTCTCGTCTATGCTGGCGAACCCGAAACCGACTCGATTCAGCATGAACGCCACGACCCTGATCGCCTTCAGCGTGGTCGCCCTCGTCGCGATCGCCACGCCGGGCCCCACCGTCCTGCTCGCGCTGGCCAACGGCTCGCGATTCGGAACCCGCCGATCCGTCCCCGGCATGCTCGGCGCGGTCGCTTCCGACTTCGTGCTGGTCGGCGCCGTGGCGCTGGGCCTCGGCGCCTTGCTGGCCGCATCGGAGTTCTGGTTCACGGTCGTGAAGTGGGTCGGCGCGGCCTACCTGGCCTGGCTGGGTGTGCGGCTGCTTCGATCCAAAGGCGGTTTGGACGTGTCCGCATCGACCCCGGCCGACGCCGATGCCGCGCCGCGGGCCGTCTTCGCCAAGTCGTTCCTGGTCGCCGTGACCAACCCCAAGGGCTACTTGTTCTGTTCGGCGCTGTTGCCGCAGTTCATCGACGCGGCCGCGCCGCAGTGGCCCCAGTACGCCACGATCGCCGTCGTCTTCGCCGGCCTCGATTTCGCGGTGATGTTCGTCTACGCGGCCATCGGCGCGCACGCCATCCGGCTGCTGCGGCGCCGGGCGGTGCTGTGGCTGGACCGCTGCTGCGGCGGCGCGCTGCTCTTGCTGTCGGGGTCGCTGCTGTTTTATCGGCGGGGGGCTGCTTGACGCCGTGTGCACCCGAGATCAGTTCCAGGCCGCGGCTACGGCGAAGGCCATGTCCCGCTGGCGAACCGCCCGTATGGGCACGTCGATCTGCGAACGCGTCAGCTCGAAGGACTTGTGCACCGAGCGGCCCTGCGCGAGCAGGCCATAGAAGCACTCGGCCCATTCCGCGGCCTGTTGGCCGGTGATGTCCGCGTCGCTCGCCGCCATGTTGGCGACAGTTGCGACTTCGACGGCAAGTAGCAGGGCACGGCATGTCGCCAGCACGACGAGCCGGGTCTGCGCCTCGGGCAGCAGCGCCGAGAACTTCGACGCGGACATCACATCCGGGCTGGCAGCCAGAGGCAGGTTCGTGTGCGCGTCCACCTCCGAAAAGATCAGGTCACCCGTTTCGGGATGCACGGGCAGAACCAGATGCAAGATTTGCTCAGGAGGGGGCGATTGAGAACATCCAGCGAGAGAACTTGAGTCCCTGGAACATGCTCAACGCCAGCCTCCGCACACAGGTGCCGGAGAATCCATACGAGGCGCACTGAGGTGGCCGGTAAAGCGGATACGTCGATGAACGACTCTCGTCACGGCTTCTTGGGCATCCTGATGCTGGACACCCGATTCCCTCGGCCGGTGGGCGATGTGGGAAATCCCGAAACCTACCGACGAGCCGGCATCCCGGTGCGATTCGTCACCGTGCAAGGCGCCTCGCCCGAGCGGATCGTCAAGGAAGCCGATCCGGCTCTGCTGCGGCCCTTCGTCGACGCTGCCGTCCAGTTGGTGCGCGACGGAGCACAGATGCTGTCGACCAGTTGCGGGTTCCTGAGCGCGTACCAGGAACAGCTTTCGCGCGCGGTCGCCGTGCCGGTGATCACGTCGAGCCTGCTTCAGGCGGCGCGGTTTTCCCGGCCCGGCATCGTGACGATAGCCGCGGCCTCGCTTGGACCCTCGGTGTTGCACGCAGCCGGCGTTCCCGCCGGAACCCCGGTGCAAGGGGTCGAGCCCGGCTGCGAGTTTCATCATCGAATCCTGTCCAACGATGCCACGCTCGACTTGAAGCAGGCCGAGCACGACGTCGTAGCGGCGGCGGTCGAGCTCGTCCGGATCCATCCTCTCGTCACGGACATCGTTCTCGAGTGCACCAACATGCCGCCCTATCGGGATGCCGTCGTTCGGGAAACGGGCCGTGCGGTGCACGACATCGAGACCTTGCTGATCCAAGAATGGGCCGGGCGCCGCCTGGCTCGACATTCACTTGTCCCCTGAACACGCCGTGCAGGCGCACCGCGACGTTCGCGGCAAGCGATCGCCCGCAAGAATCCTGAGTATTTCTCTGTCAGTCTTATCCATGCAGAGATTTTCTCAGCAGCATGGCCAACACAGGCGAGCCCATCTTCGCCAATCGCAGTGCCACCCTTGCATACTGGCGCTTCCCGATACTGGAATCCCAGCTGCCATGAACTTGCCTCGCCTGCCGTTTGTTGCTGTCGTTGCTGCCGCTCTTGCTGTCGTCGCACATGCCAGCCCGGCCGCACCGATCGACGCCGCCACCCGGCGCCAGGTACTCGACGCCGCGATCCTCGAAATGAAGCAGAGCTACGTTTTCCCTGAAGTGGCGCAAAAGGTCGAGACAGCGCTGCAGCGCCAGTGGAACACCAAGGTCTTCGACGGTATCGACGACGGCGTTGCTTTCGCCGACCGGCTGACCGCCGAGTTGCGGGCCGTCACAATGGACAAGCACATTCGCGTGCGCTACAGCGCCACGCCGTTGCCGCAGCGAACGCCTGAAGGACCGAGCGCCGAAGAAACGGCTCGCTACCGACAGGAGGAGCAGGCGCGCAACTTCGGCGTCGAGCGCGTCGAGCGCCTGCCGGGCAATGTCGGCTACATCGACCTGCGGGTCTTCGCGCCGGTCGAATGGGCGGGCGAGACGCTGTCCGCCGCGATGACGCTCGTGGCCAACACCGATGCACTCATCGTCGACCTCCGAAAGAACGGCGGCGGCGACCCAGCGGCAGTCGCCTTCCTGAGCAGCTATCTTTTCGACACACGCACGCACCTGAACAATCTGTATTGGCGCGAAGGCGACCAGACCGTGCAGTTCTGGACCCATGAGTGGGTGCCAGGGAAGCGCTTCGGCCAGCGCAAGCCGGTCTATGTTCTCATTTCGGCGGCCACGTTTTCCGGCGCCGAGGAGTTCAGCTACAACCTGAAGAACCTCAAGCGCGCGACGCTGATCGGCGAAACCACCGGTGGCGGTGCAAACCCGGGCGACGTGTACCGCCTGTCGACAAACTTCAGCATGTTCGTGCCGACGGGCCGCGCGATCAGCCCGATCACCGGCACGAACTGGGAAGGCACGGGTGTGGAACCCGACATCAGGACCGACGCGTCGCGAGCGCTCGACGAGGCGCAGAAGAAGGCGCTCGAGCATCTGATCGCGGTGGAGGTCGACCCGCAGCGCAAGCGCCTGCTGCAAGAAGGGCTGGCGAAGTTGGACAAGGGTCCAGCGGCGCGCTGACTGCAGCGGCCGCCGCGGTTCGCATTCACGCGGCGTGGCCGGCAACGACGGCTGGCAACTACGCAAGTCCCTTTCGCCGCTCGGAGAATGGCCGTCCGGGCATGGCTGATTACCATCCGGATCGAACCACAGCCAAAGAGGAGTGCGCCATGGAGACACAGGAACTGCATCGAGGCCGCCTCATCGATCACCTGCAACTCGTCGTACGCGACCTGCCTGCCAGCCAAGGGTTCTACGGGGCCGTCTTCGAGGTGCTGGAGATTCCGATGGGAGGAACGGGTGACGGCTACTTCTGGGCCGATGAGCTTTTTGTGTCGACCGCCGACAGCGAAGCCGCGCAGGGCCAGCTGACAGGGCGCCACCACTTGGCGTTTCAGGCGAAGGACCGGGCCGCGGTCGATGCGTTCTACAAAGCCGCCCTGGAGCACGGCGGCACGGACAACGGCGCCCCGGGGGAGCGCAACTACCACCCCGGCTACTACGCTGCGTTTGTACTGGACCCGGACGGCAACAACATCGAGGCCGTCTTCCACGGCGCGGCAAAGCGCAGCGCGCCGTCGGTGAAAGTGACGTTCTGACTGGCGGCACGCTCGCTCATCATTCCGCCCCCTGCGGCGCCTCCCACCCGCCACCCAGCACCCGGTACAGATCGGCCTGCGCCACGGCGATCGCACGCCGTGCATCGGCCATCTGCGCCTGCGCCGCCAGTGCCGCCCGCTCCGCCTCGATCAAATCGAGCCGGCTCGACTCGCCGCCGTTGAAACGCAGCGCCGTCAGCTGCGCCGCGCGCGACAGCGCGCGCTCCCGTTCGATCGCGTTGCGCAGGCTCTGCTGCGTTTCGCTGCGTGCGCCGAGCGCGTCGCGCACTTCTTTGAACGCGACGGCCACGGTGTCGCGGTAGTCGAGTTCGGCCTCGCGTTGGCGCGCACGCGCCAGATCGGTCTGCGCGTCGAGCCGGCCGCCGTTCCAGATCGGTTGCGTCAGCGAGGCGACGACGCTCCAGATCAGCGACGGCCCGTCGGTCAGGCGCGACAGTTCCACGCTTTGGCGGCCGAAGGCTGCCGTCAGCGAGATGCTCGGAAAGTACGCTGCACGCGCCGCATCGACACGGGCGCCCGCCGCTTGGAGTCGCGCCTCGGCGGCCTGCACGTCGGGCCGACGCTGCAGCAGGTCCGACGGCAGGTTCTCGGGCAACGCCACGTCAGTCGGCACCGAGGCCGGCGTGGTAGCGCGCGGCACGCCTTGCTCCACCACCGCGCGCGGCGTGCGGCCGAGCACCAGCGCGAGCGCGCGCTCGGCTTCGCCGCGTGCACGATCGAGCTTGGGCAGCTCGGCCTCGTTGGTGATCAGCTCGGCCTCGAGCTGGCGGATGTCCAGCTCGCCGATGTCGCCGGCATCGAGGCGCAGGTGCTGCAGTTTCAGGCTCTCGCGCTGCGCCTGCACCGCGCGCTCGAACAGCATGTACTGCGCGTCGAGCGACTGCAGCGTCGCGTACGACTGCACGACCTGCGCAGCGAGTGCCGTTCGCAGCGTGTCGCGTGCGTAGGCCGTTGCCAGCAGCTCGCCGCGGGCGGCATCGTGTTCGCGCGCCAGGCGCGACCACAGGTCGACTTCGTAGGCCACGTTCACGGTGGCGCGGTGGTCGTTGCCGATCGGGGACACGCCGCCGAGCGGAACGCTGCCGTTTTCGCTCACGCGCTGGCGGCCCGTGGAGACGGCGGCGTTCACGCTCGGCTGCCGCTCCGCGCGCGCCAGGCGAAGCGCGGCGCGCGACTGGTCGATCCGGGCCGCGGCGCGCGCGAGGTCGCGGTTGTTGTTCAGCGCTTCCTCGACGAGGGCCGTGAGCTGCGGGTCGGCGAAGGAGGTCCACCAGTTCACCGGGAGGCCAGCGTCTAGCGGGGTGGCAGCAGGAAGCTCCATCGCCGGCGCCGACGACGCGGCGCGGGGCGGCACCGCACAGGCCGTCATCAGCAGCACGACGGCGAGCACGGCGAGGCCGGAGTGCCACTCCCAGCCGTCACCCCGGCGAACGCCGGTGTCCACTCGTCGCGCGCCGCCGACTCGCCCAGTGGACCCCGGGGTGGCCGAAGGCCGGCCTGTCCTGAGCCTGTCGAAGGGCCGGGGTGACGCCTGGGGTCGCATCGCGCCGTTCGGTGAAGAAGCGTTGTTCATGCCGGCTCTCCCTGGACGCCCGCCGGCGGCTGCCCGTGCCCCGGGCGCGCGTGGTGCCCCGCGTGGCGCGCGTGCTCGGCCTCCGCCTGGATCTCGGCCGTGCTGCGCGATTCGCGCAGCCGGCGTGCGGTGATGATCTTGTAGAACATCGGAACGAAGAAGATCGCGAGGAAGGTGGCCGCCAGCATGCCGCCCATCACGCCGGTGCCGACCGAACGCCGCGCCCCCGCCCCGGCGCCGCTGGAGAACGCGAGCGGCAGCACGCCGAGGATGAAGGCGAGCGAGGTCATGATGATCGGGCGGAAGCGCAGCCGCGCCGCTTCGAGCGCGGCGGCCGATGCGCTCATGCCTTCGTGGTGTTTCAGCGACGCGTATTCGACGATCAGGATCGCGTTCTTCGCCGCCAGGCCGAGCAGCGTGACGAGGCCGATCTGGAAGTACACGTCGTTGGTCATGCCGCGCAGCCACACGGCGGCGAGCGCGCCGAAGGTGCCGAACGGCAGCGCCAGCAGCACCGACAACGGCAGCGACCAGCGTTCGTACTGCGCCGACAGGATCAGGAACACCATCAACGCCCCCAGCACCAGCGCGAGCGCCGAGGTGCCCGACGAGCGCTTCTCCTGGTACGACGCCCCACCCCAGTCGTAGCTGAACTCGCTCGGCAAGACCTCCTTTGCGATGCGCTCGACCTCGGCGATCGCCTGGCCGGAGCTCACCCCCGGCGCGCCCTGCCCGAACAGCTTGACCGCCGGCAGGTTGTTGAAGCGGTCCAGCGTCTCGGGCCCGGACGAGTACTTCACTGACGCGATCGCCGACACCGGCACCATCTGGCCGCTGTTCGAGCGAACCCACATGCGCCCGATGTCGTCGGGCCGCTGGCGGTACCCGGGCTCGGCGGACATCAGCACCTGCCAGGTGCGCCCGTACTTGTTGAAGTCGTTGACGTAGTAGCTGCCGAGCGTGGACGACAAGGTCGCAAAGACTTCGTCCACCGGCACGCCCAGCGCCATCGCGCGCTCGCGGTCGACGTCGACGTAGAGCTGCGGCGAGGTGGCGCGCCACAGCGACTGCACGCCGCCGAGCAGCTTGCTCTGGCTCACCGCGCCCTGAAACTGCTGCATCACCTCGGCCATGCGCTGGGCCCCGCCCTCGCCGCGGTTCTGGATGTAGAACTCGAAGCCGCCCGCCGTGCCGATGCCGAAGATCGGCGGCGGGTTGAAGGCGAGCACCAGCGCCTCCTTGATGTGGCCGGTCTTCATGAAGAGCTCGCCGATCAGCGCCTGCACCGGCACCGGCCGCTCGTTCCAGTGCGTCTGCGTGACGAAGATCGTCGCCGCGTTGTTGCGGTAGCCGCCGCCGAGGAAGTCGAAGCCGGTGAACGCCACCACGTCGAGGTTGTGCGGGTTGGACTTGATGACTTCGATCACGTCGCCGACAACCTTGTCGGTTCGTTGCAGCGACGCGCCGTCGGGCAGGATCACCGCGGCGATGTAGAAGCCCTGGTCCTCGTCGGGCACCAGCGACCCCGGCGTGGCGCGCCACAGCCCGGCGGTGATCGCCACCATGCCCGCGAACAGCAGCAGCCCGATGCCGGCGCGGCGCACCATGAAGCCGACGCCGGCCACGTAGCGGCCGGTGACGTGGTGGAAGAAGCGGTTGAAGGCGCCGAAGAAGCGACCGGGCTGCTTGTGCTTCTTCTGCAGGATCAGCACGCACAGGCTCGGCGTCAACGTCAGCGCGACGATGCCGGAAATCACCACCGCAATCGACAGCGTGACAGCGAACTGCCGATAGAGCTCGCCGGTCAAGCCGCCGAGGAAGGCGATCGGCACGAACACCGCGCACAGCACCAGCACGATTGCGATGACCGGGCCGGACACCTCGCGCATCGCCTTGATCGCGGCTTCGCGCGCTTCCATGTGCTCTTCGTGCATGATCCGCTCGACGTTTTCGAGCACGACGATCGCGTCGTCGACGACGATGCCGATCGCGAGCACCATCCCGAACAAGGTCAGCGTGTTGATCGAATAACCGAGCACCAGCAGCCCGGCGAAGGTGCCGATGAGCGACACCGGCACGGCCACCAGCGGGATCAGCGTGGCGCGCCAGTTCTGCAGGAACAGGAACACCACCGCGATCACCAGCAGCATCGCCTCGAGCAGCGTCTTCACGACCTCCTCGATCGAGACCTTCACGAAGCGCGTGGTGTCGTACGGCACCGAGTAGGTGATGCCTTTCGGGAACCGCGGGGCCAGCTCGGCCACGGTGCGCTCCACCTCCTTCGCCACGTCGAGCGCGTTGGCGCCAGGCTGCAGAAAGATGCCGACCAGCGTGGCCGGCTTGCCGTTGATGCGGCCGATGAAGTCGTAGTCCTTCGAGCCGAGCTCCACGCGCGCCACGTCCTTCAGGCGGATCGCGCTGCCGTTGCCGTCGGAGCGGATGATGATCTCCTCGAACTGCGCGGGGTCCGACAGCCGGCCCTGCGTGGTGATCGTGTAGACCATCTCCTGGGCGCCGGCGGTGGGCGCCTGGCCGACCTTGCCGGCCGCGAACTGCGCGTTCTGCTCGTTGATCGCGCGCGCCACGTCGCTCGTCGTCAGCTTGAACTGCGCGAGGCGGTCTGGCTGCAGCCACACGCGCATCGCGTAGTCCTTCGCGCCGAAAATCTGCACGTTGGTCGTGCCGGGCACGCGCTTCAGCGAGTCCAGCACGTTCAGCGTCACGTAGTTGCTGATCGTCAGGTCGTCGCGGCTGCCGTCGTCGGAAAAGAAGGCCAGCACCTGCAGGAAGGCCGACGAGCCCTTCTCCACCGTCACGCCCTGGCGGCGCACCTCCTGCGGCAGCTTGGCCTCGGCCTGCTTGACGCGGTTGTTGACGATCTGGGCGGCCTGGTCGACGTCGGTGCCGATGTCGAAGGTGACCTGGATCGTGACGGTGCCGTTCGACGTCGAGGTCGAGTTCATGTAGATCATGCGCTCGACGCCATTGATGGCGTTCTCGAGCGGCGCGGCCACCGTCTGCTCGATCACCTCGGCGCTCGCGCCGGGATAGACCGCGACCACGGTGACGACCGGCGGCGCGATCTCGGGGTACTGCGCGATCGGCAGTGAGCGTGTCGCCGAGAGCCCCGCGATCACGAAGAAGATGGACAGCACGGCCGCGAAGATCGGCCGGTCGATGAAGAAGCGGGAAAACATGGGCAGCCCTCCGGCCTACTTCTTCGGTGCAGCGGATGCGGCCGATGCCGCTTGCGCGAGCACCACCGGCGCGCCGGGGAAGAAGATGCGCGCCATGCCGTCGACGATCACCGCGTCGCCCGCAGCCAGGCCCTTGGTGACGATCCATCCGTCGGCGAGTTGATCGCCGACCTCCACCGGCTTGGGCAGCGCCTTGCCGTCGGCCATCACGTAGACGAACTTGCCTTGCGGACCTTCGAGCACCGCACGGGTAGGCACCTTGACCGCATTCGGCCGCGTCGCGCCGAGCAGGCGCACGCGCACGAACTGGCCGGGTTTCAGGGCGCCGTCAGGGTTCGGCAGTTCGGCCTCGGCCTCCACGGTGCCGGTGTTCCCGGACACGCGCGTGTCGGAGAACACGAGCTTGCCGCGGCGCGAAACCACGCGGCCGTCGGCCAGCCGCACTTCGACGTCGAACGCGCCGTGTGCCGGCAGGCGCAGCTGGCCGGCCTCGACCTCGCTGCGCCAGCGCATCTGGTCGGTGTCGGCGATGCCGAAACGCACCTTGATCGGATCGGTCTGGGTGACGGTGGTCAGCAGCATCTCGGGGCCGGCGACCAGCGTGCCTTCGGACACCTGCGAGCGCCCGGCCATGCCCCTGATCGGCGCCTCGACCCGGGTGTAGCGCAGCTGCAGCGCGGCCTCGGCACGCCGTGCCTGCGCGCCCTTCAGGTCGGCGCGGACGATTTGCTCGGCCGAGGCGGCGTCGTCGAAGTCGCGCTGGCTCACGGCCCTCGCCTCCCACAAGGGCTTCAGGCGCGCCAGCGTGCGTGACGCTTGCGCCAGGCGGGCTTCGGCGGCAGCCACGTCGGCATCGGCGCGTGCGAGCGCAGCTTCGAACGGCGCGGCGTCGAGGCTGTAGAGCGACTGGCCTTTCTTGACGGGGGCGCCTTCGTCGAAGTTGCGCTTGACGAGAATGCCTGCCACGCGGGCGCGCACCTCGATATCGCGCGAACCGGCTGCTTGTCCGACGTAGTCATAGACGGCCGGCACGTCGGCCGTGCGAACCTGCTCGACCGCCACGGCAGCCGGCGGCGGTCCGCCCTGGCCTTCGGCTTCGCCCTGCGCCTGGCCGCATGCCGCCAGCGCGGCGCTCAGCAGCACGACCCCGGCAAGGGTGACGGCGCGCGCAAGGGTCGCGGACCGCGGCAACGGCGGAACATCGAAAGAATGCGAGGACATGCGGGAACCTCCCGTTCGAAGGGGCCGGAGTCTACATACATCGTTGACTGTATGTGTGACGAATTGGGGGAACTGCCCGGTCCCGGCAGGGTCATCCGGTAAGAGAATCCACGACCTACCCGGAGACGCGCCATGCCCCGCCGCACGAAAGAAGAAGCCCTCGAGACTCGACACCGCATCCTCGATGCGGCCGAGCTGATCTTCGAGCGGCGCGGCGTGTCGCGCACGTCGCTGCAGGACATCGCCCAGGCCGCCCACGTCACGCGCGGCGCGATCTACTGGCACTTCAAGGACAAGGCCGACCTGTTCACCGCAATGATGGAACGGGCGACGATGCCGATGGAGGCGGCCTACCAGACCTTCGACGCCGATCGTGACGATCCCCTGCCCTTCATCGAGCGGCAGGTGGTGGAAACGCTGCGAATCGCCGCCACGAACGCGCAGGTGCGGCGCGCCTTCGACATCGCCACGCACAAGGTCGAGTACGTCGACGAACTGCTCGCCGTGCGCGACCGGCGGCTGGATTGCCGCAACGAATGCCTGGCCGAAGGCGAGCGAATCCTCAAATGCGCGGCGCTGCGCGGCGAGATCGCACCGCGCACCGCGGTGCGCACGCTGGCGCTCGGGCTGCACGCGCTGGTCGACGGGCTGATCCAGACCTGGATGCTGGACCCGCAGGCCTTCGACCTCGTGCAGGTGGGCCGCCAGGCCGTGCGCAGTTTCATCAACGGCATGCGCTCGCCGCACGCGGCGGACGCGCCTCGGCCCGCCCTCGCGAAGAAACGGCGCGAAAAGCAGGTGCAGGCCTGAAGGGCGGGAACGGGTCATTTCGGCGGACGTTTCGTTCGTCTGTTGTCTGATGACGAACGGGCGGTCGCGATTTCGACATGCGACCATGAAAAAAACTTGCTGGCCCGGCCACGCCTGAAGGTAGGGTCGGCGCCGCTTCGGCAGGCGACCGGCTGACGGCGCGAAGGGGTTGAACATCGATACACGCGCACTCAAGGTGGTCGCGATCATCGGCCTGGTGCTGGCGATCGGCGCGGTGGCGCACGGCGTGCGAGCCATGCTCGCGGCGGGCGACATACTCGGACCGAGCGGCCTGGTCGTCACACCCGCTGGAGACGTCTGGATCGGTGTCGACCAGCAGTTGTGGCGCGCTTCGCCGGACGGGCAACTCGTCGAGATGGCGGCGACGGCGGCGCTCGGGCTGCCCGGCGCGCCGGCCAATCTCGTCCGCCATCCGGACGGCAGCATCGTCGCCACGGTGCGCGACGATCCCGCGCTGTACATGCTCGACTCCGCTTCGGCTCGCGTGGTGCGCACGTTGCGGCCTCAATGGCCGGAGGTTCTCGCGCGCCATGCAGGGCGGGCGATCAACCTCGCATTCCATGCGGACGGCCGCTTCGCGGTGGCTACCGGCGGCGGACACGCCGTGGCCTTGTTCGACCCCGAAGGACGCTTTCTCGCACGCACCGCCTCCGACAGCTACCGATTCACCAACGGCCTGTGGTGGGTCGGCGATGCGCTGTGGACCACGGACACGAACCGCTTCTCGCTGCGGCGCCTGGACGGCCGCTCGCTCGAACTGCGCGAAAGCGTGGCGTTGCCGTCGGACGGCGATGCGGTGTTCGTCGCCGCCGCGCGCGTCCACCCCCAAGTGGCCTCCGGCTCGGCACAAATGGCGGCCTTGACCCGGTTGCGCAACGGGATGATCACCGGGCGCGTCGTCGCGATCTCGCCGGACGGGCTGCAGCGCGAGTACCCTCACCCGGGGCTGCTCGAGCCGCGTGACCTCGACTGGCACGATGGCCACTTGCTGCTGACGGACGGCGAGTCGTTCTCGGTGCTGCGGTGGTCGGCCGAACACCGGCCGATGCCGCCCTTCGGCGACGACACCCTGCAAGCAACGCTGCGGCAGCGCGCCGCCGAGCGGGACCGCCTCGGCGCCGAGTACCGCCAGGGGCTCTTCGTGGGCATCGCCTTGTTCGCACTGGCGTTCGCGCTCGCCCTGCGCGCGCACGTGCTGGAGCGCCGCGACGCGCATCGCCGGCGGACGCTCGATCTCGCCCGGCTCGGCACTCCGGAGGTCGATGGCCGGCGCCTGGCTGCACAGGCGCTGCGCGTGCATGGCCCGATGTTCGCGTTCATGCTGGTCGCCTTGGCCCTCGCCTGGGCTCCGGGCGGTCCGCTGTCTTTCGGCGGCGGCAAGGCGGCGACATGGGGCGTCCTGCTCGGCCTCATGCTGGTCGTCACCCTCGCTTTGCTGATCACGTTGCGGCGGTTGCACCGCCTGGGCCGTTCGCCTGCGTACGAACCGCTGTTCAACCAGATGGCGATGCGCAAGCTCCGCAGCGGCGCGCTGGACCTCGCCCTGCTGGACGGCGAGCACGTGCTGGAAACCTTCACGATGCAAGGCCAGGTGATGCGCTGGGTGGTGCTGACCGACGAACGTTTGCTGATCTTCGCCTCGACGTTCACCGATCACCGGCTCGAGGCCGCGTATACGCTGGCGCAGATCGTCGGCGCTTCGAATGAACCCGGCGCCTTGCGGCCCAGCCGCATCGCGCGCGGGTTTCGGTGGTGCGCTCCCGGCGGCTGGATCGAGATCGCCTTGCGCGACGGCGGCGTGCTGTGCGGCAGGGTGTCGGCGCCGACCGTGGCTGAGCGAGTCGTGAAACACTTGACTGCCCACGCCGGGCAGGCGAGGACAACATCGCGCCCGCGCCGCAGCGCGGCGCCAACGCCGAACAACGGCATGCCGCCGGCGTGGGCCGCGTTCGGTTCCGCACTGATCCCCGGTTTCGGCCAGTGGGCGCAGCGCCGCCGGGCGGCGGCACTCTTGACGTTCGTGCCCTGGTTGTCCCTCACGCTGTTCGTGACGATCCCGCTGATCTGGACCGTCGCCGGGCCGCGGGCCGGCGTGTCGCCGAAGTGGATCCTCATGGTCGCCGGCAGCCATGTCGTGATGTCGGTGCTGGCCGCCGCCGACGCTTGGCGCATGGGCCAGCGGCCCGTGCGTTGACGCGGCGCAAAGCGCACATCCCGCGCATGCCTACAGTGGGCCCATGCCTGTCCGCCTGCTGCTCGCACTCGTCCTTTGCATCGCCGCGCCGTTCGCCCATGCCACGCACGACGGCCTCCAGCCGCGGTGGCTAGCCGCTTCGGGTCGCCCCAACGAGACGGCCACGCAGGCGCTCACCCTGCTCGGCGAGGCAGCCAGCCACGGTCTGGACGCCGCCGACTACGGCGCGGGCCGCCTGGCCGCCCAGGCCGCGGCGCTGAAAGACGGTTCGCGGCCGGCCGACCCGGCGGCCGCTGCCGACTTCGACCGGGCGCTGACCGCCGGGATGGTGCGCTACATGCGGCATCTGCACGCGGGCCGCGTGGACCCTCGAACGATCCGTTACCGCATCCCCTCCCGCGCCGAGGAGCACGACTTCGACGCCATGCTGCACGCGGCGCTGACGTCCGGTCGCCTGCGCCAGACCGTCACCGAGCTGGCGCCCGCGCTGGCGCAGTACCAGAGCTTGCGAGAGGCGCTGGCGCGCTACCGTGCACTGGCGGCGGATCCGTGGATTCCCGTGTTGCCGCCGCCGGCGACCGCCGTGCATCCCGGCGATTCTTATCCGGCAGCCGCGGTGCTGCGGCGCCGCCTCCTCGCGTTGGGCGACCTGCCGGCCGATGACCGGGCCGCTGCCGGCGATCCGGCGGTCTATGCGGGCATGCTCGTCGACGGCGTGAAGCACTTCCAGCGCCGGCACGGTCTGGCCGACGACGGTGTCCTCGGCCGGGCCACGCATGCCGCCCTGCAGGTCCCGCTCGCATCGCGCGTGCGCCAGATCGAACTCGCGCTGGAACGGCTGCGCTGGCTGCCGCATCTGGGCAATGGCCCGTTCATTGCAATCAACATCCCGATGTTCCGCCTTTGGGCGCGGGATGCGGCGGCCCCACCGATGGACATGGCCGTGATCGTCGGCCGGGCGCTGAAGACGCAGACGCCGGTGTTCACCGAGGAAATGACGCATTTGATCTTCCGGCCCTACTGGAACGTGCCGCGCTCGATCCTGCTCGGGGAAGTGCTGCCGGCGCTGCAGCGGGATCCGACCTACCTGCAGCGCCACGACATGGAAATCGTGCGCGGCGGCGCAGACGATGCACCGGTGCTTTCAGCCGCGCCGGAGAACGTCGCGCTGCTGCACCAGGGCGCGCTGCGTTTGCGTCAGCGCCCGGGGCCGCGCAATTCGCTCGGCCTCGTGAAGTTCGTCTTCCCCAACGATGCCAGCGTCTACATGCACGGCACGCCGGCACAGGAACTGTTCGGCCGGACGCGGCGCGACTTCAGCCATGGCTGCGTGCGGCTGGAGGATCCGGTGGCGCTCGCCGCGTGGGCGCTGCGCGACCAGCAGCAATGGACGCGCGAGCGGATCGTGGCGACGATGCAAGGCACGAGGAGCGTTCGAGTGGATCTCACCCGGCCGGTGCGGGTGATCTTGTTCTACGTCACGGCGGGGGTGATGCCGGGCAGCAACGGCGACATCCACTTCGCCGACGACATCTATCGGTACGACGAGCTGCTGGAGCGCGCGCTCGGAAAGCGTCCGGCGGACTGGGAGAGGGAACAGCGTGATTGACTACCAGGCTCGAACGCGACCCGTGTCGATGTGCACGAAATTCGACCCGGCGTAATAGCCAACGCCGCCCCGGCGCAGCGAGAGCGCTGCATCGCGCAGATGCTCCAGCTGCACGTCGGCGAGCCGAATGTCGATGGCCATGCCCTTCAGGTGCAGGCTGCGCGTGGCCACGCCGGCGCTGCGGCGGTGCAGCGCCTCGTTGGTGGCCGGCGAACGGTAGCCGGAGATGATCTGGAACGGCGCCTGGCTCCCGGTGGCTTGGTGCAGGCCATGGAGCAGATCCAGCAGCGCCGGGTCCATGTTGCCGACCGCGCCGTTGCGAAAGTCGCGCAGAAGGTGGTTCACCGCCTGCATGGCTTCGGGCAGATAGGCGCCGTTGCGGAAGTACTCGAGGCTCAGCCGCTCGCCGGTGTGCAAGTGGGTGAAGGTCAAAGCGCGTGGCCCGCCGGCAGCCGCCGGCGCGCGCAGAGGTATTGCGGCCAGCGGGGCAGCCACGGCGGCGGCGGTCAGGAAGTGTCGGCGGCTCAATCGGTTCATGCGCATATCCCGGACGACGGGAGCAGCAGCTTAACGCCGATGCGCAAGCATTCCAAGGACTGGAATCCGCAAGCGGCGAGCGCGACGGATTTCATGCGCAGGCGCAAGTCGGCCGAAGTCGTCCTGTGTTCTCATCGGCTCGATGCCCAAGGCGTATCGAGAGTTCGCGCCCCTGGCGGGAACCATCCGCTCAGGCGCGTTCCAAGCACCACATCTCCACGACGAAGGGACCAGGATGAAGCACCTTGACCGTACCCGCCGCAGCGTGCTGGCCGGCGCCGCGCTGCTGATCACTGCGCCGCGGCTGTTCGCCGCCGCCACGCCGGTGGAAGTGTGGAAGTCGCCCACCTGCGGCTGCTGCAAGGACTGGGTCGCGCACCTGGAGTCCAACGGCTTCTCGGTGCGCGTGCACGACGACGGCAACACCGATGCACGCTCGCGCCTGCGCATCCCGCTGGCGCTGGGCTCGTGCCACACGGCCACGGTGGGAGGCTATGCGATCGAAGGCCACGTACCGGCGCGCGAGATCCGCCGCCTTTTGGCCGAAAAGCCCAAGGCCATCGGCCTCGCGGTGCCCGCGATGCCGATCGGTTCGCCGGGCATGGACGGCCCCGCCTACGGCGGCCGGCGCGATCCGTACGACGTGCTGCTGGTGCTGCCGGACGGCAAGTCGCGCGTCTATCAGCGTTACGCCGGCTGAGAGGCTGAAGCCGGCGCGAGCGGCGGGAGCAACCCCTGGACATTCTGGCGCATGCATTGTGGGCCGGGGCCGGCGCGCTGCTCGTTCAGCGTCGATTCGGCCTGGGTCGGCGAACCGTGGCGGCCACCGCCGGCATGGCGGCGCTGCCCGACCTGCCGCACCTGCTGCCCATCCTGGCCTGGGTGCTGTTCGGCGAAGGCGGCGCGGAGGCCGTGCAGGCGTATGCGTTCGCCAAGCCCGGTCTGGAGCCCTCGATGCCGCACGAGGTGGTGTTCGTCTCGCACCACCTTCACTGCATCATGCACAGCGCGATCGTCGCGGGCGCGGTCACGCTGCTCGCCTGGGGGATCATGCGGCGCGTGTGGTTCCCGCTGTGGGGCTGGTGGCTGCACATCCTGATCGACATCCCGACGCATTCGGCCGACTACTACCCCGTACCGGTGCTCTACCCGATCACCCAGCAAGGCTTCGACGGCATCGCGTGGACGACGCCGTGGTTCATGGCGCTGAACTACGGCCTGCTCGCCGCCACCTACCTGTGGCTCGCCCGCCGCCGCTGGCCGGCCTTGGGGCCTTCCGGCCACTGAGCGCCCCCAGAAACAGCCGCTTCGCGTCAGGCCCGAACGGACTGGGTTCGCGAACGGGCGCAAGACGGGCGGGCCGGCGTTGACGCACGTTGACGGGCGTCAAACGCCGATCGCATTTGCCGCCGAAGATCGGAACCGTCGTCAACGCAAGGCCCCAGCTCACGCCATGAGCACATCGACCATGAAGATCCTGATCGCCATCGACGGTTCGTCGGCCTCTCTGGAGGCGGCACGGCATGGGTTGCAACTGGCGCGCGACGGGTTGCGCACCGGGTTCGTCCTGGCGACGGTGCAGGACCCGACCTACCTCTACGAGATGATGCTCGCCCCCGATGCCGAGGTGCTGGAACGCGTCAGCGGCGCCGTCGGCGCACGCGCCCTTGCAGGAGCGGAGGAATTGTTCAAGTCGGCTGGCGTGGCCTACGAGCGCGAGATCGGTTCCGGCGATCCGGCCCCCACGCTGGTCGAGATCGCGCAGCGATACGGCTGCACCGCCATCCTGATGGGGGCGCGCGGCATGGGCGCGCTGCGCGGGGTGCTGCTGGGGTCGGTGTCGCAAGGCGTGATCCAGCGAGCCGCGGTGCCGGTCACCATCGTCAAGCACGAAACCGAGGCCGAGCGCTGACCGGCCGACGCCCCGCACAGGCAAAGCGTGTCGCGTGCTCACCTTGCCGTCCACCGTCGCGAAGGTCGTGTCGCCGGCCACGCGCAGGATACGGTCCGCTTCGGCGGGTGTGAGCGGCAGCAGGCCGCGGATGCTCGCCAGCAGTGCGTCGCGATCTCGCAGGAAGTAGAAGAGGAAGAAGAACGTCAGCACGAATTCGATCGTCCCCACGAACGACGACTTCACCGCGAAAGAGCCGATCGCCGTCAGCACCGCCCCTGCCCGCTGCAGCACATCGCCGAGGTCCAGGCGCTGCCGCAGCCATTCCCATACGGGTGCGATCCAGGAATGGCGCACCAGCGCTTCGTCCCACGCGTTGGACTCGATCTGTGCGCGGATCATCTTGTATCCGCTGAGCGCTTCATCGATCACGGCGGGGATGACCATCACGGAAGGCACGAACAGCAGCAACGCGATCGCAATGACGGACAACGAGGCTGCGGCCGTGGGCCACGGTACCCGCCGGGCGATTCGACGGTGCAGCGGCCAGCCGATCACCGCGAACGCCGTGGCCCAGGCCAGCGAAGTGACGAAAGGCCGCGCGATCAGATAGCAAAGCACCAGCGCGAGGACGGTGAGCGCGAGCAATGCGAGGTCGGACAAGCCACGCTCGGACCAGAAACCCGCGGCGGGCGGCGCCGGTGCTCGGGAATACTCGACCGATTCGGGTTCGTTCATGCTCATCGTGCCGCTCCCTGCCGTGCCGCTGCTGCGGCGCCGTTGCGCCCGGAGCTGCCGCGCCATCGCCAGAAGCGCTTCTCCAGCGACAGCAACGGCAGCCCGGCGAGCGCGACCAGCGTGGGCGCGATCCAGTCCGTCGCGTCAAGCGGATGGGTGCGGAACAGGGCGTTCAGCGGCGGCGCGTAGACGAAGCACAGTTGCAGCACGAGCGTGGCCGTGATCCCGAAGTAGACATAGCGGTTGCTGAGCAATCCGATGCGCAACGCGCTTTCCGTCAGCGAGCGGCAGTTCAGCAGGTAGGCGCACTGGAACAGGATGATCGTCGTGACGGCGACCGTCTGCGATTCCGCGAGCGCGAGCGCGGGCACGATCCCGGCTTCGAGGTCGGCGTTGTACTCGTAGAAGAACAGGCCCACGGCGCCGGCGGTCATCAGTGCGCCGACCAGGAATGTGCGAAAGATCAGGAACGGCCCCAGCAGCGGCTCGTCCGGCGGCCGTGGCGGCCGTTCCATCAAGCCGGGTTCGTGCGCCTCGAATGCGAGCGGCAACGCGAGCGCGATCGCCATGACGAGGTTCACCCACAGGATCTGCACCGGTTCGATCGGCATCAGCAGATGCCCTTCGGTCATCGGGAAGAACAACACCGCGACCAGGATGATCATCGCCTGTCCGAGGCTCGTCGGCAGGATGAACGCGAGCGACTTCATCACGCGACACCGAGCACGCGCATGCCGCGTTCGGCGAGAGCTTGCGCCGCCCCGTGCACGTCCTCGACGGTCAGCGGCTGGCCGCTTGCCGGCAGACACAAGTTCGCCAAGACCTCCGGTGCGCCCTTGGCGCAGACCAGCATGCCGCCGTCCAGGGCTGCATGCAGCGTGACCATGAACTGCCGCTCGGAGTCGAAAGGAATCTCGTCCAGGCGCGCGTGGGCCTCGCGCAGCGCGTCCTCGTCGAGCTTCGCCTTGCGCGCGGCAACGACGAGCGCGCCCTCGGTCGGGTCGCCGACGATCTTCCAGCGGCCGGCATCCACAGCGCTTCGACGGTCATCTCGTTGCGCGTCAGCGTTCCGGTCTTGTCGGTGCAGATGACGGTCGTGCTGCCGAGCGTCTCCACCGCCGGCAGGTGGCGAATGATCGTCTGGCGCCGCGCCATGCGGCGCACGCCGATCGCGGAAGCGATCGTGATCACGGCCGGCAGGCCTTCGGGGATCGAAGCGACCGCCAGCGTGATGGCCGCCAGCGCGCTGTCGAGCAGCGGATACTCGCGCAGCAGCCGACGACGAAGATCAGCGCCGCGACCGTCACGATCCCCAGCGTGATGGCGCGCGCCAGGCGGCGCCGGCGCGTCAGCGGCGTCTCCAGTTGGGCCGTTTCGCTCAGCAGTTGCGAAATGCGGCCGAGTTCGGTGCCGGCGCCGGTGGCAGTCACCACGCCTTTGGCGGTTCCGGCGACGGCCAGCGTGCCGCCGAACGCCATCGAGCGCCGATCGCCGAGCACCGCGTCGGCTTCCACCGGCGCTTCGTGCTTGCCGGCCGGCATCGACTCGCCGGTGAGCATCGCTTCTTCCACCTGCAGCGCGTTCACCTCGAACAGTCGAACGTCGGCGCAAACCTGATCGACCGGCTGCAGCAGCAGCACGTCGCCGGGCACGAGTTCGTGCGCGGGCACCGCGGTGGCATCGCCGTCACGCGCGACGGTCGCCTGCTCCGGCACCATCCGGCTCAGCGCCTCGATGGCCTTGCTCGCGCGCATCTCCTGCACGAAGCCGACCATCGTGTTGATCACCACCACCGCCAGAACGACCAGGCCATCGGTGATCTTGCCCATCAACACAGCGATCAGCCCTGCCGCGATCAGCACGTAGACCAGCGGGTCGGCCAGCTGCCGAAGCAGGATCTTCAGCGCACCGCGGCGCGGTCCGCGCTCGATGCGATTGGCGCCGTGCGTGCGAAGCCTTGCCTGGGCCTGCGCCGATGTCAGCCCGTCGCCGGAACTCCTCAGCTCGCCGAAGACCTGTTCGACCGACAACGCGTGCCACGAAGGCGGAAGATCGTGTGAGTTCATGCTGAGTGTGGTGAGAAGTGCATGGCTGCGGCGACCCCACGCGCCGCTGCCCGACTTCACGCCCAGGACGTGGCCGATGGCGTGCCCATCGAGGTCGAAGAAACGTTCCTGACCGCCAGGTTGACGAAGATCGGTTGCGTTCGCGGGTCCGGTGGCGTCACGCACGCATGCCCATCTCGCGGAAGCGGTCCAGCGCATCGCAGGCGCCGAAGTCGTCCAGCTCGCAGAGTTGGCGCACCTCGATCTCGGCGGACTCCCTCTCGCCCATCGGAGCCGGGAAGCGCCGCGTCCATTCGAGCGCCTCTTCGCGCGAACGCACCTGGATGACGGTGTAGCCGGCGATCAGCTCCTTGCTCTCGGTGAACGGGCCGTCGATCACATGGCGATGGCCCCCTTGGTAGCGGATGCGCCATCCCTGGCTGCTCGGTTGGAGGCCGGACGCGTCGAGCAGCACGCCGGCCTTGGCCAGTTGCTCGTGGTAGTCGGCCATCGCCGCGATGAGCCCTTCTTCGGGCAGGACGCCGGCCTCGGTGTTGGGCGTGGCCTTGACGAGAATCATGAATCTCATGTGGGGTCTCCGTCGTGCGTGGATCGATGGTCCGGCTGCACGAGCGCAGCGCGGATCTCATTCACACGACGAAGCGGGCGCGCCCACATCGACCGGCGCCGTCTTCGTGCAAACCCTAAGTTCGAGTCAACTCAAACGTCATAGCAAGGGCCGAGCGCACGGACTTCGACGGTGCACCACTCGGCGGCCGGGCACTCGGCCGCGAGCGCCACGGCCTCTTCACGGGTCTTGCAGTCGATCAAGAAGAATCCGCCCACCATGTCCTTCGCCTCGGCGAAAGGGCCGTCGACCACGCGGGCCTGTCCGCCGCGCTTGTCGACACGCGTGGCATCGGCATGGGAGGTCAGCGACTCCGTCGCCAGCAGCAGGCCGCGCGACTTCAGGTCCTCGCCGAAGCGCACCATGCGCGCATAGGCGTCGCGTCCTTCGGTGTCGGTGCGGGTGCCCCGCTGGCCGACGGGCTCCAGGATCAGCAGCATGTAAGTCATCGAGCGTCCTCGGCGTGCTTGGATTGCGGTGAGCGCGGATTAGAACACCGTGACCCGCCCCGATGTGAACGGGGGCAACGCACCCACGCCAGGGCGCCGGACCTCGCTTGCTCACCGGCCGGGCGGCGGCATGCGGTCCATCATCATCTGCATCATGGACTGCATCATCTCCATGCGCTTTTCCATCATCTGCTGACGCAGCGCCGGGTCTGCCGGGCCGGGCGGACCGCTCTGGGTGCCGCTGCCGCCCAGGCTGCCGCCCATGTGTCCGGGCCCCATCATGCCGCCCATGCCCATGCCGTTCATGCCGCCTGGGCCCATGCCGCCCATCAGCGCCATGCCCTGCTGCATCAGCTGGCCGTGCTCGGCCATCAGCGCGCTGCGTTCTTCCGGCGTGCGTGCGGCCGCCATCTTTTCGTGCATCGCGCGCATGGCCTGCATGTGGGCGTCCATGGCGGCGAAGCGTTCGGCCGGCGCCGCGGTGCTCGCGGCCCGCCCTGGCATGCCGGCGTTCGGCGGGGTGGCCGGCGCCTGGGCGCAGGCCGTGATCACGGTCGCGAGGCCGGCGCCGATCGTGAGGGTTCGAAGCGCTGTCATGATGAACTCCTTGCTGGATGGAACATCGTTCGAATCGATGCTAGTCCGCTGCTACGCGGGCACATTGACAAGAGTCAACCCCAATGCCGAAGGCGGCTTTCCCGACGACCGACGACCGCTGACCGAGGTCAAAACCCTTCCACCGACGCGTCGCTAGGGTCGCGGCATCCTTTCGCTCGGAGACCCCATGACGACGAACACCCTCCCCTCGCAGACCGCCATCCACCCGCTACCGGTCCAGTCGATCAGCGAAGAAGTGCTGCTCGGGAAGTACGCCAAGGGCGACGAGCGCAGCATCGACGACGTGCGGCGGCGGGTGGCCCGGGCGCTCGCCGAGGCGGAGGCGCCGGAGGTGCGCGCCGCATGGGAGGCGCGCTTTCTCGAAGCGCTGCAAGGCGGCTTCGTGCCGGCCGGCCGCATCCACTCCGCCGCCGGCACCGAACTCTCGGCCACGCTGATCAACTGCTTCGTGCAGCCGGTGGGCGACTCCATCACGCACGACGACGACGGCTATCCCGGCATCTACACCGCGCTCGCCGAGGCGGCCGAGACGATGCGCCGCGGCGGCGGCGTGGGCTACGACTTCTCGCGCATCCGCCCGCGCGGCGCCTGGGTGGGCAGCACGCAGTCGAGCGCGTCGGGACCGGTTTCCTACATGCGGGTGTTCGACCGCTCCTGCGAAACCGTCGAGTCGGCCGGCTCGCGGCGCGGCGCGCAGATGGGCGTGCTGCGCTGCGACCATCCCGACATCGAGGAGTTCATCCACGCAAAGGACCACGGCGATCTCGCCAACTTCAACATCTCGGTCGGATTGACCGATGCGTTCATGCAGGCGGTGCAGGACGACCGCGCGGTGGAACTCGTGCACCGCGCCGAGCCCGGCCCGCAGCAGAAGGCGGAAGGCGCCTTCCGGCGCGACGATGGCGTGTGGGTGTATCGCCGCCTGCCGGCGCGCACGCTGTGGGACCAAATCATGCGGTCGACCTACGACCACGCCGAACCGGGCGTGTTGTTCCTCGACCGGATCAACGTCGACAACAACCTCTCGTATTGCGAGGAGATCGCGGCGACGAATCCCTGCGGCGAGGAACCGTTGCCGCCGTACGGCTGCTGCTGCCTCGGCTCGATCGACCTGACGCGCTTCGTGCGCGAGCCGTTCGAGGCCACGGCCCGCTTCGACGAAGACGCGTTCGCGCGACATGCACGCGTGGCCGTGCGCATGCTCGACAACGTGCTGGACGTCACCCACTGGCCGCTCGAACGCCAGGCCGAGGAGGCGCGCAGCAAGCGCCGCATCGGACTCGGCTTCACCGGGCTCGGCGACGCGCTGGTGATGCTGAACCTGCGCTACGACACCCAGCCGGCTCGCGATGCGGCACGCCGGATCGCCGAGGTGATGCGCGATGCCGCTTACCAGGCTTCGGCCGAGCTGGCCGTCGAACGCGGCGCCTTCCCGCTGTTCAATGCAGACCTGTACCTGAGCCGCGGCACCTTTGCGTCCCGGCTGCCCGCCGCGCTGAAGGAGCAAGTCCGCGCGACCGGCCTGCGCAACTCGCACCTGCTGTCCATCGCCCCCACGGGCACGATCAGCCTGGCGTTTGCCGACAACGCGAGCAACGGCATCGAGCCGCCGTTCTCCTGGACCTACACGCGCAAGAAGCGCGAGGCGGCCGGCACGTTCAAGGAATACGCCGTCGAGGACCACGCGTGGCGGCTGTACCGCCACCTGAAGGGCGCGGATGCGCCGCTGACGCCGGCCTTCGTCACTGCGCTCGAGATGAGCGCGCAGGCCCACGAGGAGATGGTCGCGGCGGTGGCGCCTTACGTGGACACGTCGATCTCGAAGACCGTCAACGTGCCGGCCGACTACCCGTACGCGGACTTTCAGGACCTGTACCTGCGCGCCTGGACCTCGGGCCTGAAGGGCCTGGCCACCTACCGCCCGAATGCCGTGCTCGGCTCGGTGCTGAGCGTCGAACCGGTGACGGCGGCGCTCGACATGAAGCCGGCGAACCAGCGCCTCGCGCTCGAACGCATGCCGCAGGCGGTTCTCGCGTCGCTGCGCTGGCCGGGCCGCCCCGACCTGCCCGCCGGCAACGCCGCCTGGACCTACATGGTCCGCCACCCGTTCGGCGAGTTCGCGCTGTTCATCGGCGAGCTGCCGGACGACGGCAAGCCGGCGCCGTTCGAGGTCTGGGTCAACGGCGCCGAACAGCCGCGCGGCCTGGGCGCACTGGCCAAGACCTTGTCGATGGACCTGCGTGCGAAGGACAGCGCGTGGGTGCAGCGCAAGCTCGATGCCCTCGCGACGGTGCAGGAGGAACGCGCGTTCGAGATGCCCTTCCCGCCGCACGGCGAGCTGCGGCGCTTCCCCGGCGTGGTGGCGGCGACCGCCGCGGTGATCCGCTGGCGCTGCGAGCAGCTCGAACTCTGGTCGCGCACGGGCTCGGGCACCCCGGTCGTCGACGCGATGTTCAGCCGCGACGAACCGCAGACCGGGCCCGACGGCACGCTGGCGTGGTCGGTCGACATCCACAACCCGGCGAGCGACGAAGCGTTCACGCTGACCTTGAAGGAGGTGGTGCTGCCCGACGGGCGCGGCGGCACGATCACCCGGCCGTGCGCGCTGGGCCTGTCGGGCAACTACCCGCGGGCGATGGACGGCCTGGCGCGCATCCTGTCGCTCGACATGCGCGTGCTCGACCCGGCGTGGATCGGCATGAAGCTGCGCAAGCTGCTGAACTACGCCGAGCCGCTCGGGCATTTCATGGCCTTTGTGCCGGGACTGCCGCACGGCCAGCAGCGGCAGCAGACCTGGCCGTCGACGGTGGCCTACCTGGCCCGCCTGATCATCCACCGCTATGCGATGCTCGGCGTGCTCGACGAAGACGGCTATCCGCTGCAGGAGATGGGCATCCTGCAGTCGCCCGATGCGGCCTCAGGCACCCCGAGACCAATGGCCGGCGCTCGCTGTCCCGAGTGCGGCAACGCGACGATGATCCACAAGGACGGCTGCGATTTCTGCACCGCGTGCGGGCACATCGGCAGCTGCGGCTGAGAGACGGACCTTCACTGTGCACAGAGGTCTTGTTCCTCATGGGTTCTTTGTCGCGCCCAGCCGTTCCCGTTCCGGCTGAGGCTGTGCGCCGGGGGTGCCGAACCGGGAACTTCGGCGTCGCCGCACCAGGCGAACTGATCGATCAGGCGAGCCGGTGCCTCGAGCGGCCCCATGTGACCGAGCCCTTCCATGCAGGTCGTCGTCGCTGCCGGGCAAGCGGCGCCGAGCAGCTCGACCACGCGGCGCGCGGCACGCGGCGAACGCGAGCCGCAGAGCAGCCGCACCGGCATTGCGAGGCGATGAAAGGCCTTCGGCGGCGCGTCGTCGGAGAACAGCGCCTCGAACTCGGCACGCACCTTGGGCATGCGCACCGCGATCGTGTTGCGGCGCGCCGGCGACAGCCGCGTCCACGCGCCGGGGCCGGACCAATAGTCCACGAACACCTCGCCCGCCTCGTGGATGCGGCCGGTCAGCGTGAGCGCGCCGATGTCGCGACCGACCTGCACGATGTCGCGCCACTGGCTGCCGTCGCCGTCCGCCCGCAGCATCGCGAAGCGCACGGGCTCGTAAAGAGTGAGGCTGCGCACGCGCTCGGGCCATCGAAAGGCCAGCTCCAGCGCCACGGCGCCGCCGTAAGAGTGGCCGACCAGGTGGACGCCGCCCGGCCCGTGCGGCAGCCAGCGGGCCAGCCGCTGCGCTTCAGCCTCCAGCGTCACCGAGGCGCCCAGCGGCCAGGCCGGCCCGTCGCCATAGCCGATCAGATCCGGCGCCCGCAGCCGCGTGCCGGCAGGAAGCAAGGCCCGATACGGCTCCCACTGGCGGCCGCTGCTTCCGCTGCTGTGCAAGGCGAGCAGCGCCTGCTGCGACTGGGGTCGGCGCGCGTGGCGCAAGTCGAGGCGGTTCCACATCTCTCTGTCTCCTTTGACGATCTGAAGCCCCGGGCTCGGGGACGAGACCGGGAGCATGCGCGGCGGAGGTAACCGTCGGGCATCGGCGGACGCCGCCTGCGTAGTCGATTCGCTGCTCGCGAGGCCGTACGTATCCGGCATGTATCCGGTGTGCAATCTCCGCCCCGCGACGCGCCGCGCGGCCTAGACTTTCCGCATGCACCGAGCGGATCACGCCGCTGCGCTCCAGCACGGACAGGTGCTTCTTGAAGGACGGCAGTGCCATCGCGAAGGGCGCGGCGAGCGCCGAGAGAGAGCAAGCGCCCCAGGCTGCAAGGCCGGCGTTGGACTGGTCGTACGCTTCGAGTCGGACCAGGGCAAACTGCGCCAAGCGACCTTGTCCGACTCCGCACCCGCGGGGTGCCTACCTTCTTCGACACCGGAGACTTCAACCCATGAGCGTCATCGATTCCAAAGTCCTCAACATCGAGGATCTGAAACTCGAGCACATGACGAAAGGAAGCAGTTTCGAAAGCAGGTCCGTTCGCATCGCGCCGCTCCTCGGTGCCAAGGACCTCGGCTATTCCTACGACGTTGTCCCGCCGGGAAAGCGTTCCTGCCCCTTCCACAGCCATCGCGGGGAGGAAGAAATGTTCTTCATCGTCCGCGGAACCGGCACGCTGCGGTACGGCGACGAGACGCGAAAGATCCGCGCCGGCGACATCATCTGCTGCCCCACCGGCGGGCCGGAAACGGCGCACCAGATTGTCAACGACTCGAATGACGAGCTGGCCTACCTGTCCATCAGCACGATGATGCCGGTCGAGATCTGCGAGTACCCCGACTCCCGGAAGATCGGCGCCTATGCCGAAGGCCTGCGCCACATGACACGCGCCGGCGAGAGCGTGGACTACTGGGTCGATGAAGCTTAGCGGCAGGCACGCCGCCATGGCAGACCGATTCGACCGCATGACAGAGCGTGAGCTGGCCGAGCTGGACGCGTTGCTGGTGACGGGCCTGTTCGGAGAAAGCTTTCTTTGGGTTCTTCTGGCGCAAAAACCCCTCGAACACGATGTAGACGTCCAGCGTTGACGCCGATGAAGCTCGAGCCCTTCGTGAAAGTCGACGAGACGCCCTTCTCGGCCGCCCGCATGGACATCACGGCTCGGAGGGGAAAGCCGCTGCGGCAAGGCCGGAACGAGGTCGGGCTCGACGAGCTCGACTACGGAGACGTCGTTTACCGCTTTCAGGCCGGTGGCCGGCTGGAGGAGATCACGAAGCAGGCCGCGGTGGTGGTCTTCGGGAGCGTTGTCGTGCCGTTCGATGCGCTCGCTTCCTTCATCGCAGAGCAAGACGCTGCAGCGTTCGAGCGAGCCGGATTCGTGGTGAGTCCGGCGTACGGCTTGGCGTTCGACCCCACGGACCGGTGCTGGGTGACGGCCATCGCCGAGCACTGCGTCGATGCCTGGAGGTCGTTGTGATGGTTCACGAGGAGAAGGCAATGGCTGGACAGCAGGCGGTTTCGGCGGGATCGCCTTCACTGTTTCCTTGACCTACGATGCCGTCCATGACGACGACATCGATCGCTGGGACACCGGGCGCCGAGCCCTTCGGCCGACCTGCATCGGGCTGGCGGCTGCGCCTGTACATCGTGATCTTCGAGGCGGACACGCGAGCCGGTCGGCGTTTCGACCTGGCCCTGATCGGCCTCATCCTGGCCAGTGTCGCGGTGGTGGTGCTCGACAGCATCGCCGACATCCATGCCCGGTACGAGGCGCCGCTGCGAATGCTGGAGTGGACCTTCACGATCCTGTTCACCGTGGAGTACATCGCACGCCTGGCATGTGTGCGGCATCCGTTGCGCTACGCGCGCAGCGGCTACGGCATCATCGACCTGCTCGCCGTGCTGCCCACCTATCTGGCGGCGCTGGTGCCGGGCCTGCATGCCCTGCTGGACGTTCGCGTGCTGCGGCTGTTGCGCATCTTCCGGATCCTGAAGCTCGGCGAGTACGTGGCCGAATTCTCGGCGCTGGGCCAGGCGCTCGCGGCGTCGCGACGGAAGATCCTGGTGTTCCTCGCATTCGTGCTGCTGGTCGTGCTGGTGATGGGAACGCTGATGTACGTCGTGGAGGGGCCGGCCAACGGCTTCACGAACATTCCGATCTCCGTCTACTGGGCCATCACGACGATGACGACCGTGGGATTCGGCGACATCACGCCCCACACCAACCTCGGTCGAGGTGTCGCCTCGTTGATGATGCTGCTGGGCTGGGGCACGCTCGCCGTCCCCACCGGCATCGTCACCGCCGAGTTCACGGCGCTCCGGCTGTCGGGTGCGCCAACCACCCGCACCTGCCACGAGTGCCTCAGCGAGGGGCACTTGCCGAGCGCCCGCTTCTGCCGCGACTGCGGCGCCAGGCTGCCGCCATGGCAGCACGACGTGCCCCACGCGCCTTGAGCCGCGTCGCCGGCGGCGTCGCGCTTGTGCGATGTGCGAGCACCGGCCCGATTGGTTTCCCAAAGGTCAGGACAGCTTCACCTGCCGCACAACGCCGGCTGGGGGAAACACCCGCTTGCCGTGTCCAGGAGCTGACTCCATAGTCCCCGAAGCAGTCCGCATCGGTGAAGGCTGCATCCAGGCCCACAAAGCCTAAAGCCAGGAGACAAGCATGTCCGAATCGTACGTGTCCAAGTCCGCGCCTCCCGGGGGCGCCTCCCTCGACGAAACCCGGCCCGCACGCCGCCGCTTCCTCGGTGCCGCCGCTTCCGGGGTCGCCGGCGCTGCGGCGCTGACCGTGCCGATGATTTCCGTCGCCCAGTCGCCCGTGGTGCTCAAGATGCAAGGCGCCTGGGGCGCCAAGGACATCTTCAACGAGATGGCCGAGGAGTACGTCAAGCGCGTCAACGAGATGTCCGGCGGACGGCTGCGCATCGACTACCTGCTGGCCGGCGCCGTCGTGAAGCCGTTCGAGGTGATGGACGCCACCAGCAAGGGCGTGCTCGACGCCTGCCACAGCGTGCCGGTGTACTGGTACGGCAAGAGCAAGGTGGCCTCGCTGTTCGGCTCCGGGCCGATCAACGGCTGCGACGCGCCGCAGACGCTCGCATGGATCTACCGCGGCGGCGGCCTGGAGCTCTACCAGGAGCTGCTGAAGAAGATCAACCTCGACGTCGTCGGCTACTTTGTGATGCCGATGCCGACGCAGCCGCTGGGCTGGTTCAAGAAGCCGGTGGGCAGCGCCGCCGACATGAAGGGGCTCAAGTACCGCACCGTCGGACTCGCCGCCGACCTGATGCAGGAGATGGGACTGAAGGTCACACAGCTGCCCGGCGGCGAAATCATCCCGGCGATGGACCGCGGCGTGATCGAGGCCTTCGAGTTCAACAACCCCACGTCCGACCGCCGCTTCGGTGCGCAAGACGTGGCCAAGAACTACATGATGGGCAGTTTCCACCAGGCGATGGAGTTCTTCGAGATCGCCTTCAACAAGAAGAAGCACGACGCGCTGCCGAAGGAGCAACAGGCCATCCTGCGCTACGCGGCCGAAGCAGCTTCGTCGTCGAACTGGTGGACGGCGATGGACAACTACTCGCGCGACCTCGAAGAACTGACCAGCAAGGACAAGGTCAACGTCATCCGCACGCCGAAGTCGATCTTCCAGGAGCAGTTGAAAGCCTGGGACACGGTGACCAAGCGGCTGTCCGACGAGGATCCGTTCTTCAAGAAGGTGGTCGACAGCCAGCGCGCCTGGTCCAAGCGGGTGGCGAAGTACATGTTCCTCAACGAGGCCGACTACCTGCTCGGCTACGAGCACATCCACGGCAAGATCGGCGGACTGTCTTGAACGCTACGGGCGCTTAGGAAAGGCAAAGGGAGGCTCAGCGGCCTCCCTTCCTTTTGACGCGCCCGGCGAACGACCCGAGAGGAGCCGAGATGATTCGCGGCGTCATCAAAACGATCGATCTTCTGAACAAATCGGTGGGCCATGCGTTCGCGTGGTGCATCGTCATCCTGACGCTCGGCGTCAGCTACGAGGTGTTCGTGCGTTACGTGCTGCGCGACCCGACGAGCTGGGCCTTCGACCTGAGCTACATCCTCTACGGCGCGCTGTTCCTGATGTCCGGCGCCTACACGCTGTCGCGCGGCGGCCATGTGCGCGCCGACATCTTCTACCGCCGCTGGCGGCCGCGCAGACAGGCGGCGCTCGAGTTCGTGCTGTACTTTCTCTTCTACTTCCCCGGCGTGCTCGCGCTGGTGATCGCCGGCTGGGGCTACGGCACGGAGTCCTACGCGATCCGGGAAGTCAGCGTCAACAGCCCCGTGGGCGTGCCGATCTGGCCGCTGAAGATGCTGATCCCGGCCGCCGGCATCCTGCTCACCTTGCAGGGCATCGCCGAGGTGCTGCGCTGCGTCGTGTGCCTGAAGGAAGGCGCCTGGCCGGCGCGGCTGCACGACGTGGAGGAGCTCGAGAGCCAGCTGCTGCCGGGGCATCCTCCGGTGCCGGAACCCGGAGCGCAGACATGAGCGATCCGGTGCTGGCCCTGGTGATGCTGGGGCTGTTCATCTTCATCATCCTGCTCGGTTTTCCGATCGCCTTCACGCTGATGGCCATGGGCGTGGCCTTCGGCTACTACGCGTACTACACCGGCGGGCAGGACTTCTTCGACAACCGCGTCTTCTATCTGTTCACGCAGAACACCTTCAGCGTGATGAACAGCGACGTGCTCGTGGCCGTGCCGCTGTTCCTGTTCATGGGCTACATGATCGAGCGCTCGAACATCCTGGACAAGTTGTTCCTGAGCCTGCAGGTGGCGTTTCGCCGCGTGCCCGGTGCGATGGCGATCGCCGCATTGGTGACCTGCGCGCTGTTCGCCACCGCCACCGGCATCGTCGGCGCCGTCGTCACGCTGATGGGGCTGCTCGCGTTCCCCGCGATGCTGAAGGCGCGCTACGACCAGGGCATTTCCGCAGGCGTGATCTGCGCCGGAGGCACCCTGGGCATCCTGATTCCGCCGTCGATCATGCTGATCGTCTACGGCGCCACCGCGGGTGTTTCGGTGGTCAAACTGTACGCGGCGGCGCTGCTTCCCGGCTTCCTGTTGGCCGGCCTGTACATGGGTTACGTCGTGATCCGCGCGGTTGTCACACCGAGCCTGATGCCCGCCCTACCCAAGGACCAGGCGAAGATGCCGTTTTTCGACGTCGTGCTGCTGATGTTCAAGGCTTTCGTGCCGCTGGCGGTGCTGATCATGTCAGTGCTCGGCGCCATCCTGTTCGGCCTGGCCACACCGAGCGAAGCCGCGGCCATCGGCGCGCTCGGCTCGGTGCTGCTGGCCGTTGCCTATCGCGCGATGTCCTGGGGCAAGCTGCGCGAGGCGGTGTACCTCACCGCCCGCACGTCGGCGATGGTGTGCTACCTGTTCGTCGGCTCGTGGACCTTCTCGTCGGTGTTCAGCTACCTCGGCGGCGAAGGCCTGATCAAGGAGTTCGTGCTCGGGCTCGACCTGAACACCGTGACCTTCCTGATGCTCACGCAGGCGATCATCTTCCTGCTCGGCTGGCCGCTGGAGTGGAGCGAGATCATCATCATCTTCGTGCCGATCTTTCTGCCGCTGCTGCCGCATTTCGACGTCGATCCGATCTTCTTCGGCATCCTCGTCGCATTGAACCTGCAGACTTCGTTCCTCACGCCACCGATGGCGATGTCGGCCTACTATTTGAAGGGCGTGGCGCCGCCATCGGTATTGCTCAGCACCATCTTCAAGGGCTGCCTGCCGTTCCTTTCGATGGTGTTCGTCGCGATGGCCATGATCTACATCTTCCCGAGTCTGGTGAACTGGCTCCCCGAAGTCCTCTACAGCCGTTGATGCCATGACCTTCGATCCTTCCGTGCTGGCCGGCCTGAGCGCCACCGAGGCGCACACGCGGCTCGTGGCCGGCGAGTTCTCCGCTGCCGACTACGCGCGCGCGCTGCTGTCGCGCATCGACGAGGTCGAGCCGCAGGTGCAGGCATGGGCGCATCTCCGCCCCGCGCACGTGCTCGCGCAGGCCGAGGCGGCCGACGAGTCGCATGGACTCGGCGAGCCCGACGGCCCACTGTTCGGCCTGCCGGTCGGCGTGAAGGACATCATCGACACCGCCGACCTGCCGACCGAGGACGGCACCGTGCTGCACGCCGGCCGAATGCCCGGTGAGGACGCGATGGTGGTGCGGCGTTTGCGCGCCGCCGGCGCCCTGGTGATGGGCAAGACGGTGACCACCGAACTCGCGACCTACGCGCCGGGCAAGACGCGCAATCCGCACAACCCGGCCCATACGCCGGGCGGCTCGTCCAGCGGCTCGGCGGCCGCGGTGGCCGCCGGCATGGTGCCGCTGGCGATCGGCACGCAGACCAACGGGTCGGTGATCCGTCCCGCCTCGTTCTGCGGTGTCTACGGCTTCAAGCCGAGTGCGGGGCTGATCCCGCGCACCGGCGTGCTGACGCAGTCGCCGCCGCTCGATGCGGTCGGCGTGTTCGGCCGCACGCTGTCCGACGTGGCGCTGCTTGCCCAGGTGCTGGCCGGCCACGATCCGAAAGACCCGCTGACGCGCCTGCGCGCAGCGCCGCCGCTCGCCCGCCTGGCGACGACCGACGCCCCGATGCCGCCGACGCTGGCATGGGTGGCCACGCCGTTCTGGGAGCGCGTCGCGCCCGATGCGCAAGCCGCGTTCGGCGAACTGGTGCAACTGCTCGAAGGGCGCATCGCGCCGTTCGAACTGCCCGCCAGCGCCGCCTCCGCCGTCGGCTGGCACACAACCGTGATGGAAGCCGACCTGGCCGGCTCCTTCGAGCTCGAGTACGAGCGCGGGCGCGAACGGCTCTCGCCGTCGCTTCGCGCACAGATCGAACGCGGACGCGCCGTCAGCGCGGTCGCGTACCGCCAGGCGCTGGCGCGCGTGCCGGTGCTGCTCGAGAGCCTGGAGTCGGTGTTCGAGCATTTCGATGCGCTCGTGACGCCGGCCACGCTGGGTACCGCGCCACGCGGCCTGGACACCACCGGCGACCCGGTGATGTGCACCCTCTGGACCTTCCTCGGCATGCCGTGCCTGAGCCTGCCGCTGCTGCACGGCGAGAACGGCCTGCCCCTCGGCGTGCAACTCGTCGGCCGCCGGGGCGACGACGCCCGTCTGCTGCGCACGGCACGCTGGCTCGTCGGCGCCGTGCAGGCGGCGGCATGACCCGATTCGCGAGGAGAAGCGCATGAAGCTGCTGTTCGGCCTGATCGGCGCCACCTTGATGATCGCCTTCCTGGCGAGTTTCGTGATCAAGGTGAAGGAGCCGGCGATGATCGTCGTCGTGCTGATCGGCATCGCGATGATGATCGTCGACCTCTGGAACGCGCGCGACGAGCCGGACACCTGATCCGGCCGGCATGGGGGTCGACGCGGTCGAGCAGATCGAGCCCGCGTCCGGCTACCGGGACAAGTACATGCCGCGACCTCTTGAGAAACATTGCCTGTCGCGAACCAAACTCCGTTCGGGCTGAGCCTGTCGAAGCCCCTGCTCGCTGTCTGCGCTGCCCTTCGACAGGTTCAGGGCGAACGGGTATCTCCGCGAACGCCGGGTCCAGCCAGGGGCCTGGGATGCTGATTAGCGACGAACATCAGCCGAGCGCGTGACGAAGCCGGTCATCCAGGCGTTCGCCGGGATCCACTGCCCCATGGCACATCGGCGTTCACCAACCGCGCGCAGTCCCAGCGAGTGGATACCGGCGTTCGCCGGTATGACGGCCTCATCGGTACAACCCATGGCCTGCCCTCGTCGGCTGAGCAATGTCGCTCATCAGGTGCCGCGATGAGATCAGCGGGCGCTCAGCCGCCCGCACGCTTGACGACCCAGCCCTCTTTCCTCAGCGTGTCCATCACGCGCTCGCAGTGATCGCCCTGCACTTCGATCGTGCCGTCCTTTACCGTTCCACCGGAACCGCAAGCAGTCCGCAGCCGCTTGCCGAGCGCAGCGGCGGCGGCAGCGTCGAGCGTCACGCCACGAACGACCGTCACCGCCTTGCCGCCTCGGCCCTTCGTCTCGCGGCTCACGCGCACCACGCCGTCGCCCTGGGGTGCCGCACCGGCAGCGTTGCAGACACAGGCGTCAACGGGATGACGGCAGGCCGGGCACATGCGGCCCCCTTCGGTGGAATACACGAGTCCGCCAGTCCCTGTCTTGCGCATCTTCGACCCTTCACGCCCGAGCGTCGACGCCTTCGACGAGGACCAGGCGCGAGACCAGCACCTCGGTGGCGCCGCCGCGTACGAGATACCGCCCCCGATGCGCCTCGATCGTGCTCACGATGGCACGGCTGTATTCGGCGTAGCCGGCAGGATCGGTGACTTCAACGTCCGCTATCAGGTAGGCAGGCATGGCTCGGATTTCCTCCAGATGGGCTCCAGCCTAGCATCGACGACGGCAGCGGCCTGCCCCGAACGTGCGCAATTTGGCTCTGCAGGCAAGTCCTGCATCAAACCACCGGTTGATCTGCCGACAATACCTGTGGCGGCGCTCGGCACTGCCGGCTGGAATCTGGAGTCCCGGTGGGCGCGACCTGTGAAGTACGAGATCGGCACCGCTGCGATGTGTGGACGCGGCTCTTGGCCCTCGCCTGTGCGCTGCTGCTTCTGAGCGAGGCGCCGGCGATCGCCCGCACCGCCGAAGACGAGACGATCGAGCTGGTGATGCTCGTCGACCACCATCCGAATGCGGCGCTGCGCGAAGCGGAGCAAAGTCTCCAGGTTGCCCGACGCACCGGCGACAAGGCGCTCGAGCTGCGCTCGTGGCGCATCTCCGCGCTCGCACACAACGAGCTCGTCGACATGGTGGCCTTGCGCCGCGACATCGAGCACGGGGAGCCGCTCGCGCTGCAGCTGGGCCACATCGAGGCGCAATGCCACTTCCTGGCCGCCCGCGCGGCGGTCGAGCGCAACGCCGGCCGCTATGCGCGCAGCGACGCGCTCTTCGACCAGGCCATCGCGCTGGCGCAGCAGAATCAGCGCTCTCGCATGCTGGCGGCGCTTTACCTCGACAAGGCGATGACCGCGCTGGAGCACGGGCGCCAATCCGACGCCTTCGGCCTGCTCGTCAAGGCGCACGCGATCTTCGAGGCTCGAAAGGACAAGCTCGGCACCGCGCTCGCGCTCGATTCGATGGGCACCGCGGCCCACATGGCGTCGACCAAGCCGGAAGAAGCGGTCGACGCGATCCGCTACCACGAGCAGGCGCTCGAACTGCTGGACCCGGCGATCAACCGTTCCGGCGTGATCATGGTTTGCTACAACATCGGCATCGCCCATTACCGGGCGGGCAACCTGTCGCAGGCGCGGCACTACCTTCAGCGCGGCCTGGAGATGACGCACAAATACCAGGGCCCCGTGGGTGCTGCCTACTTCGGCTACACGCTCGCGTTGATCGCGCGTGCAGAAATGCGCTACGACGAGACGTTGACGCACCTGAACGCCGCGCTGCCGGGTTTCCAGCTGCGGGGCGACCTGCCGCTGATGGTGTTCGCGGTGCTGACGACGCGCGCCGACGTGCTGTCGACGCTGGGCCGCTATGCCGAAAGTCTCAAGTCGCTGGAAGCCGCCCACCTGCAGCTGGCCGAGCTCGCCTCGCCGACCCGCGACGCACGCTTCCATCAGCTCGCCGCCACCGTCCACGAACGCGCAGGACGTTTCCATGCGGCCTATCGCGCATTGAAGGCGTACGGCGAAGCCGAGAAGCTCCGCATCGAGTCGGTCAACGGCGAGCTGGCCGCCGAGCTGAAGACACGCTTCGATGTCGAGCGCAAGGAAACCGAGAACGCGTTGCTGCGCGCCCAGCAGCAAGAGGCCGATGCCCGCCGCCTCGTGCTGATCCTCGGGCTCGCGCTGACGCTGGTCGTGCTCGGCGTGCTGGTCGCCTACATGATCCGCCAGACCCGCCGGGGGCAGCGCATGGCCGCGCTCGCGATGCGCGACGAACTCACCGCGCTGCCGAACCGGCGCAGCATCACCGAATTTGCCCGCCTTCAATGGGCGGCCCGGCTGGCCCACGAGGGCCAGTTCCGGGTCGCGATTCTCGACATCGATCACTTCAAAGCGATCAACGACGACTTCGGGCATGACGTGGGCGACGCCGTGCTGCGCGCGTTCGCGCAGGCCTGCGCCCAGAGCCTGCGCAAGAGCGACCGCCTCGGCCGCTACGGCGGAGAGGAGTTCTTGCTGATCATGCCGGCGTCCGAGGCTTCCCAGGTGTCGATCGTATTCCGGCGCTTGCAGGAGGCCGTACAGGCGCTGGATGTCCCGGGATTGCCGCGGGACCGAGCGCTGACGTTCAGCATGGGTGCCGCCGACGCATGGGACGTGGGGGACAACCTCGAATCGCTGATCCGGCGCGCAGACGAGGCGTTGTACCTCGCCAAACGCAATGGCCGCAACCGTTTCGAGGTGGCGCCGCACCTTCGCCTGGCCGCCGTCGAAACGGGAACAAACGCACCCGGGAAACCCCGGAGCAGCCTGCACGCCGCACCCTGACCTCGGCTCGTATGCTCGCAGCCATGCGACGGCGTCGTGCGATTCAGGGCTTGCTGCTGCTTGCGCTGCCGGGCGGCTGGCGCGTCGTCCACGGTGCGGCCGACGAGGAGCGGGCCGGCGACGCGCAGCGCTTGCTGCGTGAAGGCGGTGCAGGTCTGGTCGTGGCGATGCGGCATGCGCTCGCGCCCGGCACCTTCGATCCGCCGGGTTTTCGCCTCGATGACTGCAGCACCCAGCGCAACCTGAACGACAAAGGCCGAGCGCAGGCGCGCCGCCTCGGCGCGTGGTTTCGGCAGCGCAGCCTGGCACCGACCGCGGTTCGCGCCAGCCAGTGGTGCCGATGCCTGGAAACAGCCCGGCTCGCATTCGGAAATGCAACGCCCTGGCCGGCGCTGAACTCGCTCGTGAATGAACCCGATCGCGCGGCGCCTCAAACCGAGGCGTTGCGTGCCGAACTGGCCCGCCTCGCAAACGAACGCCGGCCGGGGTTCGAGGTGTGGGTGACGCACCAGGTGAACATCCGGGCGCTCACGCAGAGAGCCACGGGACCGGGTGACGCGGTACTGCTTCGGCACGACGCGCGGCTCGGCGCGCCCGCCGTGCTGGCCATGCTGCAACTTGGGTGATCGGCGTCGGTACTACAGCGGGCCGAACGCGCTCGGGGTGGAGGTCTGCGCGAACGGCAGCGTGTCCGCGAATCCGTCGACCGGGAGTACGGGCCGCGCGGCGACCTCGTTGCGCGGGGTTTGCTCCCTCTGGAAGGTCGTGGACTGAACCGGGGCCTTGCGCGACGCCTGCTTGAGCTGCAGGCGAAGGGCGGCCAGCTCCTGCTGCAGCTGCGAAATCTGGCGCCTGGCTTGTTGCGAAAGGGCCTCGGCGGCTTGCTGTGCCCTCGCCTGGCTCGCTTGCATGGCGGCCACGCGCCTGCGATGGTGCGCGCGCATCAACCACCATTCGGCCGCGAGGCCGACCGGCAACGCACCGGCGAGCCACATCGTGACGGAGTTCATTGGCAAACCCTTCGTTCTTGATATTCGATGCCCGCAGGCAACCTTCCTGACAGGCCAATGTAACGAGGCCGCCCGTTCGGCCATAGGGCCTATTTCACGCGGCGCCACGCGATGGCAAGCCCCCGGGTGCGCACTGTGCGATTCGCGGCCATGCAGGCGACCGGGCCGCTCGTCCAGCATGCCGCGCACCACAACTTCGAGCGTCTGCTCGCGGGGGGCGTGCGCCTCTTCGAGTACCTCTTCAATGAGCAGCTGTGAGGAAGCTCGATCAAGGCCTTGCGTTGGCGAAGAACAGCTGTTCGCCTCCGATCCGGTAGGCGTCGATGGTGGCCTGCCCTTCGGACGATACGACCCAATCGGCGAACGCCTGCGCCAACCGTGACTTCACGTGGAGGTGCTTCGCCGGGTTGACGACGATGACGCCGTACTGATTGAACAGCCGCGTGTCCCCTTCGACCAGGATCGCCAGCTCGCCGCGGTTCTTGAAGCTCAGCCATGTGCCGCGATCGGCCAGCACATAGGCACCGGTGGACGAAGCAATGTTCAATGCCGGACCCATGCCGCAACCGCATTCCTTGTAGCCGTTCATCCGGGCAGCCGGTGCATCGATGGCGGCGGCTTTCCAGTAGCGCCGCTCTGCCACATGGGTCCCGCTCTTGTCGCCGCGCGAGACGAACGAGGCCTTGGAGGCTGCCAGCTTGGCGAGTGCCGCGACGATGTCGCTTCCTTTGATGCCGGCGGGGTCGGCAGCCGGTCCGACGACGACGAAATCGTTGTACATCACGTCCGCACGCGCGAGGCCGTGTCCCTCGGAGACGAGCCTCTCCTCGGCTGGCCGATCGTGAACGAACAGCAGATCGGCGTCACCGCGCCGGCCGATGTCCAGCGCCTGGCCGGTGCCGACGGCGACGACCCGCACATCGATCCCGGTGGCCTTCCTGAACGCAGGAAGCAAATGCCCGAAAAGCCCGGACTGCTCGGTGCTCGTGGTCGAGGCCATGACGATGGAGCGGTCTTGCGCGCCCGCAGGCGCGAGCAGTGCTCCGGCGGCGAACAGGCCCCAGGCCAGCGCGACGAAGACGGCCTGGCGGCGATGGATCGAAAGGGTCATTGGCTGTCGCCGAATACCGAGCGAGTTGGGGTCGAGTGGGTCGTAAATATAGCGAACCCGATGTCGCGGTGAGGGTTTGCAGCCCGGCGGCAACGCGCATCCATAAGATGGCCACAGTCAGCTTGTGTCCGGCGCGGCGTCGACCGCATGCCGGATCGGTCTTCCAAGGAGAAACCGCATGGAGAAGAAGCTTCATCTGCTCGAAACCTTCAACGCCCGTGGCAGCGACGGAAAGATCTACGAGGTGCGCGGGTACGAGCACCTGGCCCGGATCGACGCGGTGCCGGACATGCTGGCGCAGTGGGAACCGACCGGTCTGGCCGAGTACAAGCTCGCCGACGGCCGCCACGTCAGCGTGCACAAGGACGGTGCCATGACCCTGGAGGACTCGGGTGTGACGCTGGAGCGCGAACCGTCAAGCGCCGACCAAACGGCCGGCTCCTCCACAGCTTGACGGGTTGCGCGCCGGCGTGCGGCCCACGCCCACGCAGTCGCCGTCGTGGTGCTGCGGGCGCACGGTGCACTCGGCTGGTCCGCGAGTCGTCCACCAGCAGGACCTTCAGCGACGCGGGCGCAGCGGTCAGGCGCAGCAGAAGCTGAAGCCGCATGCCGGCTGCCGAGCGGGTTCGTGCCAAATGGTGATGAAAAGCGGGGCGTCGCTCCCTGCACGCCGACGACATTCGGGGCCGCGAAGCGCGGTCGGCGAGTGCTCTGTCTCAAGTTCCCGAGCGCAGCGCCGAAATACCGCTGGATACCCCCACCTTCGCGGCTTCGACCGCCTAGCCCCACCACCTTCCGAGCGAAACGGACAGGCCTCGACGCATGAATCCGTCAAGTCCGCAAGACACCCAGGCGGCGCACAGCCCCGCCATCCTCATCGTCGACGACACGCCGATCAACGTGGACGTGATGCGCGATTTGCTCCTGCTGGGCAACTATGCGGCCTTGGCTGCGCAGACCGGCGCCGATGCCATCGCCTGCGCGCGGTCCAAGCGGCCCGACCTGATCCTGCTGGATGTGGTGATGCCCGGCATGGACGGCTACGAAACCTGCCGCCGCCTGAAGGCCGATGCGTCCACCTGCGACATCCCGGTCATCTTCATGTCGTCGCTGGCCGAGACGCGCGACAAACTCGCCGGCTTCGAGGTCGGCGGGGTCGACTACATCGCCAAGCCGTTCCAGGCCGACGAGGTGCTGGCCCGCGTGGGCGCGCATTTGTCGCTTCGCGGTGTGAATCGGCGGCTGGCTGTGGAGAACGATGCGCTGCTGTCGGAGACCACGACCACCTCGCGCCGGCTGGCGGCCACGGTGGCGCACGAAATCAACAATCCGATCGCCTTCGTGTTCGCCAACCTCGGGGCACTGGATCGCCATGTCAGCGAGGTGTCGCGGTTGATGGCGCTCGACGCGCCCGTCGACCGCGCTGCGCGCCAGGCTGAGCTGGCGTTTTTGCAGTCGGACATGGCCGACCTGGTGCGCGAGTCCCGCGAAGGTCTGGCCCGGGTGGCGGAGACGGTTCGCGCGTTGGTGCACTTCACGGCATCCTGCGGTGCATCCCTCGGCTGGCAGTGCGTCGACCTCCACCGCGGTCTCGACAGCACGTTGAGCATGCTCTCGTGCGAGCTCAGGCAAGGGCTGTCGATCCGCAAGGACTATGACCCGGATGCGGTACGCGAAATCGAGTGCTTGCCGGCGGAGTTGAATCTGGCGTTCATGAACCTGGTTCTTTGCGTGGCGCACGACCTGGCCGGCGACGGCGAGATCCGCATCGCCACCGGTACGCAGGCGGATGGACTCTGGGTGGAGATCGCCGGAAGCGCACTGTCGTCGCGGCAGCACGGCAGCCCGCTGGCCGCGCATGCGCGTCCGGTCGTCGGCCGCGACAGCGGACTGCTGGTGGCGCGAGCCATTATCGACAAGCATCGAGGCCGCATCGAAGTCGTCCGCAGCCCCGCCACGCCGAGCTTTCGCGTCTGCCTCCCTCTTCGGCAGTAGCCCGTCGACGCCGATGCGCGGATCGCCGTCCCCTTGACGGCGCGTGTCCCCCTGCAGACACTTGCGCCGGCCGGCTCGCGGCGTGAAGGAAACATGCGATGACGTGGTTGATCGTGGGGCTCGTTCTGTTCCTGGGCATTCACTCGGTGTCCATCGTCGCGCCGCAATGGCGCGACGCGCAGGTGGCGCTGCGTGGCGAGAAGGCCTGGAAAGGCGTCTACTCCGTGCTCGCGATCGCCGGGTTCGTGCTGCTGATCGTCGGTTACGGCATCGCCCGCGAAACGCCGATCGTCCTCTACAGCCCGCCGACCTGGATGCGGCACGTCGCGCTGCTGTTGCTGCTGCCGGTGTTTCCGCTGCTGATCGCCGCCTACCTGCCCGGGCGCATCAAGGCGGTCACCAAGCACCCGATGCTCGCCTCGGTGAAGCTGTGGGCGTTTGCCCACCTGCTGGCCAACGGCATGCTCGCCGACGTGCTGCTGTTCGGCGGCTTCCTCGCGTGGGCGGTCGTCGACCGCATCTCGCTGAAGCGCCGCCCTGCCCGCCCGGTGCCCGGCGCGCCGCCGAGCCGGGCCAACGACGTGATCGCGGTGGTCGGCGGGCTCGCGATCTACGGGCTGTTCATCGGCGGGCTGCACCAGTGGCTGGTCGGCGTGCGGCCGATCTGAACGACCGGCGCGATCAGATCCCGGCGAGCCGGTTCAGCTCCGACGGCGAGCGCCCGAGTTTCTGCGCCGCGGCGAGCAGCTCCTTCCAGGTCGTCGCGTCCAGCGGAATCCCATGTGCGAGACGCGCCGCGCGACACTCGCGCTCCGGCTCTCCGGCCAGCCGCACACGCTCGAAGCCCGGCTGCGGCGGCGCCGACCGAACCCAGTCGAGACAGGCCTGCGCCTCGCGGGCAAACACCGACACGTCGGCCAGCCGGTTCGGATCGAAGACGATCGTCAACATGCCGTTGAGGACCCGGCGGCTGCCGTCCGCCGGGCCATGCACCGCCATCCCGGCGGCCAGCGCGCCGCCGAGCAGCTCGCAGGCCAGCGCAAGGCCGAAGCCCTTGTACTCGCCGAAGGTCAGCAGCGCACCGAGCGGCTCCTCCACGCCGTACTTCGGGTCCGTCGTGGGGCGGCCCCGGTCGTCGAGCAGGCGGCCCGGCGCGAGCGCTTCGCCCTTGTTGTGCGCAACGCGCGTCTTTCCCTGCGCGACGACGCTCGTGGCGAAGTCGAGCACGATCGGCTCGCCTCCCGGCACCGGGATGCCGAGCGTGAACGGATTGGTGCCGAAGCGTGCCGCGCCGCCGCCCCACGGCGCGACGATAGGCCGCGAAATCACGTTGACGAGGTGCAGCGCCACCAACCCTTCAGCAACCGCCATTTCGGCCCAGGCGCCGATGCGGCCCAAGTGGTGCGCGTTCGCGAGCGCGACGATGCAGCTGCCGTGGCGCTGCGCGCGCTCGATCGCCAGGCGCATCGTTTCATGGCCGATCACCTGCCCGAAACCGGCCTGCCCATCGAGTGCGAGCATCGCTCCGCCGTCGGTGCGAATCGCGACATGGGCGTTCGGCCGCAACCCGCCCTCGAGCCAGGCGTCGGCATAACGCGGCAGCATGCCGACGCCGTGCGAATCGTGGCCGGTCAGGTTGGCCTCGACGAGGTTCTCCACGACCTGCTCCACTTCGCGCGTCTCGCTGCCGAAGCCGCGCACCAGCTCGCTCATCGCGGCGCGCAGGCGTGGCGCGGGCAGGCAATGGACCTGGGTCATCGACGCTTCTCCTCGTGTCGGTTCGCCCGGGGCGAGCCCTCGCACCCCGGGATGTTCGCCGATTGACTCCTCCCGGAACGGGCCACAGAATCATCGTACACAATCATCGTACAAAAGCCGCCGACGAGCGGGTTGCGTTCAACTTTCAGGAGACAAGACATGCTCACGCTCTCGAAACTCGGTATCGCCTTGGCCTGTGCGCTCACGGCGGCCGCTCCGGCCGCCGCTCAGCAAGTGACCTTCATGACCGGACCGCAAGGCGGATCATGGATTCCGCTCGGCGGTGCCCTGAAGAACCTGTGGGAACAATCGGTCCCGGGCCTGCAGATCCAGCAAACCCCCGGCGCCGGGATCGCCAACGTGCGCGGCGTCGACGAGGGCAAGGCGCAGATCGGCTTTGCCAACTCCTCCACCACGGTGGACGGCATCGCCGGCCGCGCACCGTACCCGAAGCAGGTGACCAAGGTTTGCCAGGTCGCCAACCTCTACCCGCAGTACTTCCAGGTCGCCGCATTGGCCGACGCGAACGTGAAGTCGCTGGCGGACCTCAAAGGCAAGACGCTGGTCACGCAGCCCAAGGGCAACACCGCCGAGGTGCTGACCGCCACGGTGCTCAAGCTCAACGGCATGAGCTACGACTCGCTCGCGAAGGCCAACTTCCAGGCCTCCTACACCGACGCCGTCTCACTGATGAAGGACGGCCACGCGCAGGTGATGACGATGGGCACGACCGCGCCGGCCTCCGCGCTGATGGACCTCGCCAGCGCACGCGACGTGACGCTGGTGCCGGTCGACGACAAGACGATGGGCGCATTGAAGCAGGAGAACCCCGGCTACAACAAGCTCACGATCAAGGCCGGCACCTATCCGAAGCAGACCAGCGACGTCGACGTGATCGGTTATTCCACGCACGTCATTGCCGCTTGCGACCTGCCTGAAGAAACGGTCTACAAGATGACCAAGGCCATGGCCGACAACGTCGGCGCGATGGCCGCAGTCGTCAAGCCGATCACCGGCCTCACGCCGAAGATGATGGCGATCGACATCGGCGTGCCGCTGCACAAGGGCGCCGCCCGCTATTACAAGGAAGTGGGCGCGATCTAGTCACGCCTTTTTCCTCCACCGGCCGACAGCCGGGCAGCGCCTGCGCCGCCCGGCTGTCGCGCGATTGCCGAACCGCATGAAGCCGTCGCGTGTTGCCAGAGGGAACGCCGTTGTCTGCACCGATGACCCCCATCCGCTCCGACGAAGCGCCGGCCAGCGACCCCGCGCTGAGCGCGTTGCGTCGTGTGGTCACGCTGATCGCCGTGGCGATGTCGCTGTACCACATGTACGTCGCGGCGTTCGGTCCGCCCGAAGCGCTGATCTTCCGCGGCACCCACCTGCTGTTCGCGCTGACGCTGGTCTTCATCCTCTACCCGATCCGTCCGGGCGTGGGCAGCGCGTGGCGCATCGCCGACGCGCTGCTGCTCGCGGCCGGCTGGGCGGCCGTGCTGCACATCTTCATCCACTACGACTACTTCATCAACCGCATCATCTACATCGACGACCTGACGCCGCAAGACCGGTTCTACGCGGTGCTCGCGGTCGCTGTGATCATCGAAGCCACGCGCCGCGTCATCGGCTGGGCGCTGCCGCTGACCGCCCTCGCCTTTCTCGTCTACGCGGTCGGCTTCACGCATGTCACGCCCGACATGCTGATGGAGCAGCTGTACCTGTCGACCGAAGGCATCTTCGGCTCCACCTTGGGTGTCTCGGCCAGCTACGTGATGCTCTTCGTGCTGTTCGGCGCGTTCATGGAAAAGAGC
>DATKCI010000186.1:0-5165 GCA_035513255.1 Piscinibacter sp. | reverse complement strand
GCTGAAAGTCACCAAAGCACAGGGCCTGACATCAGGCCGTGCACGTGGCTAATCGGCCCAGCGGGCCACTTTTGACGGCCGAGACACATCGAACCACCGGCCCGCTCGTCAACTACGGGCCCGCTGCGCGTCGCCCTTAGTCCGGGTATCGATCTTGGTATTTGCATTGGTGTTGGTATTGGTCTTGGTATTGGTATTCGGTCCGCTTCGGACCGAAACAACAAGGGTCAGGCGGTTCGATGTGTCTCGGCCGTCAAAAGTGGCCCGCTGGGCCGATTAGCCACGTGCACGGCCTGATGTCAGGCCCTTTGCTTTGGTGACTTTCAGCAAATGAAAGTTACCCGGCTACCGGGCCGGGACCCGGCTTGCAACACGAACAAATCAACCCACTCGGAAGCACACTCCACCCGTGCACCCCGGCTTTCGCCGGGGTGACGACGCGAGTGGAAGCTTCTCCTCGCGCAGTGGACCCCGGCTTTCGCCGGGGTGACGAAAGGGGACGGGAGTTCCCCGCGCAGCGTGAAGTCCGTCCGCTCCGGTGTGCGGCCGGACGGCAGCCGAGTCACTGGAAGAGCGACAGCATGCGCTCCAGCGCCATCGTGAACGGCACCTGCAGCATCGGCAGCGTCAGCAGCACACCGAGCAGGCCGACGCTGAGCGTGATCGGAAAACCGATCGCGAAGATGTTCATCTGCTGCGCGACGCGGGCGATGATGCCCAGCACGAGGTTGACGAACAGCAGCATCGCGATCAGCGGCAGGGCGATCCACAGTCCCAGGCTAAAGATCTCGGCGCCGAAAACATGCGGCTGCACCGCGCGCAGGAATGCGAACGGCTCCGGCCCGACCGGGAAGGCGTGAAAGCTCTGCACCACGGCGGCGATCATCAGCAAGTGGCCGTTGATGACGATGAACAGGAACCCGACCGAGACGCCGAAGAAGCGGCTGACGGCGGTGGCCTGGCCGCCGGTCATCGGGTCGAAGAAGCCGGCGAAGTTCAGGCCCATCTGCAGGCCGACGATCTCGCCGGCGAATTCGATCGCGGCGAAGACGATGCGCGCGGCGAAAGCGAGCGTGAGGCCGATCAGCACCTGCTGGATCACCAGCAGCAACGCGAGCGCCGAATCGAGCGCCACCACCGGCATCTCCGGCAGCGAAGCCTGGGCGCTGAGCGCGATCAAAAAGGCCAGCGCCACACGCAGCCGCATCGGCACGCTGCGCTGCCCGATCACGGGCATCGCGCTGAAGAGGGCCAGCACACGCAGGAACGGCCACAACAGCGGGCTGATCCAGGCGAGGACCTGGGCTTCGGTGAAGGTCAGCATCGCGAGACGAACGTCATCCCGGCGAAAGCCGGGATCCACTCGTTGCGCGGCCTCAATGGTTCTTTGTCGTGCAGGCAGTGGATCCCGGCGTTCGCCGGGATGACGCGGCGGGGGGCATGACCCATCTCCATCTCCACGTCAACCCACCACCGTCGGAATCGCCTGCAGCGTGCGTTGCAGGTACTCGACCAAGGTCGTCAGCATCCACGGTCCGGCGATCGCCAGCACCGCGACCGCGGCGACGATCTTCGGGACGAACGACAGCGTGGCCTCGTGGATCTGCGTGGCCGCCTGGAAGATGCTGACGATCAGGCCGACCGCCAGCACGGTCAGCAGCACCGGCGAGGCGATCGTCAGCAGCATGTACAGGCCCTGCTGACCGAAGGTGAAGACTTGCTGGGAATCCATGGCTCTTCCTAGGTGGCGAAGCTCGCCGCCAGCGAACCCAGCAGCAGGTTCCAGCCGTCGGCCAGCACGAACAGCATCAGCTTGAACGGCAGCGCGACCAGCACCGGGCTCAGCATCATCATGCCCAGGCTCATCAGCACGCTCGCGACGATCATGTCGATGATCAGGAACGGAATGAAGATCAGGAAGGCGATCTGGAAGGCACTCTTCAGCTCGCTCGTCACGAAGGCCGGCACCAGCACCTTGAACGGCACCTCGGCGGCGGGCACGGCGGCGTCGATCTTCGCGAGCCGGGCGAACAGCATCACGTCGCTCTGGCGTGTCTGTTTCAGCATGAACTCGCGCATCGGCACCTCGCCGCGTTTGAGCGCCTCGTCGAAGGCGATCCGGTTCTCGGCATAGGGCTGGTAGGCCTCGGCGTAGACCTTGTCGATCGTCGGGCCCATCACGAAGAACGTGAGGAACAGGCTCAGTCCGACGATCACCTGGTTCGGCGGCGCGGCTTGCGTGCCGAGCGCCTGGCGCAGCAGGCTCAGCACGATGACGATGCGCGTGAAGCCGGTCATCAGCAGCAGCACGGCCGGCAGAAAGCTCAGTGCGGTGAAGAACAGCAGCGTCTGGATCGGCACCGAGTAGCTGGTGCTGCCGGCGCTCTGCCCGATCAGCAGTGGCAGGCTGGCGCCGCCGGTGCTTTGTGCTAAAGCCGCGCAAGGCAGCGCCGACAACAACGACAAGCCGGCGAGCAGGCCGGCACGGCGCAGCGAGTGCGACGAAATCGCGCGTCTGGCGCTCACCGCAGCGGCCCTTTGTCCTGGCGGAAGCGGCCGAGCAGCTGGGCGAAGGGCGGGGCGGCCGTCGCGGTCGGCGGGAAGACGTCGTCTTGCGGCGGCATCGAATGCAAGGTCGTGATGTTCTGCGGCGTGACACCCAGCACCAGCCAGCGGCGCTCGCTGCCGCTGCCGACTTCGACCGTCACGAGCCGCTGGCTCGGCGAGATCGGCAGCACGGCCACGCTGCGCAGCACGCCCTGCGAGGTGGCGCCGCCCATCGGCGTGCGCTTGAGCAGCCACAGCGCCACGGGGATCATCGCGATGATCGCGAGGAACCAGAGCAGGGATGAGAAGCCGGTGGAGGTCATGGGAGGATGTTCGTAGCCCGGATGAAATCCGGGGTTGTCGGCGGGGCGCTGCTCCCGGATTTCATCCGGGCTACGTGATCAGCCGCGGCTCAGCCGGCGCATCCGCTCGCTCGGCGTGACGATGTCGGTCAGTCGGATGCCGAACTTGTCGTTCACGACGACCACTTCGCCCTGGGCGATCAGGTAGCCGTTGACCAGCACGTCCATCGGCTCGCCGGCCATCGCCTCGAGTTCGACCACCGAGCCCTGCGCCAATTGCAGGATGTGCTTGATGGGGATGCGCGTGCGGCCCAGCTCCACGGTGAGCTGCACCGGGATGTCCAGGATCATGTTGATGTCGTTGCCGGCCGTGGGGCCGGCACCCGACGAGAAGTTCTGGAACGAGGCCGGCGACACCTGCTCGGCCTGCGTCTGCAATTCGGTGCCGGCGGTTTCCGCCGCGGGGCCGGATTCGGCGAGCGCGGCGGCCCACTCGGCGGCCATCTTGTCTTCTTCGCTCATCTCGCCACTGGGCAGGGCGGAATTGTCAGGCGGCATTCTGGGCTCCCAGCCAGCTCAGGTTGGAGCTGGTCAACAGTTGATCGATCTTCAGCGCGTACTTGCCGTTGGAGGTGCCGTAGTGGCAGTCGAGAATCGGCACGCCGGCCACCTTGGCCTGGATTCCGGGCTGCAGGTCGAGCTCGATGAAGTCGCCCGGCTTGAAGGCGAGCAGCTGCTCCACCGTGGCCGGGGCGCTCGCGAGCTCGGCGACGAGGTCGACCTCGGCCGACTGGATCTGCTGCTTGAGCAGGTTGACCCAGCGGCGGTCGGGTTCGTTGCTGTCGCCCTGGATCGTCGAATACAGCACGTCGCGTATCGGCTCCAAGGTGGCGTACGGCGTGCAGAAATGGATCGTGCCGGTGGTGTCGCCGATCTCCAGCGTGAACGAGGTCGCGACGACGATCTCGCTCGGGGTGGCGATGTTGGCGAACTGCGGCTGCATCTCGGAGCGCTGGTATTCGAGCTCCAGCGGGTAGATGCCGGCCCAGGCTTTCTTGTATTCCTGCGTCACCACCTCGACCAGCCGCGTGATGATGCGCTGCTCGGTCGGCGAGAAGTCGCGTCCCTCGATGCGGGTGTGGAACTTGCCGGCGCCGCCGAACAAGGCGTCGATCACCGAGAACACGAGCGTCGGGTCGCAGACGATCAAGCCTGAGCCGCGCAGCGGGCGCACCGAGACGATGTTGAAGTTGGTCGGCACGACGATCTCGCGCAGGAAGGCGCTGTACTTCTGCACCTTGATCGGGCCGATCGAGATCTCGGGGCTCTTGCGGATGAAGTTGAACAGGCCGATGCGCACGTTGCGCGCAAAGCGCTCGTTGATGATCTCCATCGTCGGCATGCGGCCGCGGACGATGCGTTCCTGGCTCGCGAGGTTGTAGTCGCGCACGCCCCCGCTGGGGACTTCCTCCTGCTCCAGCTTCTGGCTTTCCCCGGTGATGCCCTGCAGCAGGGCATCGACTTCGTCTTGCGAGAGGATTTGCTGGTTCATCGCGGTTCGCAGTGTTATTGGATGATGAAACTCGAGAAGTGGACCTGGCGCACGGGCCGTTCCTCGGGGTCGACCTCGCCTTTGATTTCTTCGTCCGCGTCGATGCCCAGCGGCCGCATCGACTCGCGCAGGATCTCCGCGGCGAGCGCTTCCTTGCCGGGGCGTCCGAGCAGTTGCTGCGAGGTCTTGTGCGCGAGCACCATCAGGATCCCGTTGCGGATCGCCGGCATGTAGGCCTTCAGCCGGTCGCCGGCCTTCGGGTCCTCGAGTTCCAGCGTGATGCCGATCTGGGCGAAGCGGTCGACGTCCCGGTCCGCCAGATTGACGATGAACGGGTCCAGCGGCAAGAAGGTGGGCGGCGTCGTGCGCACTTCCCGCCGGCGCTCGGCCTGCCCGATCGGCGCTTCGCCGTCCTCGGCCAACGCCGCCGCTTCGGCGGCCATCCGCTTCTTCTGCAGAAACACCACGCCGCCGACGCCAGCGCCGCCCAGCACCAGCAGCAACACGAGGATCAGAAGAACCAGCTTCTTCTTGCCCCGTTTCGGGGGTGCGGGCGCTTCACCGTCTTCGACGGTCTCGGCGGCAGCAGCGGACATGTTTTCTCCTTGGGTTCAACGCCGGTGCGACAACGAAGCCCGCACGGGCGTGTGGCATGGAGAAATTGTCGAAGCGGGGCCGGTTTCGGATTCGGGGATAAGGGGGGGGTTTCTGGCCCAGTAGCCGGGAGGGTCAGAGGCTGAGAGTTTTTCGAGCGTGCCCGAGCA
>DATKCI010000185.1:0-30953 GCA_035513255.1 Piscinibacter sp. | reverse complement strand
TTGACGAGCGGGCCGGTGGTTCGATGTGCCTCGGCGGTCAAAAGTGGCCCGCTGGGCCGACGTCCCGTCGTCAACGGTGAAAGTGAGAGGTGTTGCATTCAGGCCCTTTGCTTTGGTGACTTTCATTTGGGCCAGCAAATGAAAGTTGCCCGCCCGCCGGGGCGGGACCCGGCTTGCAACACGAACAAATCAACCTGCTCGGAAGCACTCCAGCAGGGGGCACTCCACCAGTGGACCCCGGCTTTCGCCGGGGTGACGGCGGGAGGGGGCGAGCGGGGTGACGGCGGGTCGGCGCGTATGGGCGTTCGCCGGTATGACCCTAGCGCCCCGGCCGCGGCTGCGCCGACCCATCCGCCCGAAATACGTGCATCGCTTCCGGCGGCAGCGAGAACGGCACGCTGTCGTCGATCGTGATGTCGTCGCGCTGCGTCTTCGCAAGCAAAGGGGCGGTGGAGCCGTTCACGTCCAGATAGAGGTAGCTCAACTCCCCGAGCCGCTCGACGTGGTTCACCCGCGCGCGCAGCGGGCCCTCGCCCACCTGCACGTGCTCCGGGCGAATGCCCAGCGTGACCGCCTCGCCGACTTCCAGTCCCTTCGGCTGCACCTGGGCCCCGCAGTCCAGCCCGCCCACCCGGGCGGTGATGCCGCTGCCCGTTACGCCGCTCACGCTGCCCTCGATGAAGTTCATCGAGGGCGACCCGATGAACCCGGCGACGAATCGGTTCGCGGGATGGTGGTACAGCTCCAGCGGATGCCCCACCTGCGCGACGCTCAAGGCGTCCGCGCGGCCGGCCAGCGGCTGAAGCAGCACGATCTTGTCGGCCAGCGTCATCGCCTCGACCTGGTCGTGGGTGACATACACCATGCTCGCCGAACCGAGCTCGCGATGCAGCTTGGCGATCTCGACGCGTGTTTGAACGCGCAGCGCCGCGTCGAGGTTGGACAGCGGCTCGTCGAACAGGAACACCTTGGGCTTGCGCACGATCGCGCGGCCGATGGCGACTCGCTGGCGCTGCCCGCCGGACAGGTCGCGCGGGCGCCGCTGCAGCAGGCCGTCGAGGTGCAGGATGCGCGACGCCTCGGCCACGCGGCGCTCGATTTCCGCGGCCGGCATCTTCTGGTGGCGCAGCCCGAACGCCATGTTCTCGTGCACCGTCATGTGCGGATACAGCGCATAACTCTGGAACACCATGGCCACGTTGCGCTTGGCCGGCGGCAAGGCGTTGACGACCGTGCCGTCGATCTCGATCTCGCCGGAGGTCGCGTCGTCCAGCCCTGCGATCAGCCTCAGCAAGGTCGACTTGCCGCAGCCCGACGGCCCGATGAAGACGCAGAACTCGCCCGGGTCGATGGTCAGGCTGATGCCGTTGAGGATGGTCGCCTGGCCGAATTGCTTGCAGACGTCGCGGAGCTGGATGCTGGACATGGCGGGTTTCAGTCGAATTGGGTGATGTCGAACGGCACGAGCCGCCCGAAGAAGGCCTGGTGCGGCGGCAGTACGATCTCGAATCCGTCCCAGTGGCCGAGGAATCCGTGTCCGTCGATCGGTCGCACGTCGACGTCGTCGCCGATCTGGTAACGCGCCTCCTCGTTCGACAGATTGAACACGCACAGCACGCGCGTCTGGTCGAGCCGGCGCTCGAAAGCGACAACCTGGTCGTGCGCCCGGAGCAGCGCCATCGTGCCGGTTCGCAGCGCGGGCATCTGCTGCCGCCAGCGCAGAAAGCCCTGGTAGCGGCGCAGCACCGAATCGGGCACCGCGAGCTGAACATCCACCGCGGCCAGCAGGTGCTCGGCCGACACCGGCAGCCACGGCGGCGCGTCGCTGAAGCCGCCGTGCGACGCCTGCGAGTGCCACGGCATCGGCGTGCGGCAGCCGTCGCGACCGGTAAAGGCCGGCCACATCGCCTTGCCGTAGGGGTCCTGCAGCAGCTCGAACGGAACCTGCGCCTCGGTGAGCCCCAGCTCCTCGCCCTGGTACAGGCAGATCGAGCCGCGCAGCGAACCGAGCAGCGCGAGCAGCAGCGGCGCCACCTGCGCGCCGCCGCCCATCAGCGCCTGCCAGCGCGTGACGACACGCGTCACGTCGTGGTTGTTCAGCGCCCAGCAGACCCAGGCGTCACCGGCCTCGCGCAAGAACTCGTCGAGCACGCCGTGAATGAAGCGGGCCGAGCAGTCGCGCTCCATCAGGTTGAAGGTGTAGGCCATGTGCAGCCGGCCGCCGGTGGTGTAGCGCGCCAGCGTCGCGTACTGCTCGTCGTCGCCGATCTCGCCGATGCTGGTGATGCCCGGGCGGCTGTCGAGCAGCCGGCGCAGCCGCTGCAGGAACTCGAGGTTCTCCGGCTGCGTCTTGTCGTAGAGGTGGCGCTGGAGCGCATACGGGTTGTCGCGCGGCACCGCGGCGGCGAAGCGGCCTTCCGGCTGCGGCGGGTTGGAGCGCAGCTGCGCGTCGTGGAAGTAGAAATTGACGACGTCGAAGCGGAAGCCATCGACGCCGCGGGCTAGCCAGAAGCGCACGACGTCGAGCACGGCGTCCTGCACCGCGGGGCAGTGGTAGTTCAGGTCCGGCTGCGAGCTCAAGAAGGTGCGCATGTAGTACTGGCGCCGGCGTGTGTCCCACTGCCAGGCGCTGCCGCCGAAGATCGACAGCCAGTTGTTCGGCGGCGAGCCGTCGGGCAGCGCATCGGCCCAGACGTACCAGTCGGCCTTTGCGTTGTCCCGGCTTTGCCGGCTCTCGGCGAACCAAAGGTGCTCGGCCGCCGTGTGGCTGAGCACGAGGTCGATCAGCACGCGCAGCTTCAGGCGGTGCGCCTCGGCGACCAGGGCGTCGAAGTCGGCCAACGTGCCGAAGCGCGAGTCGACGTCGCAGTAGTCGCTGATGTCGTAGCCGAAGTCGTGCATCGGGGACTTGAAGAACGGCGAGATCCAGATCGCATCGACACCGAGCGAGGCGACGTAGGGCAGCCGCATCGCGATGCCGCGCAGGTCGCCGATGCCGTCGCCGTTGCTGTCCTGGAAGCTGCGCGGATAGATTTGGTAGATCGAAGCGCCGACCCACCATTCGTCTCGCTGCGCATCGACGGCAGCGGGCAGCGCCTCGCCGTCGATGCGTTCGAACTCCGGGTCGATTTGGGCGGGCGGCGTGCCCACGGTGGATGACTGCAACATGACAACTCCCGACATATGGGTTTTCAAAGGTGACGCGGGTGGCTCGAACCAAGCAGACACCGCGGATCCGGCTCCGCCGGTCCGCTGGTGTCCTTCGATACCTCAGGATGAACGGCGCCCCCTTGAGGGGGAGCGCCGAAGGCGCCTCGGAAGTGGGACATCCTTAGCCCTTCACCGCTCCGGCCGACAAGCCGGACACGATCAGGCGCTGGAAATAGACGACGAGCAGCACCAGCGGCAGCGTGACGATGACGGACGCGGCCATGATCTTTCCCCACGGCAGCTCGAAGCCGCTGGGCGTGCTGATCAGCGCGATGGCCACCGGCACCGTGCGCATCTCGGTGGACAGCGTGAAGGTCAGCGCGAAGAGGAACTCGTTCCACGCCGCGATGAACGCGAGCAGCCCGGTCGCGACGACCGCGGGCCACAACAGCGGCATGAAGATGCGGAAGATCAGCGTGAACACGCCCACCCCGTCCATCGCGGCCGCTTCCTCGAGCTCCTTGGGCATCTGCCGCATGAAGGTCACAAGCACCCACACGGTGAACGGCAGCGTGAGCATCAGGTCGGCGATCATCAGCGCGCCGAGGTGGTCGTACAGGCCGAAGAAGCGCACCAGCTCGAACATGCCCGACAGCACCGCGACCTGCGGGAACATCGAGGCCGACAGGATCACCATCAGCAAGGTGCCGCGGCCGCGGAATTCCACGCGGCCGAGCGCCCAGGCCGCCATCAGGCTCAGGATCAGCGACAGCGTGACGACGCTGCCGGCGACGATCACCGAGTTCAAGAGGTTCTGCCCGAACGGCTGCTCGGCGAAGATGCTCGTGTAGTTGGTGATCGTCGGCTTCTCGGGCAGCAGCTCGGGCGAGAACAGGCCGGTGCTGCGCTTGAGCGAGCTCGACAGCGCGTAGATGAGGGGGAAAACGGAGACGAAGATGAACAGCAGGGACGCCGCGTAGTAGCCGATGCGGCCCCAGGGGAGCGTGCGGATGGACGGCGTCCGCAGGGGTTTGCTGCTCGACTCGGCTTTCATGACGATGCTCATGCGGCCGCTTTCTCGACGCTGCGCCGCATGATCCCCATGCACACGATCGTCACCAGCGCGATCATGAAGAACAGCAGCGTGGCCGCCGCCGAGCCGTAGCCGACGAGCCCGAAGTCGATCAGCTGTTCGCGCACGTAAACCGACATGCTCTTGGTGTCGCGGCTGTTGGAGGTCATCACGTAGATCAGGTCGAAGACGCGCATCGCGTCGAGGGTGCGGAAGATCATCGCGACCATCACGCCAGGCAGGATCAGCGGCAGCGTGACGCGGCGGAACACCGTCCAGCGCGGCACGCCGTCGACCTTGGCGGCCTCGTAGCAGTCCACCGGCACCATCTGCAGTGCAGCGAGGATCAGCAAAGCCATGTAGGGCGTGGACTTCCAGACGTCGACCGCGATGATCGTGAACAGCGACAGGTCCGGGTCGGCCGTCCACGCGAGCGGCACGCTCAGAACGCCCAGCGCCAGCAGGTAGTGGTTCACGATGCCGAACTGGTCGTGCAGCATCCAGCTCCACATCTTCGCGGACACGACCGTCGGGATCGCCCAGGGCACCAGCAACGCCGCGCGCAGCGCCGTGCGAAGCCGCGACGGCTGGTTCAGCAGCAGCGCAACACCCAGGCCCAGCACGGTTTCCAGCGCCACCGACAAGCCGGCAAACACCATCGTGTTGCGCACCGAGCGCCACCATTCGGCGTCCCACACCAGGCCGTATTCGCCGATGTAGTTGTCCAGCCCGACGAAGCCGTGCACGCCGAGCAGCGACAGCTCGGCATCGGTCAGGCTGAACCAGATCGTGCGGCCCAGCGGCCAGCCGGCCACCAGCAGCAGCACAACCAACATCGGGCCCAGCATCAGCCAGGCGCGGCGCACGCGCAGCGCCGCCAGGCCACTCGCAACGGGTTTCACGGCGGGGATCTCAGCGAACGCGCAGGATCGTCACTGCCACTTGCCGCCGCGGCTCAGGCGGTTCAGCGCGCCTTCCAGGCGCATCAGCGCATCGTTCGGGCGCGAGCGGCCGGAAAGCACCTCGTGCGCAGCGTTCCAGAACTGGTTGCTGACCTGGTTGTAGCGCGGGCCGGTCACCGTGGTCGGGCGGGCGATCGCGTTCGTGAACGTGCCGTAGAGCTCGCCCATGAACGGGTTGGCCTTCAGGATCTCCGGGTCCTGGTACAGCGCGCCGATCGTCGGATTGAACGAGCCGCGCAGCGCGCGGTCCTTCTGCACCGCGGCGCTCGTCATGTGCATCACCAGGTCGGCCGCCGCCGCCGGGTGCTTGGAGTACTTCGACACCGCCAGCGACTCGCCGCCCAGCGTGGCCGCATGGCGCCCGTCCGCGCCACCCTTGGGCAGCACGGCCACGCCGACCTTGCCGCGGATCACGCTGTCGTCGCTCTGCGCCAGCGACCAGGCGTAGGGCCAGTTGCGCATGTACACCGCGTTGCCGGCCTGAAAGACGCCGCGCGCCTCTTCTTCGGCATAGTTCAGCACGGCGGTCGGCGAGATCGTGCCGACCCACGACGCCGCCATCTGCAGCGCCTTGGCTGCGTTCGCGTTGCGGATGCTGACCTTGCCGTCCGGCTCGACGATGGAGCCGCCGCCGTAGCTCGCGACCCACTCCAGCGCATCGCAGGTCAGCCCCTCGTACGCCCGGCCCTGCCAGACGTAGCCCCACATCTTGTCGTTGCCGGCGGCTCGTTCAGCGTCCTGGATCTTCTTGGCCGACGCGCTCAGGTCCTCCCAGGTCACCGGCACTGTCTGGCCGTGTTTCTGCAAGAGATCCTTGCGGTAGAACAGCAGCCCGGCGTTCGTGAACCACGGCATCGCGACGAGGCGGCCGTTATTGGTGTTGTTCGCGATGAAGCCCTCGAAGTGGTCTTTCTCGACCCCTTTCGTGTACGGCTTCAGGTCGAGCAGGTGGTTGCCGAGCAGACCGGGCCAGATCACGTCGACCTGCAGCACGTCGATCTTGTCGGAGCCGGCGGACAGCACTTGCTGGTACAGCGCCAAGCGCTCGCTGGCATCGTTCGGCGGCGTGACCACCTGGACCTCGTTGCCGGTCTTCTTGGCCCAGGCTTCGGCGGTGGCCTTGCAGAATTCCAGCTCCTGGCCGACGGCCACGCAAGAAATCTTGATCGACGCGGCATGAGCCGCGGCAGCCCCCAGGGCGGCCGCGAAGACGGCCGCCCGGATGACGTGACGTGCGACGTTGTTCATTCGATGTCTCCAATGTTCATGCGAGGCTGCCCGCAGCCGGCGCTGGTTTGTGAGACGCATCAGAACGCCCCTGAATGAACCGCGAATTTCGAATGTTTGAGCCCCCGCGTCAATCCTTGTAATCAGGATGCGGCCGGCGCGACCCGCGCATCATCGGGCGCCAGAAGCCTGGACAGCCAAGCAGTCAGCGTGCCCGGTTCGAACGGCTTGTGAACGAAGGCGAACCCGGCGTCCCATTGTTCGGCATTCGGCAACAGTTCCGGCGACAGGCCGGACATCAACCCCAGCGGCAGCTCGGGCCAGCGGTCGCGCGCCAGGTGGGCGAAGCGCAAACCGTCCATGCCCGAGCCCAGGCAGATGTCGGACAACAACAGGTCCACCGAGCCTCCGCGCTCGAGCAGCGTCAAAGCCTCCTCGGCCGACGCCACCGCCGTCACGCGAAGGCCCTCACGGACCAGCATGTCGGTCAGGGTCGCGCGAAACGCGTCGTCGTCGTCGACCAGCAGCACATGCACGCCGGCCCGCGGGGCCGGCGGCGGCGCCAGCGTGGGCCCCGCGTCCGACGGGGGCGCAGCCTCGGTGGCCGGAAAGCGCAGCGTGACCGTCGTTCCCTTGCCCTGCTTGCTGGCGAGCGCAACCTCGCCGCCGGACTGCTTGACGAAGCCGTAGACGATGGACAGGCCGAGGCCGCTGCCCTCGCCCGCCGGCTTCGTGGTGAAGAAGGGATCGAAGACCTGCCCTTGTTGATTGTCGGGGATGCCCCGGCCGCTGTCGGCGACCTGGATCTCCACGGTGTCTGCCAGCGAACGCGTGCGCACCGACAGTTCGCCGCCATCGGGCATCGCGGCCGAGCTGTTGAGCACCAGGTTCAAGAGCGCGTTCTCGAGCTGGCCGCGGTCGACGTGGACCTGCAGCGGCGCCGACTGAAGATCGAAGACGACCGTGACCTGCGGCCCGGCGCTGTACTCGATCAGGTCGCACATCTCCTCGACCATCTCGTCGATCGGCACGTATTCGGCCTGCAGCGGCTGGCGGCGGGCGAACGCCAGCAGGCGCCGCGTCAGCGCCGCTGCGCTCGCCGCCGCGCGCTGCACCCTGCGCCATTGCGCATGCGCCTGCGGGTCGTCGGCCAGCTGGGCTTCGAGCAGCGACAGATTGCCCAGGATGGTGCCGAGGTAGTTGTTGAAATCGTGCGCCACACCGCCGGTGAGCTGGCCCAGCACGTCCAGCTTCTGCGAATGCTGCAGCTGCGCCTCGATCGTGCGCCGGGCGGTCACGTCGGTCATCAACGAGACGATGCCGCCGTCGGGCATTTCGCGGCTGCGCAGGTCGAGCATCTGGCCATCGGGCAGGCGAAGCTCCACGTGCTCGTACATCGTGAAGCTTTCGGGCCGGGCGACCCGCAGCGGCTGCGGCTCGGCGCGGCCGGGCGCCGTCCAGGTCGTTCCCGCCGGCAGGCTCGCGACGAGTTCGCGGCGCATCACGCCGGCGCGCGGCGTGATGCCGTGGGCCGCGAGCATGCGCTCGAGCTGCGGGTTCCACAGGATCAGGCGCTGCCCTTCGTCGAAGACCGCGAGCGCGTCGGTCAGGCTCTCGTGCACCGCCTCCAGCAGCTCGCGCTGGCTCTTCAGGTCGGCCAGCAGCTTCTGCTTGGCCAGCAGGTTGTCGCGGAAGACCTCGAAGCTGCGGGCCAGCTCGCCAAGCTCGTCGCGCCGCGTCGTCGCCGGCGTGGCCTGCGCGGTGTCGCCCTGCGCCAGGCGCGACATCACGTGTGTGATGTTCTCCACCTGGCCGACCAGCCGGCGCACGTAGCGGGTCGCACCCAGACCGATCACGATGCACACGAGCGCCAGAACCGCCACGCCCGTCTCGCCGGAGCGGATGGCCCGCTGCACCGCTTCGTTTCGGGTAGCCGCGGTTTGCCGCAGCTGCGCCACGTGCTGCGCCACTTCGTCGCTCAGGCGGTCGGCGTTCGAGCGCGTCGTCGCCACGAGGTAGTTGGTGCGGCCTTCGTAGTCGAGCAGGTCGCGCCGCAGCGCGAGGATGTTGTCGGGACCGGTGGACAGCGCGTCGAGGTCGGTCACGAAGCGCGCGTCGAACGGCGCGAACGCCTGGCGGCGGCGCGCCGCCAACAGCAGCGCCTCGATGTCGGCCTGCAGCCGCCCGAGCGTCGCGGCCTTGTCGGTGGTCGCGCCCAGCACCAGGCTGGACCACAGTTCGGCCACCGCCGGATCGGGCGCGCCGCCGCGGCCGGTGGCGTGGATGCGCGTACCGAGGCTGCCCAAGGTCGTAATCTGCCGCTCCAGCCGCGCGTCGACCGATTGCCTGAGCTTGGTCAGCATGATCAGGTTGGACAGGTCGCGGTCCACGCCTTCGAGGCGCCGACTCATCGCCGGCTGCAGTTCCCCCGACGGCGGCAGCGTGGACGAGCGACGCCGGATTTCGTCGAGCAGGCCCGCCACCACGGCCGCATTGGTCTCCAGGTTTTCCGCGGTGCGCGACTCGGCCAGGTGCGGCGCGATCGCCGCCAGCTGCGCGGTGCGCTCGGCCAGTTCGAGCGCGCGGGCAATGCCCGGCAGCACCTCCTCCTCGTAGCCCGAGAGCTCACGCTGCATGCTGCGCATGCCGAGCCAGCCCATCAGGGCCAGCGCGATCGCGGCGACCAGCAGCGTGAGGAACGCCGCCAGGAGACGCGTGCGCACGCGGTCCATCGTGAGGCGACGCAGGAACGCAGCCGCCGCACCCATTTCATCCTCGTGTGACTTGCGCAGCGAACACGTAGCCGATCCCGCGCTCGGTGCAGATGTACTGAGGGTGCTTCGGATTCGGCTCGATCTTGCGCCGCAGCCGCAGGATCAGCACGTCAATCGTGCGGTCGAACACCTCGGTTTCCAGGCTCCGTGTGTGCTCGAGCAGCTGGTCGCGCGTCCACACACGCTGCGGCTGGCGCACGAAGGCTTCGAGCAGGCGGAACTCCGCCTGGGTCAGCGCGCAGGGCGAGCCGTCCTGGTGGACCAGTTCACGTTCGGCGAGGTCGAGCACCCACGGTCCGAAGCGCACGTGGTCGCGCGACGCCGGCTTGGGCGGGCGCGGCGCGTTCGACGGCGCGGCGCCGGTCTCGACCGCGTAGCGACGCAGCACCGCGCGCACGCGCGCGAGCAGCTCGCGCGGGCTGAAGGGTTTGATCAGGAAATCGTCGGCGGCGAGCTCCAGCAGCAGCACGCGGTCGGTCTCGTCGCTTGCGCCGCTGACCATGATGATCGGGATGGCCGAGTGCTGGCGAAGCTCGCGCGCGAGCGTCAGCCCGTCCTCCGACTTCAGCCGCAGGTCGAGCAGGATCAGCGCGTAGGCGTGCTTGGCGAGCGCCTCGTGCATCTGTTCGCCGTTGGACACGCCGTCGGCATCGAACCCTGCCTTGTGCAGCAGGTCTTCGAGGAACGCCACCATGTCGGGCTCATCGTCCACCACGAGGATTCGTGATTTGCTTGTCTCCATCTCGGGCAGTTCTCCTGCACTCTGTGTTGGCGCGTCTTCTGTTGAAGCGCGCAGCCCAGTAGATACCAGACTGGGCGGCCGGGAGAATTGCAAATGTTACGGCGCGCGGCGTATTCCACGAAAGGCGAGTGCTCGGAATGCGTAGCCCGGATTGCATCCGGGCTACGAATCTCCGCCGGCCGTCACAGCCGCGCCAGCTCCGCGGTGCCGTCGTTGCCCTGCACGGTCTTCAACACCTGGGCGGCCTTGGATCGCCATTCGTCGAGCGACTGCGTCATGGAGGGTCGTGCCGTGGACCAGCTTCGCGCGCATCGTGCAGCGCTATGCGGGCAACTCGGGCGTGCGCACGCTGACGTGCGCCGAGCAGTTCCGGGCCATGGCCTTCGCGCAATTGACCTGGCGAGACGCCTCTAGCGCGTCGCGACAGCCGACCCGATTTCATGCATTTCGAACACCGGGAAATGCACGAAATCTTGAGCCGGCGACACGGGACTCAAATGCGCTGGTTCGCAGCCCCATGCAAGCAGCGACAGGGAGAGAACGACATGGACCGACGCCAACGCCAGCCCAGTTCCGACGACAGCCCGTCGATCGAGGACAAGGCCCCACGCGCAGTTTCCTACCGCCCCGCACGCGGACGGTGGCCCGCGCCGGTACATCCGGTGCGACGAATCCTCTGACTTCAACGACCAGCACCGCCTGTCACCAGGCGCTGCGCCAGCTTTGCCGCGTGCAAATTCGCGGGAGCTCGAACGCCCTTCACCCCTTTAAGAGAGGCACGACCTCATGGCATCGAACAACGTCGGCATGGCCGAAGCGGACCGGTTCTGGCAACTGGCGGACGACTTGCAGGAGAAGACGGTCAGCCATGCCAAGGAACTGTTTTCCTACGCGGAAACGGCCAATCCGGACGACCTCCTGTCCCTGCTCATCCAGTACAGGTTCTTCACCATCTACTACATTCCGGACATCGCCATCCTGGTCGCTCGGATGCGTGACGGGCAGCTGCGCAGCTTCCTGGCCGACATCCTCACCGACGAGCTGGGTAACGGCGACCCGGCCAAGGCGCATCCACGCCTCTACGACGACTTCCTGAAGAGCATCGGCGCTCCGCTCGATCTCCTGGACGATCTGGCCGTCAAGGACAACATCGAGATGCTCCAGGGCATCCGCGGCAAGCTCATCGATCCGCGGACAAGCACGGCCTACGGCGTGGGCCTGCGCGGCATGGGCGGCGAGTGCGTGTGCCAGGTCTACCTCTCGCGCTTTCACGAGCACATCGTCAAGAACCCGTTCATTCGCCAACGGCGCGCCGATGTCGACTGGACCTTCTGGGACCTTCACGTCGGGGAGCACGACATCGAGCATCGGCTGAAGACGCGCCAGCTCATCGACGAAGAGATCGTGAGCCGCGGCGCGACCGACATCGTCGAGCTGGAGCAGGGGTACCGCGAAAGCATGGCCTCGTGGAGCGCGTTCTGGTCGAACGTCTTCGCCTCGGTCAAATCGCGGAACGTCCAGCGGGTGAGCGTGAACCGCGCCGTCGACTGGCGCGGGACGGCCGCGGGAGCCCTAGCATGAGCCGCCGCATCAGTCAGTTCCACCTCGCGATCCCCGTCCGCGACCTGGCCGCAGCGCGCACCTTCTACCGCGACGTGCTGGGCGCCAAGGAAGGCCGCTCCACGCCCAACTTCACCGACTTCGACTTCTACGGCCACCACCTGGTCTTGCACGACGCCCCACCCGGGGAGCTGAATCTGTTCGCTACGTTTCGTTCTGCCTTCCACGGCGAAACGGTCCAGGTGCCGCACTTCGGCATGAACCTCGACTGGGAGGCCTGGGGCGAGCTGGCGCAGCGGATCAAGTCGCACGACTACCCGTTCTTCGACCCGCCCCACATCCGGATGATCGGCTTGCCGGGCGAGCACGCCACCCTCTTCATCGTCGATCCCTCCGGCAACGCGCTGGAGTTCAAGGCTTTTAGAAACCACGACGAGGTGTTCTCGAAGGTCTTCGATCCGGCAACACGCGACCTGGACGGCCTCGGACAACTTGCCGCCGACGCGGCCGCTATCGTCAAGTGAGGCACACGATGGCGTTGATGACCCTCGATGGCCTGCTCCGCTCTTGCGCGCAGCGGTGGCACGACAAGCCTTGCCTCAAGACCGCCGAGTTCGGCGTCACGATGAGCTACCAGGAGCTCGACTGGCAGGCGACGGCCTTCGCCACGGCGCTGCTTCGCAACGGATGCTGTCCGGGTGACTGCGTGCTTCTGGCATTCGGGAACTCGCCCGGGTTCTTCGCCGCGCTGTTCGGTTGCTTCCGTGCGGGCTTGGTGGCCGTGCCTGTCGATCCGATGCTCGCTCCAGGCGAACTGCAGGCCATCGTCGACCACGCCAGGCCGGTCCAGATACTGGTCCCCGAGGAGAGCGAGGCCGTCTTCCACCCCCTGCAACGGTTTGGCGGCATGACGGTGCTGGACGCCGAGACGACGCTGTGCGGACTTCTGCTGGACCCAGTTGACGGGTGTCCCGACGACGCCACGCTGCAAGACAACCCGGACCAGCCCGCACTGCTGCTGTATACCTCGGGCACCACCGGCCGCCCCAAGGGGGTCCTGTATTCGCACTCGATGCTGCTGGCCAAAATCGAAGCGATCCGCCGCTGGTTCAGTTTCGACGAGTCCTTCAGGACGCTGTGCCTGTTGCCCACGCATTTCGGCCATGGGCTGATCTGCAATTGCCTCAGCGTCTTCGGCTATGGCGGCACGCTGGTGATCGCGCCGCCCTTCGACCTGGAGTTGATGCGCCGGCTCTGGCGCATCATCGAGGCGCACGGCGTCCACTACTTCTCGTCCGTCCCGACGATGGCGCGGCTGCTGATGCAGCACGCGGCGAAGCAACCCGTCGACTGCCCGACCTCGATGCGCTTCGTCACCTGCGCGTCGGCCCCGCTCGCGGCGCAGGAGGCGGTCGACTTCGAGCGCATGTTCGGCATCCCGCTGCTGAACTGCTACGGCCTCACGGAAACCAGCGGCTGGAGCGCCTGCTCGCCAAGGGACCCGCAGCGCAGCATCACCTCGGTCGGCAAGGCGCTGCACGGCGAGATCCGCATCGTCGGCCCGGACGGCCAGGCTTTGCCGGCCGGCCACCACGGCGAGGTCCAGGTCAAGAGTCCCAGCGTCATGAGCGGCTACTACCTGGACTCCGCGCAGAGCGGCCAGGTGCTGCGCGACGGATGGCTGTCCACCGGCGACATCGGCGAGCTGGACGAAGCCGGCGCGCTGATGCTGCACGCGCGCATCAAGGACCTCATCATCCGGGCCGGCAAGAACGTCTTCCCGGCGGAGGTCGATACCGTGCTGATGTCCCACCCCGAGGTCGCCGACGCGTGTACCGTCGGGCTGCCCGATGCCTTGCTGGGCGAGACGGTGGCGTCGTGCGTCGTGCTGCGCGCCGGCGCGTCGCTGACCGGCACGGCGCTGATGTCGCATGCCCGGCAGAAGCTGGCGGCATACAAATGCCCGCAGCGGATCGTTTTTGTCCAGGCGCTGCCGCGGACGTCGCGCGGCAAGGTCAGTCGCGCAAGTCTGCGGCCATTGTTCGCCGACGCCACCGCCTCATGAAAGCCGGCATCCGTTCGATCGGCTGGTGGGTGCCCGAGGCCCGGCTCGATGCGCAGGAGATCGCGCAAGCCTACGGGCTGCCGGCCGGCGCCGTCGCGGGCGCCGGGCTCCACTCCCGCGCCGTGGCCGGCCCGGACGATCATCCGTCGACGATGGCGGCGCGCGCGACCCGCCACGCCCTCGGAGCAGCAGGACTGGCACTGGACGACCTCGACCTGCTGATCTTCGCCGGCGTCACGCGCGACTGGCCCAATCCGTGGGTGGCCGCGTTCGGCGTGCTGCACGAGCTGGGCGCCCCAGGGTGCGCCGGATTCGACATCGCCAACCGTTGCGCAGCGGGCATCGACGCGTTGTGGATCGCCAAGGCACTGGTCGAGTCCGGCACGCACAAGACCGTCGCGGTGTGCTGCGCCGACCGTTTCGATCACTACCTCGGCCCGCAGGATCGCCCTGCCCGCACACCGTTCGACACGATGTATTCCGCGGGTGCGGCCACCGCGATCGTCAGCGCCGAAGCGGACAACACGATGGCCGGGTACGCGCACTACACCAACCCGAGGCTCGCCGTTCACTGCGCGACCGGGCCCTGGTCGGGGGGGAGCCGCGCGCCGCTGGACCGCCGCGGCCTGGAGGCGGGACATCACCTGTGGCAGGTCCGGATGTCGGTGCGCGACCTCGACGACATCTCGCGCTACGAAGTAGAGGCGGACCGCCACAACTACCCCTCGATCATGAAACAGGCGGGCGTCGACGGCTTCGATCTGGTGGCCTGCTCGCCGCTGGATCCGGGGCCGCAGCTGAAGGCCCTGCAGGACCTCGGCATCGATCCGGCGGCCACGCTGTTCACGGTCCCTCGATTGGGGCACATCGGACCGGCCGACCTGTTCCTCATCCTCGGCATTGCGGTGGCGTCGGGACGCGCCGTCGGGAACCGCGTCGCGATGTCGATGCGCACGTCGGCCTATGCCAATGCGCTGGCGCTGATCGGAGCGGGCAGCGACCCCGGGATACGCGTCGCCGGCCAAGGCGTGGACCTGCGACTGTGGCAGGCCGCCCCCTCCCCTGAACGCCTCGCCGAGGAACACACACCATGACGCAGACCGGCATCGCAGACCGCCTCGAACAGATCATCGACGGGCGCTTCGGGCGCGTCGAGGAAGAGCTGATGGCCAGCGGCCTCATCGATTCGATGCAGGTCGTGGAACTCGCCTTGATGCTGGAAGAGTCGTTCGGCTTGCCGCCGGACAGCTTCTCGCTGGAAGACATGCGAACCCTCACCGCGCTGCGCCGGCGCATCGACGCCGTCCGGCGTTTGCCATGAGCCGGCTCGGATCGGCGCTCATCGCGCTCACGGCGTTCTGGCCGTGGCCAGCCGGCGCAGCACCGACGGAATCGCTGGGCGAGGTGAGCTTTCGCAGTTCTTGCCGCCCGAGCGCGGAGGCGCTGGTCAACCGGTCGATGGCGCTGCTGCACTCGTTCGAGTACGACGAGGCGCGCCGGTCGTTCCAGGCGGTGCTTGCGCAGGACGCCGAATGCGCAGTCGGGCATTGGGGCATCGCGATGAGCCACCTGCACCCCTTGTGGGCGCCACCGACCGAGGCGGCGTTTCGCAAGGGCGCAGCGGCCTTGAAGCGCGCCTCGGGCATGGCCCGGATGTCGGCACGCGAGCGCGGGCTGATCGAGGCCTTGTCCGCTTACTACGCCCAGCCTGCGGGTCGCCACGTCGACGGGCTGCGCGCATACGCCGACGCGATGGGGCGATTGCACTCACGCCATTCGCGCGACGTCGAGGTGTCGTCGCTGTACGCGTTGGCGCTGATGGCCACGGCCGACCCGGCGGACACCCGCTACACAAAGCAGCGCCAAGCCGGCGCGATCCTGCAATCCTTCGTGGCGGCGGCGCCTCGCCATCCAGGGCTCACGCACTACATCATCCATGCGTACGACCACGCCGACCTGGCGCACCTGGCGCTGGACGCGGCACGGCACTACGCCCGCATCGCCCCCGACTCCGCGCATGCCTTGCACATGCCCGCGCACATCTTCGAGCGTCTCGGCATGTGGCACGAGTCGATCCAGAGCAACCTGCGCTCCACCGAAGCGGCGCGCAAGCATGCGGCGACGGCCGGCATCCACGGCCATTGGGACGAAGAGATCCACGGCCTGGATTTCCTTCTCACGGCCTACCTGCAGACCGGCGATCTCGTGCAGGCCCGCACGATCCGCGACCGCATCAATGGCATGACGAAGGTGCATCCGGAAAACTTCAAGGTTGCGCATGTCTTCGCGATGGCGTCGTCGCGGGTCGCGCTGGAGACGCAGAACTGGGCCGACGCCTCCCGCCTCGAGCTGCAGCACCCCGGTTTCCCATGGCATCTCTTTCCGTGGGAGACCGCGCTCGTCACCTTCGCCGCCGGCTACGGGAAGGCACGCCATCGCGACGTCCGCGGGGCCGAGCAGGCCAGCGCGACGCTGCTGGACGACGAGAAGCGCTTCACGCAATTGGGTCTGCCCGAGCGTGCGCTGCGGGCACGCATCAACGCCGGGATCATCGACGCCTGGACCGCGCTGGCCCGCGACGACGCCACCGGGGCCGTCGCCAGGCTGCGTCAAGCGGCCGATCTCGAGGGCGGCATGGCGATCTCCGACGCGCCCATCCTGCCCGCGGCCGAGATCCTCGGCGACATGCATCGCGTGCTGAACCAGCACGACGCGGCGTTGAAGGCCTACGAGCGTTCGCTCGCGCGGACCCCGGGCCGGCGCAACTCGATCCGCGGCGCGCTGGAGGCCGCCACGGCGCTCGGCCAGACCGAGGTCATGGCGCGCTACCGGTCGATGTTGGCCGGGATCTCGCACCGATCGACGCCATGACCCCCATCCTGCTGCTCGCCGTGTGCCAAGCCGCGCTGATGATGGGCCAGTCGCTGACGCTCGTGGTCGCGCCGGTCGCGACGCTCGCGATGACCGGCAACGCATGGCTCGCCACCTCGGCGATCGCGGTGCAGTTCGGCGCCACGCTGTCGACAGTCTTTCCGGCGGCCGCCCTGATGCGGCGCCACGGCCGGCGCGCCGGCTTCGTCGCCGGCGCGCTGGCTGGCATGGCGGGGAGCGCTGTCGCCGCGCTCGCCTTGCATCGCGGCAGCTTCTGGATGTTCTGCGTCGGCCTGTCGCTGCACGGCGTGCTCAATGGCTTCGCCACCTACTACCGGTTCGCGGCGATCGACGCGGCAGGCGTTCGGCACCGCAGCAAGGCCGCCCCCATCGTTCTGTTCGGCGGCGCAGGGGCCGCATTCGCCGGGCCGGCATTCGCCAGCTGGATGGTCGACAGCTCCGGCACCGCGGGTTTCGCGCCGACCTACGTCGGGCTGCTCGCCGTTCAGGGCTTGGCGCTGCTGGCGCTGTGGCCGCTTCGCCTGCGTGCGCCGCAGCCTGGTACGCCAAGCCGACCGTGGCGACGCATCGTTGCGCGCAGCGCGTTCGCGGTGCCTGCGTTCGCCGCCGTGACGGGCTTCGGAACGATGACCCTCTTGATGACGGCCATGCCGCTGTCCTTGCACGCCCATCACCATTCGTTCGCGGACACCGCCTTCGTGATGCAGTGGCATCTGCTCGGCATGTTCGTGCCCGCGCTGGCCTGCGGCGCACTCATCGCCCGCTGGGGCGCCACCCCGGTCATGGCCGCCGGTGCGGCCCTGATCGGCGCCTGCGCGGCGCTCAACGTGGCGACGCAATCGCTTTGGGGCACGTGGCTCGCGATGATCTTGCTGGGCGTCGGCTGGAACTTCCTGTTCCTGGGCAGCACCGCCTTCCTCGCCAGCGGCCACGCTCCGCATGACCGGCCGACGACCGAAGCCCTGAACGACTTCCTCGTCCTCTTCACCATCACCCTCACCGCGCTCGGCGCCGGCGGCATGTCGGCGCTGTGGGGGTGGCAGGCGATCAACGCCGGCGTGATCGGCGCGGCCGCAGCCGTCCTCGCCGCCATCGCGTGGTTGCGCCGCCGGCACGGTGATCCCACGCTTCCCGGGCCGCTCGCGGCCTCGCCATCCTCATGACAACCACCAACCTGGAGCATCGATGAAGACACTCAAAACCATCACCCACGGACTGTGCATGGCCCTCGGACTGGCGCTCGCGGGCACTGCCGCATCGCAGCCCGGGACGTATCACGTGAGAAACCTCGTCTCCGACGGGTCCGTCCCGGCCGAGAAGCTGGACGCGAACCTCGTGAACGTCTGGGGCATCGCGTTCAACCCATTCGGTCCGGTCTGGGTCAATGACCACGGCACGGGACTGTCGACGCTCTATCTCGGCGACGGCACGCCGCGCTCCCTGGTCGTTCGTGTCCCCGCCGCACTGCCCGACGCCGTCGGTCGCCCAACCGGCATCGTCTGGAACGGCTCGGCGGCGACGCCAGTGCCCTCCGGCTTCATCGTGAGCAAGGACGGCATTTCCGAGCCCAGCCGCTTCATCTTCTCGACCGAGGACGGCACCATCTCGGCGTGGTCGCTCAACGTGGATGCCAACAACGCCATCGTGATGGTCAACAATGCATCGGCGCACGCGGTCTACAAGGGCCTCGCCCTGTCGGGCGGCGGCAACGGGGCGCTGCTCTACGCCGCCGACTTCCGCAACAACCGCATCGACGTCTTCGACACCACGTTCACGCCGGTCACGCTGCCGACCGGCGCCTTCGTCGATCCCGCCATCCCGGCCGGCTACGCGCCCTTCGGCTTGCAGAACATCAACGGCAACGTCTACGTGTCGTATGCACGACAGGACGCAACCAAGACCGGCCACGTGAGGGGCAAAGGACTCGGCTTCGTGAACGTGTTCGATCCCAACGGCGCGTTGATCCGGCGGGTCGCCTCCCAAGGCAAGCTCGATGCGCCGTGGGGCCTCGCGTTGGCGCCCGCGGGCTTCGGCAAGTTCAGCAACCGCCTGCTGGTGGCGAATGCCGGAGACGGACGCATCAACGCCTACGACCTGGTCACCGGCGCGTTCGTCGGCAAGCTGCACGACGCGAAGCATCAGCCGATCGAGATCGATGGCCTGTGGGGCATCGCCTTCGGCCCCGGGTTCGCGCTTCAGCCGGTGAACACCCTCTACTTCACCGCCGGTCCGCGAGGCGGGCAAGGAGGACTCTACGGCCGCATCGACGCGTCGTCGTTCGGCGGCATGGTCGACACGAAAGAGAACGACTGAAGCCATGGGCACGCCACTTCGCACCTTTACGCTGGCGGCGCTGTTGGTGGCGACGCTGGAGCCGCGCGCCGACACCTCGTCGGCCGCCCTGCGCGCCGAGGACATCGACGCACGCCGCTCGCTGGCCGTGACGGAGGTCGACATCCTTCGTCGCTTCGAATTCCAGCGCGTTCTCGACCAGCTCGTCGCGCAGAGCGGTGTCCCGGGCATGACGGGCCTGGTCCTCTTCCAGCAGTGGTGGGACACGCAGAACCCGCGACCCGGGCTGCGGGGTCCCGGCGTGCACTGCGACGATGAGCAGGACATGCACGCCCAGCCGATCCTCAACGCGTTCCCATACAGCTGCCGGGCCGCGCATGCCGGGCACGAGGGGTCTGAAGCGGCGTCGAACCCCTTTCCGTCGGCCTACATGCCGGTGGGACTCTTCAACCGCTTCGACCTCGCGCCCGCCGACGGCAGCCACTGCGGCGAGTACCGCATCGCCTACGCGCGCAGCTCGGGCCTGGACGACGCGAACCGGCGCAATTTCATCCTGTTCGAAGCCGTGATGCCCAATCCCCGGCCCGAGCTGGGCTTGAAGGGCTGCAAGAAGATCGCGCAGTTCTGGGCGGCGCTGTCGAAGGAGCCCGGCGCCGACAAGCGCGCACGCAAGCTCGAGGCCTTCTACTTCGACGGCATCGACGGCCTGCCGCCGGTCGTGCATGTCGGCCACTACGGCGACAACCAGAGCGGTCTCGGCCAGATCCGAACCAACCAGTTCATGATCGACCCGGCCGTGCCACCAAAGGTATGGTCGCTGCGCGAATACAAGCTCAGGCGGTCGTCCTGCACGGGGCACGATTGCGCGGCACTGGCGGTGGTCCCGGTTCCGAACAAGAACAATCCCTACGGGCCGCTGTTCGCGTCCACTTCGACCCATGCGAGGGCCTCGGCCTTCCAGGCCGAGTTCGCCACCACCGTGCCGGCGCTCGCGGCGCAGACGCTCGACGAGATCGGCATGGCGGTGCCGGACGCCTACAGCAGCGGCCAGAGTCAGGCTTCCGGCAGCAGCGAAGGCGACTACCCCCTGCATTTCCAATCCGCGCCGGCGGAGTTCCCTCAGCGCATCGAAGCCGCCCTGCCGCCGGGAAGCGCGCTGACGGCCGGGGAGGTGATCTTGCGCGCGCGGGCGATGTCTTGTGCCGGATGCCATCGGTCGAGCAACAACGCCGCGCTCGGCGGCGGGCTGGTGTGGCCGCCGTCGCTCGGCTTCACGCATGTGGGCGAACAACTCGAACCGGGCGCCGACCCGCCTCGCCACGAGCTTTCGCGTGCGCTGCTGGACGTGTTCCTGCCGGCACGCCAACGCCTGCTGGCCGATTTCCTCAACGACAAGCCACCGAAGGTGCGGCGTCCCTCCGATCCCATCGGCGGGCGGTCCGTGCACTGACCCACCGACTTCCACCGGAGACGACATGAACAAGCTGATTCGCAGACAGATTGCCATCCTTTCGCTGCTGGCCCCGTTGGCCGCGACCGCACAGCCATCCACGGAGTCCTTGCAGGCGGACTCGTCGAACAGGTTCACGGTGCACGTGGCGGGTCCGGCCGACGCGAAGGCCGGGATCGTACTGGTCCACGACTGGTTCGGCGTATCCCGCTTCTATCTCGACGCCACGCAACGGCTCGCCGAAAAGGGCTACCGCGTCGTGGCCGTGGACCTCTACGAGGGTCGACATGCCACCACCCACGACGAGGCGGGTGCATTGATGCAGTCGATGGACGCCGCGCTGGCCGCGAAGAAGATCGATGCCGCGGTCCAGTCGCTGACCACCGGCCAGCCCCGCAAAGTGGGCATCATGGGCTTCAGCATGGGAGGCAAGCCCGCCCTCGAAGCGGCGATGAGGAACAAGGCCATCGTCGCCAGCACGATCTGGTATGGCGAAACCATTACACACCCGGCACGACTGAAGAAGCTAACCGGACCGGTGCTGCTTGTCGTCGGATCCAAGGACGGCCCGGCGGCGGCGAGCAACGCGGCTGCGCTGTCCAGGGCGGCCGACGATGCCGGCGCGAAGGCGGAGATCTTCGTCTACCCGGGTGCCGCCCATGCGTTCGCGCAGCCGCTCTTCAATCAGGGCAAGACCTATGACGCGGCGGCGGCGGATGTCGCCTGGCGGCTCACCGAAAGCTTCTTCGCTCGGCAACTGAAGTAATCGTCAATCCGGGCCGCTGGGTTTGGCGGCCGGTCAGCGCTCACTTGACCACGGAGAACACAGAGGGAAATACCGTCGGAGTTGATGCGGCGCGCTGAGGTCCGAAGCCCGCGCTTGGTGCTGAAAAGAAGCACGTCATCCCAGCGAAAGCTGGGATCCACGCGGGCCACTCGTTGACTTGAGTGGATCCCGGCCTTCGCCGGGATGACATCTCTGTGAGGCGTATCCTGCACCTTGAAGTTCGACCACCAGGTAGCGCTCGATAGCCTCGAACGCATGCTCGGCTGCCAAGGTACACGTTCGTCGTCCATCGAGATCACCAGTCCGACTCGCGACACCCTTGCCGTTCGGCTAACTCTTCGGGCGCACAAAAAAAAGGCGGGCATCGCCCGCCTGAAACCTATCGTCAACAACGCAGAGCGGCCGATTCGATCAGTCGCCGTCTCTCGCTCCCAGCGACCCCCTTCAAAACCACATTTCTGCCTGAGCACCGTAGCTGGTGCCCTTCGTCCTTCCGTCGCCGATGCCCGTCACGCCGCCTGCGCCTGCGGCCGCATTCGCAGCAGCGTTCCACTTGGCGTGCGTCACGTACAGACGCAACTCGGGGCGGTTCCAGAATCCCGGCCCGGTCGTCAGCGCCGGGCCCAGCGTCAGCTTGGCCAGCTTCTGCGTCGAGCCGTTGTCGGGCTTCTTCTGCGAGTACCCCGCCTCGGCGAGGAACTTCAGGTTATTGGTGATGGCGTAGGAGGCGCGTCCGCCGATCGTGGCGGAGTTGACCTTGAGCCCGGCTGACTTGTCCTGCTGGAACATCACCTGCGCCTGGCCCCCCAGAGGACCCATCTGCCACGTGAGGCTCTCGATCACGCGCCACGACTTGTTGCTCGACGGTGCAGCCAGGTTCCCGAAGTTGCCGTTGAGGCCGGCCGAGCCTTGGGCATACTGAAGCCAGAACGTGTTGCCACCGCCCAGGCCAAGGAAGTTGTCCTGGCTGTGCAGCAGACCCAAGCCGACTCCGTTCTCGCCGCCGGTGAAGGCGCTGTGCGTGAAAGTGCCCGTCACACGCAGCTTGCCTCCCGGGTTGGTGTCGATGCCGTGCACATCGGCGTTGATGCGGTTGCCGCTCTGGTTGGCCGCCGCGTCGGTGCGGAACCACGCGAGGCTGAGCGTCGGTCCGCCCAAGCTGATGCCGTCGGCGCCAGCACCTACGCCGGAAAGGTCGGTGTAGTGCGTATCGACGATGTGAACGTCCTGCCGTGCGTAGTAGCGCTTGCCCACCCAGAAGGAAACGTCGGGCGCGAAGTCGTAGCCCTTTCCCTCGACGAACATCTGCGCGATGCCCAGCTTGGAGTCGCCCGTGTCGGTTGCGCCGTTCCACAGGTTGGTCATCAGATTGGCCTTGTATTCCACGCCATCGGCCTTGAAGCCCTGGCTGAGCAGGAATTCGCCGTAGAAGTCGCACTCGTTGCCGAGCCGGTACTTGAGCCCGGGGCCGTCCAGGCCATAACAGGCGCGCGACGCGTCCTTCTTGGTAGCGCCGGGGCCGGCGCGGAAGTAGCCGCCCCAATCCACGGCCTGGGCCGGGAAGGCGATCGCGCAGGCGATCACAACGGTGGACAAGGCGAGGGGGTATCGGATCCGATTGCGCATTTTGTCTCCAGTCAGTGCGTTGAAGTGGCTCGCCGGCGGCGACTCACCGCCTTTGGTCCAGCCATCGATGCGCAACTGCTCGCGACGGGAAGTGGCTCCGATCGTGCGGTTGCGCGTCTCGACGGGGGCGAGTATTGCGAGCCACGGTTTCACGAAAATTTGCTTTGTGACCAAACAGATTTAGCGTTCGAAATCTGCCCCGGGCCTTCGGCAGAAACAACAAACGAAATCTCGCATTCACTTCCTTGCGTTGAGATCACCTTGCAGTGAACGAAGGGCCGACGTCCTCGGAGAGTGGGTCTCCGAGCGAAGCGAGCGGCAAACCAAATGGAGAGACATTGATGAAGCGACTAGGCAAGACCGTTGTCCACGGCATGGTGGCGGCGACCGCGTTTGCGGCATTCGTAGCGCAAGCAGCGACGATCAGGGTCGCTTGCTCGGGCGTGGGCCAGGAGTTCGAGCTCTGCAAGGGCGCGGCCCAGGCCTGGGCCAAGAAGACCGGAAACGAGGTGCAGATCGTCACGCCGCCGAACGATGCGAGCGAACGGCTTGCGCTGTACCAGCAGCTGCTCAGCGCAGGCTCCGACAAGATCGACGTGCTGCAGATCGACGTGGTGTGGCCCGGACTGCTCGGCAACCACCTGCTGGACCTGAAGCCGCACGCAAAGGGCGCGGAGAAAGCGCACCTCGAGGGCTTCATCGCCAACAACACCAACGACGACCGCCTTGTCGCCATGCCGTGGTTCGCCAATGCCGGCTTGCTGTTCTATCGCAAGGACCTGCTGCAGAAGTACAACGAGGAGGTCCCCATGACCTGGGACGACCTGACCGCCGTCGCGAAGAAGGTCCAGGACGGCGAGCGGGCCTTCGGCAACGACAAGATGTGGGGCTACGTTTGGCAGGGCCGCGCCTACGAAGGACTGACCTGCGACGCCCTTGAATGGGTGGTGAGCTACAACGGCGGCACCATCGTCGACAAAGACGGCACTGTCAGCATCAAGAACCAGAACGCGGCCAAGGCGCTTCAGACGGCCGCCTCGTGGGTTGGCAGCATTTCGCCGACGGCGGTTCTCAACTACGCCGAGGAAGAGGCGCGTGGCGTCTTCCAGGCCGGCAATGCCGTGTTCATGCGCAACTGGCCCTATGCCTGGTCGCTCGCGCAGGGCGACGACAGCGTGATCAAGGGCAAGGTCGGCGTGGCCATGCTGCCCAAGGGCGGCACCGGCGGCCGCAATGCGGCCACGCTGGGCGGCGAATCGCTGGCCGTGTCGAAGTACTCCAAGAACGCCGTGGCTGCGGCGGACCTGGTGATGTACATGACGAGCGCCGCGGTGCAGAAGGAGCGGGCCATCAAGGGCTCGTTCAACCCCACCATCGTCGCCCTCTACAAGGACGCCGAGATCATCACGGCCAACCCCTTCATGGGCGAACTCCACGGCACCTTCACCAGTGCCGTGGGCCGTCCCACCACGGTGACCGGTCCCCGCTACAACCAGGTGAGCAACCAGTTTTGGAACGCGGCGCACGAGGTGCTCTCGGGCAAGGCCGAGGCGGATGAGGCCTTGGGACGGCTGGAGCAGTCGCTCACCCGCCTGGGTCGCGGCGGCAAGTGGCACTGATCGTTCTGATGCCGCATTGAGAAACACGCCTTGGACTGCACCGTGAGGGAGGGCTCACGGGCCGGGGCAGCGCCTGGCTGGTGATGCCCCCCTTCGCGTCGTGCTGCCGATGGCGGCCGGGCCACCCGGCCGCCCCGTCTGGTTCAGCGAGTGACCGATGCCGAGCCGGCCAGCCTCGGCCATTGCACCTGGGTCGAGCCGGAGACTTGCCGTCTCCGAGCTTGATGACAGGGCCATTCCATTTTTGACCCATGACTTGGCTGGCTGCTTTCGAAGGTGACCGCGTGTCGGGCGCGGGCAGCCGGCCCGCGGCTGAAACCGTTGAAATCGAAGCACGGCGCACCGCTGGCCCAATGGAAGACCGATCCACTTCCGCCGGACGGGCGAGCGGGCCCACGCCAGTACCATGACGATCTCCATGTACGCCGCGTCCGTGCCGGTGCTCACGCGCGCGTTGGGCAACCTGCTGGCCATCCTCGACAAGGCCCAGGCTCATGCGACGGAACGCCGCATCGATCCGGCCGAGCTGCTGGACGCACGGCTGTCGCCCGACATGCTGCCGCTGCGCCGCCAGGTGCAGATTGCCGGCGATTTCGCCAAAGGCAGCGCGGCGCGCCTGGCCGGCGTTGCGGTTCCGGAGTACGACGATGCCGAACGCGACTTCGATGCGCTGAAGGCGCGCATCGATCGAACGCTGGCGTTCATCGACGGGCTCGATCCGCTGCAGATCGCCGGCAGCGAGTGGCGCCACGTCTCGACCCGCGCCGGCGACGAGCTGCTGCACTTCAAGGGGCTCGTCTACCTGACGCAGTATGCGTTGCCGAACTTCTTCTTCCACATGACGACGGCCTACGCGATCCTGCGGCATGCAGGCGTCGAACTCGGCAAGGCCGACTTCGACGGGCTGCATCGGTATGCCCGCTGACCGGGTCAATGCGGCCGACGCGATGACGCCAGCTCGGCCAACGCCATCGCGCGGCGAAGGTCGACCTGCACCTCCTGCCCGGTCACCACCACCCATTCGTCGGCGTGCCGCTCGAAGTAGCGCACCAGGCGCACGAGGGCATCGAAGCGGTCCTGCGGATCCGGTTCGGCAAGGTCGCCGGCGCCATCGGCGCAGTCCGTCCGGCGACGGCGCAAGCCGCTGTCGGCATGCGGCGGCAGCATCTGCCGCCAATCGAGCATCCTGCCCATGGCCTCAGTCCCAGCGGCCGTTGCGGCCGAGGCGCAGCAGCTCGTTTTCCAGCTTGGCCACCGCAGCAGCCGCGGTGCTGCGGCCCGACAGCACCTCCCGCGTCGTCGTCCAGATCGCTGCGCTGACCTCGCCGTACTGCGCGCCGGTCACTGTGGCTGGGCGGCCGACCGCGAAGGCGAGCACGCCGAAGAGTTCGCCCATGAACGGGTTGGCCTTCAGGATGTCGCGGTCGGCGTACAGAGGCCACAGCGTGGGGTTCAACGACCCCTGGATCGCACGCTCCTTCTGCACTTCGGCGCTGGTCAGGTACATCACGAGGTCGGCCGCGAGCGCGGCGTTCGGCGAATGGCGCGCCACCGCGAGCTGCTGGCCACCCAGCGTGGCTGCGTAGCGGCCGCCGCGGTCGCCGGACTTGGGCAGCACGGTCACACCGATCTTGCCCTTGACCGGGCTGTCCTTGCCCTGCGCCAGCGACCACGCATAGGGCCAGTTGCGCATGAAGACCGCGTTGCCCGCCTGGAACGCCGCGCGCGCCTCCTCTTCACCGAAATCGAGCACCTCGCGCGGCGACACGTCGCCGATCAGCCGGGCCGCCCTTTCCAGTGCCTCGATCGCCTGCGGGTTGCGCACGGTGATGCGCCCGCCCTGGTCGACGAAGCTGCCGCCGCCATGGCTCACCACCCATTCGAGCACGTTGCAGGTCAGCCCCTCGTACGCGCGGCCCTGCCACACGTAGCCCCACAGCGCCTTGTGGCCGGCGGCGCGCTCGCCTTCCTGCACCTTGCGCGCGGCCAGCGCGAGCTCGTCCCAGGTGCGCGGCACCTTCAGCTCGTACTTGGCGAGCAGGTCGCGCCGGTAGTACAGCAGCCCGGCGTCCATGAACCACGGCATGGCGACCAGCCGGCCTGCGACCGTGTTGTTGGCGACCACGCCGCCGAAGTGGCTCTGCTCCACGCCGCGCGAATGCGGCTTCAGGTCGAGCAGGTGGTTGCCGAGAAGGCCGGGCCAGACGACGTCGAGCTGCAGCACGTCGATCGCGCCGGAGCGGTCCTGCAGCACGCGCTGGTAGAGCGCGAGCCGCTCGGTCGCATCGGCCGGCGTGGGCACGACCACCACCGAATGCCCGGTCTTTTTCGACCAGGCCTCGGCGCCGGCCTTGCACATCTCCAGCTCCTGGCCCTGGGCGGCACAGGACAACTTGATCGTGGCCGCCTGCGCGGCGCTCGCCAGCAGCAGCGCCGCGGCCAGCCAACATGCTTTCATGCTCATCTCGGACTCCATCGGTCATGGCGGGCTGCGCGCCGCGCCTTGTCGGCAACCGGCTGCGCGGCAACGGCCTTGTCTCCCCGCAGGCGCTACGAGACTCCATGAATGCGAACCGGCAGTTTCAAATGTTGCAGCGCGGGTCGAGACATGCGAAACACGCGCAGGAGGGCACGCTGCGCCTGCAACGGCACTTGGTTCTTCCGGCCCAACGCCGATACAACGCAGATGCAACCGCCGCCCGTCGGCGCTCACCCGGGCGCACCCCGAATCGCCCGAAGCCTGGCGTCGCTCCTGGTCGCGCTGCTCGGGCTCGTGGTCGTCATCGGAATCTCCGTCGACCGCGCAGGGCAAACGCTGCCGAAGCCACGCACGACGCGCTGACGGGCCTGCCGAATCGCCGCTATCTCGCCGAATGGCTGGCACACAACCTGGCGGTCGCTGCGCGCGGCGGGTCGTCGGTGGCGGTCTTCTTCATCGATCTCGACGGCTTCAAGCGCATCAACGACGCGAGCGGCCACGAAGCCGGCGACAAGCTGCTGATCGCCGTCGCGCAGGCCTTGCGGCAGACGATGCGCAAGGCCGACTTCCTGTGCCGCCTGGGCGGCGACGAGTTCGCGGTGGTGGCCGTCGACAACTCCGGCAAGGACAACCTCAAGTTCCTCGGGCAGCGGCTCATCGACGCCGTGGTCGCGGTGCCGCCGGTCGATGCCGCGACCGGCCACACGATCGGCGCGAGCGTGAGCATTGCAATCCATCCCGAGCACGGTGCCACCGCCGCCGAGCTGCTGGCCGCTGCCGACCACGCGATGTATGAAGCCAAGCAGGCCGGCAAGCGGCGGGTGCGCATCGCGAAGGCCGGTTGACCACCAGCCCGGATGCAATCCGGGAGCGGCATCACATGGAAAGGCACAACCCCGGATTTCATCCGGGCTACGAGTTCCCGGCCACGCGCGGCGGGTCCGGGTGCAGCCGCGCCATCGCGTACGCATCCACATAGCGCCCGTCGCGCAGCGCGTATCCCTTGAACGTCCCCTCGATCTCGAAGCCGAACTTGCGATACAGCCCGATCGCCCGCTCGTTGTCGGTGTAGACGGTGAGCTCCAGGCGCAGCGCGCCGATCCAGCGGTCGGCGTAGTCGCACATCGCCGCCATCAGCGCGGTGCCGACACCGCGGCCTTGGGCCTCGCGAGCCACGCTGATGCCCAGCATCATCGCGTGCCGCCGCCGCAGCGCCGGCCCGACGGGGTGCAACCCGGAGGAACCGACGACCTCGCCGCCGACCACCGCGACCAACGGCAAGTCGATCCTCGCCGGATCGCAGGCCTCCGTCAGGCGGATGCGCCAGATGTCCTCGTCGGTGTGCGGCATCTGCATCAGCCCGGCGAACACGGCCGGGTCGTTCATGAAGCGGGCATAGGCGGCCGCATCTTTCGGCGAGGCTCTGCGGACCGTGATCGTCATCGGGAGTTCCTCCTGGCGGCGCCGTGGCAGCACCACGCGGGTGACCGGCGCCTGGCTTCGGTTGTCGACTGGTGCACACACGCTTCGCGCCGGTGCACGGCACCGCAATCATCCCATCCAAAACGCCTTGAAAACCTGGCACACGTTCTGCTTAGCATGACCTGTCATAACAAGTAGCACACCGTTCCGATGAACGCAGCCCGCAAGCCCCAACCGCCCGCCCCGCCGCCGAGCCCGCCCGGCAAGGTGGTGCTGATGTCGTCGGTGCCGATGCACTCGCAGATCCGCGAGATCATCCGCCGCCGCGTGCTCGACGGCACCTATGCGCCGCATTCGCAAATGCCGTCGGAGAGCCAGATGATGCAGGCCTTCGACGTCAGCCGCATCACGATCCGCCAGGCGCTGGGCGATCTGCAAAAAGAAGGCCTGATCTTCAAGGTGGCCGGCAAAGGCAGCTTCGTCGCGAAGCCGAAAGCGTTCCAGAACCTGTCGCGGCTGCAAGGCTTCGGCGAAGCGATGACGCCGTCGGGCTACGAAACCTTCTCGCAGGTGCTGAGCACGCGGCCGGTCGCCGCGAGCGAACTGGTGGCGCGCCGCCTCGAACTCGCCGCCGGCGCGCCGGTGTTCGAGATCCAGCGCCTGCGCTACCTGAACCGCGAGCCGATCTCGGTCGACGTGAGCTACTTCCCGCTCGCACTCGGCGAGCGCCTCGTGCAGGAAGACCTCGCCACGCGCGACGTGTTCGTGATCCTCGAGAACGACCTCGGCCACCACCTCACGCACGCCGACGTGCAGATCGAAGCGATCTCGGCCGACGAGTCGCTGGCTCGTCACCTGCGCATCGCCGAAGCGTCGCCACTGCTGCGCATCGAACGGCTCACCCACGCAGGCGAACAGCCGATCGACTTCGAATTCCTCTACTACCGCGGCGATGCCTTCCAGTACCGCCTTCGCATCGATCGTTGCTGATACCCGGAGCACCCATGAACCTCATCGATCTCGAATTCGACCTCGTCGTCATCGGCGGCGGCACCGGCGGCCCGATGGCTGCCGTGAAGGCCAAGGAGCGCAACCCCAAGCTGCGCGTGTTGCTGATCGACAAGGCCCACGTGAAGCGCAGCGGCGCGATCTCGATGGGCATGGACGGGCTGAACAACGCCGTCATCCCCGGCCACGCGACGCCCGAGCAGTACGTGAAGGAGATCACCGTGGCCAACGACGGCATCGTCGACCAGGAAGCGGTGATGGCCTACGCGGCGCACAGCTTCGAGATGATCCAGGAGCTGGACCGCTGGGGCGTGAAGTTCGAGAAGGACGAGACCGGCGACTATTCCGTTCGCAAGGTGCACCACCTCGGCGCCTACGTGCTGCCGATGCCCGAGGGGCATCACATGAAGCGCATCCTGTACCGCCAACTCAAGCGTGCCCGGGTGGAGATCACCAACCGCGTGGTCGTCACGCGTGTGCTCACCGGTGCGAACGGCGAAGTGGCCGCCGTGATGGGATTCGACTGCCGCACGGCCGAGATCGTCGTGATTCGCACCAAGGCCGCCGTCCTGTGCACCGGCGCGGCCGGGCGGCTCGGCCTGCCGGCCTCGGGCTACCTGATGGGCACCTATGAGAACCCGACCAACTGCGGTGACGGCCACGCGATGGCCTTCCATGCGGGCGCCGACCTCGCCAACCTCGAGTGCTTCCAGATCAACCCGCTGATCAAGGACTACAACGGCCCCGCCTGCGCCTACGTGACCGGGCCGCTGGGCGGCTACACGGCGAACTCCAAGGGCGAGCGCTTCATCGAGTGCGACTACTGGAGCGGCCAGATGATGCAGGAGTTCTACAACGAGCTGCAAAGCGGCAACGGCCCGGTGTTCCTGAAGCTCGACCACCTGGCCGAGGAAACGATCCAGGAGATCGAGACCATCCTGCACAGCAATGAGCGGCCGAGCCGGGGACGGTTCCACGAGAAGCGCGGCAACGACTACCGAAGCGAGATGGTCGAGATGCACATCTCCGAGATCGGCTTCTGCAGCGGGCACAGCGCGTCGGGCATCCACGTCAACGCGCGCGGCGAAACCTCGGTGAAGGGCCTGTACGCGGCCGGCGACTGCGCGAGCGTGCCGCACAACTACATGCTGGGCGCCTTCGTCTACGGCAAGCACTGCGGCGTCAACGCCGCGGCGTACTGCGCCGAAGTCGACCACGCCGCAGCGAACGGCGATGCGCTGGCAGCGGAGCGCGAGCGCATCCTCGCGCCGCTCGCGCGCAGCGAGGGCCTCACGCCGTACCAGATCGAATACAAGACGCGCCGCCTCGTCAACGACTACCTGCAGCCGCCGAAGATCACCCGCAAGTACCAGATCGGCCTGCGCCGCTTCGCCGAGATCCGCGAAGACATGCAGCAGATGGCCGCGAGCAATCCGCACGAGCTGATGCGGGCGATGGAGGCGCACTCCATCCTCGACTGCGCCGAGATGGCCGCGCACGCTTCGATGTTCCGCACCGAAAGCCGCTGGGGGCTCTACCACAGCTACGTGGACCACCCCGAGCGCGACGACGCCAACTGGTTCTGCCACACGCTGCTGTCGCGCGGCGCGAACGGCGAGATGGCGATGCGCAAGAAGGCGATCGAGCCGTACATCGTGCCGGTGGACGAGGAAGAGCGCACGGCGTACCAGCGGCTGCGCGTGGCGCGGACGGCGGAGGCGGCGTGAAGTTCTCGGGGAATTTCTCCCTCTCCCTCTGGGAGAGGGCTGGGGTGAGGGCCAGCGGCCTTGGCCCGTCACCTTCCTTCCACCGCCGCGCCCACACCC
>DATKCI010000184.1:0-24647 GCA_035513255.1 Piscinibacter sp. | reverse complement strand
GAGATGGGACGTTCACTACCTGTAGTCTGTCCGCTGTGAACGGCAGATTGCCCGGATGGTCCCTCCACCTCGACACCCCCATCCGCTGCGTCTGTGGGTGCAGACAGAACATACAAGCCCGGATGCAATCCGGGAGCGGCGTCGAATCGCACAGGCAGCACCCCGGATTTCATCCGGGCTACGCAAGTCCTCGACACCGAACGGGCCGCTCCCTCTCGGCTACCATGACTTTCTCGCGGCCGGAGGCGGCCGCGCTCCCGTGCGCTTCATGAGCCAAGTGCTGTTCGACTACACCAAGCAAGACGCCAGCGGCGCCAGCTGCACCGCCCACGCCTGGGCCAAGGTCCCCGAACCGCTGAGCCCGCAACAGCGCGTCGACTGGAAGGCCCGCGCGGCGGCGCTGCTGAAGCAGCGCAACGCCGTGCTGGTCGCCCACTATTACGTCGACGGCGACCTGCAGGACCTGGCACTCGAGACCGGCGGCTGCGTGGCCGATTCGCTGGAGATGGCGCGTTTCGGCCGCGACCATGCCAGCAAGACGCTGGTCGTCGCGGGTGTGCGCTTCATGGGCGAGACGGCGAAGATCCTGAGCCCCGAAAAGCGCGTGCTGATGCCCGACCTCGAGGCCACCTGCTCGCTCGACCTCGGTTGCCCGCCGGAGGACTTCGCCCGCTTCTGCGACGCGCACCCCGACCGCACCGTCGTCGTCTACGCCAACACCAGCGCCGCCGTGAAGGCACGCGCCGACTGGATGGTGACGAGCTCGTGCGCCGTCGCGATCGTCAATCACCTGAAGCAGCAGGGCCGCAAGGTTTTGTGGGCGCCGGACAAGCACCTCGGCCGCTACGTGCAGGAACAAACCGGCGCCGACCTCTTGAGCTGGAACGGCGCCTGCATCGTGCACGACGAGTTCAAGGGGCTGGAGCTCGACCTGCTGAAGGCGCAGCATCCCGGCGCGAAGGTGCTCGTGCACCCGGAATCGCCGGAAAGCGTCGTGAACCAGGCCGACGTCGTCGGCTCGACGTCGCAGTTGCTGAATGCGGTGGTGAAGACCGACACCCAGACCTTCATCGTCGCCACCGACAACGGCATCCTGCACCGCATGCGTCAGTTGGCACCGGACAAGACGCTGATCGAAGCGCCGACCGCCGGCGCCAGCGCCACCTGCAAGAGCTGCGCGCACTGCCCGTGGATGGCGATGAACGCGCTGCAAGGCGTGGTGCAATGCCTCGAGGAAGGCACCGGCGAGGTCCACGTCGACGAGCCGGTGCGCAGCCAGGCGCTCGGCTGCATCGAACGCATGCTGGATTTCGTCGCGCGCAACCCCGCGAGCACGCAAAAACCCGGCCTCGTGAAGAACATCGGCGCCGCATGATGTTCGATCACGACGAAACGCTGGACCAGGCTCGCTCCCGCAACATCCGCGATGCGCTGCTCGAAGACATCGGACAGCGCGACTGGACCGCCGAGCTGGTGCCCGCCGCGCAGCGCGTGAAGGCACGCGTGGTCGTGCGCGAAGACGCCGTGCTGTGCGGCCGCGATTGGTTCGACGGCTGCATTCACGCGCTCGATGCCGGCGCGGTGGTCGCGTGGCAGTGCGACGAAGGCGCGCGGATGGCCGCCGGCACCACGGTGTGCCACATCGAGGCCCACGCGCGCGCGCTGCTGTCGGCCGAGCGGCCCGCGCTGAACTTCCTGCAGATGCTGTCGGCCACCGCGACGCTGACGCGCCGCCACGCCGACGCGATCGCCGGCGCATCGCCGAACCCGCGCGGCTGCGTCATCCTCGACACGCGCAAGACGATGCCGGGCCTGCGCCAGGCGCAGAAGTACGCGGTGCGCGTGGGCGGCGGGCAGAACCAGCGCATGGCGCTGTGGCATGGCGTCCTGATCAAGGAGAACCACATCGCGGCGGCCGGCGGCATCGCCGAGGTGCTGCGCAACGCCGCGGCGCTGAACGCCGGCGTCGACATCCAGATCGAGGTCGAGAACCTGGACCAGCTGCGCGAGGCGCTCGCCTGCGGTGCCACCAGCGTGATGCTGGACAACTTCACGCTGCCGCTGATGCGCGAGGCGGTGACGCTCAACGCGGGCCGCGCGCTGCTGGAGGTGTCGGGCAGCGTGCAGCTGACTCAGGTGCGCGACATCGCCGCGACCGGCGTGGACCGCATCTCGATCGGGCGGCTGACCAAGGACGTGACCGCCGTCGACTTCTCGATGCGCGTGCTGGAACGGGTCGAAACGTGAAATAGGCGGCGCGAACGCCGCCTTTGCGCCCGTCGACCGGCCCCGGCTGCCGCCACACTTCGGGAGTCCCCGTCAAGGCAAAGGGCAGTCCATGAACGCCGACTTCGATCTGATCCACAACCACCACGAGCGTGCCGTCGCCGAAGCCGTGCGCACGGGCGCGGCAAGCTTCCCTCACCTGCGCGACACCGAACTGCTGGCCGACGTCGCCTGCGTGGCGCTGAATCGCCTGCCGCCGCGCTATATCCGTCACGAAGTGGATTTCGCGTTCTATCTCACCGACCGCGAACGCAGCGAGAACGAAACGGCTATCGCCGAAGCAGTCGCCTTCGCGTTCGAGTTCGTGCAGGCGCGCGCGGCGATGCGGGCGCGGGGATAGGCGCAGCCCGGATGAAATCCGCAACCGTGGCCGGTTGACTGCCGCTCCCGGGTTTCATCCGGGCTACGAAAGCAGCGCGGCCTCAGGTGCTCAGGCCGAAGGTCTTGGCCTTCTTCCCGTTGCGGTGTGCGCGCAGCAGCACCGTCGGGAAACTCACCGGCAGCGTGTGCGGGAAATCGCGGCTGAAGTGCAGGCCGCGGCTCTCGTGGCGCATCAGCGCCGAGCGCACGATCAGTTCGGCGCAGTCGACCAGGTTGCGAAGCTCCAGCAGGTCGCGGTTGACGCGGAAGTTCGCGTAGTAGTCGTCGATTTCGGTCTTGAGCAGCTTGATGCGATGCAGCGCCCGCTCCAGCCGCTTGGTCGTGCGCACGATGCCGACGTAGTTCCACATCAACAGCCGCAATTCGTCCCAGTTGTGTGCGATGACGACCTGTTCGTCGGCGTTTTCGACCTGGCTCTCGTCCCACGCCGGCAGCTCGGGCGGCGGCTCGGCGCCGCGCTCGATGATGTCGGCGGCGCAGGTGCGCCCGAGCACCACGCATTCGAGCAGCGAGTTGCTGGCCAACCGGTTGGCGCCGTGCAGCCCCGTGTAGGTGGTCTCGCCGACGGCATAGAGCGACGGCATGTCGGTGCGCCCGTGCAGGTCGGTGACGATGCCGCCGCAGGTGTAGTGGGCCGCCGGCACCACGGGGATCGGCTGGCGCGCGATGTCGATGCCCAGGCGCATGCAGCGCGCGTGGATGGTCGGGAAGTGGTCGCGCAGGAACAGCTCGCCGAGATGCGTGGCGTCGAGCAGCACGTAGTCGATCCCGTGCTTCTTCATCTCGAAGTCGATCGCGCGGGCGACGATGTCGCGCGGCGCCAGTTCCAGCCGCTCGTCGTGGGCGGCCATGAAACGGGTACCGTCGGGCAGCTTCAGCAGCGCGCCTTCGCCGCGAAGCGCCTCGGTGATCAGAAAACTGCGCTCCTGCGGGTGGTACAGGCAGGTCGGATGGAACTGGATGAATTCCATGTTGCCGATGCGGCAGCCGGCCCGCCACGCCATCGCGATGCCGTCGCCGGTGGCGGTGTCGGGGTTGCTCGTGTAGCGATAGACCTTGCCGACGCCGCCGGTGGCCATCACGACGGCTGCCGCCGGCAGCGTCTCGACACGCTGCGTGGCGATGTCCAGCGCGTAGATGCCGTAGCAGCGCGGCGTCTCTTCCCGCTTCAGGTGCCGCGAGGTGATCACGTCCAGCGCCATCCAGCGTTCGCGCAGCTGGATGCGAGGGTGCTTCAACACGCGCTCGAGCAGCACGTCATGGATCGCCTTGCCGGTCGCATCGGCCGCGTGGGCGATGCGGCGCACCGCATGGCCGCCTTCACGCGTCAGGTGCAGCCCCAGCGGGCCGTTCGGATCAGCGGAGAAAGGGACACCGCACGACACCAGCCATTCGACGGCTTGCGCACTGTGCTCGGCGATGAAGCGGGCGGTTTGTTCCTGCACGAGGCCGGCGCCGGCGTCCTGGGTGTCGCGCACGTGCGACTCGATGCTGTCGTCTTCCCCGAGCACGCCGACGATGCCGCCTTGCGCCCAGGCCGTCGCACCTTCCTGCAGGCTGCGCTTGGCGAGCACGATGACCGCGTGGCGCTCGGCCACATGCAGGGCGACGGTCAGTCCGGCCAAGCCGGCGCCGACGATCACGACGGGGGCCGTCGATGCTGCTGCTTCGGAGGATGTCATGGCCGCGCCGCGAGGGCGGAAATCGGGACCGGCTCATTCTATCGACGTGCGCGTTTCGCACCGTTGGCCGCGCGAGGCCGCGGCCGCGATCGTCCGTCCCCACGCGTGGGGATGCTGCACGTGCGCGCCGCTCCGCCTCATGACCTTTCCGCTGTCGAGCGCCGCCCGGCTGGCCTACACTGCAGCGAACACATCACGCCCTCGCATGCGCGGCGGATCTCGGGAGGGGCTTTGGCCCTTGGGGCGACAACGGAAGCAACGCGATGACGAACCCGAACATCGGAGGGTCCACGTGGGGCGCCACGGGGCCCGCCGTCGAGCCGGCCGCACAGCCCGAGGCCTGGCAGGCCACGCGTGCCCAGACGCAGCTGGCGCGCGACGAAGAAGACTACCTCGACTCCGAACAGAAAGACATCGGCCGCCCCGTCGGCGACAACCTGCGCGAACTCTTCGTGTCGTGCGACGCCGGGCCCGCGATGCAACAGCAGCTCGAGCACCTGCGGCCCGAGTTCATCGCGATCCATGACGTGGCGACACATTCGTCGCGCAAGCTGCTGGCCGGCATCGCCGCGGCGAGCAAGGGCGCAGTGCAGAAGCTCGTGATTCGGCGTCAGGGCTACGGCACGCCGCTGGCCACGCTCGAATTCGTCGAGCTGCCGACGGCCCAGGGCCATCCGTTGCGCATCTATTCCACCGAAGCCGATGCCGACACCACGTCGCGACACGCGCTGGCGCGCACCCTGCTCGCGTTCAGTGCGCTGGGCGTCATCCTGGTCGGTGACGTGCCCGGCCACTCGATCGCCGGCACCTTCAAGCCGCTGCACGACGACATGATCGCCGGGCCGTGGCCGAATCGGAACCTGCTGCTGCTGCCGCTGTCGACCGCCAACGCGCTGGTCACGCAGGGCATGGAGCTGGCGCGTGGTACCGGCGTGAACGTGCGCACGACCCCGCAGGTGGCCCGGCCGGCCGACGCGTGGAACTTCATCAGCAGCACCTGGGGTCGTTTGCGCGCGGAGCTGGGGTCGACTCCTAGGCCGATGCCCGGGTCCACGCCGGCGGGAACGAATCACCCGCCCGCGGAAATCGCCCAGCGGCCCGCCGCGCCGCTGCCGCTGCGGCCGATGCCCGCACTGCCCGGCAAGAGCGCGCGCGATCAGGCAGCGCGTGATCCGCTGTCGCGCTACGTGCATCAGCTCAGCGAGCTCACCGGCATGGTGAGTTGCTGCGTCTTCGAGGTGGCTTCAGGGCGTGACCTGGTGCACGCCGGCGCCAGCCCCGGCCCGGTCGACCTGGCCGAACACGGGGCGGAACTGCTGTCGGCGATGCTGACGGTCAGCCGCACGCTGGGGCTCGGACATGCGCTGCCGGAGGCGGCGATCACGCTCGGGGCGCATCACCTGGTCCTGCGGGCCGTGCCCAAGCATCCGGGGCTGGCGCTGCATGCAGTGCTCGACAAGACACACGCCAACCTCACGCTCGCGCGCTTGCAGATCATGCGAATGGACGCGCTGTTCGACGAGCCGGGGATGGCGTAACGTTGTAGCAGGGTGACGTGCGTTGTAGCAGAGCGACGCGCGGTGTGACGAGCGCGCTTTCAGTGCACCGTCCGGTGGAACACCAACTCGCCACCCTCGACGTTCACCGGAATCACATCCTTCGGCCCGAACTTGCCTTCGAGAATCAGCTTTGCGACCGGGTTTTCGATCCGGTGCTGAATTGCCCGCTTCAGCGGCCGGGCGCCGAACACCGGATCGAAGCCCGCCTTCGCCAGCTCGGCAAGCGCCTGCGGCGACACGTCGAGCTTCATCTCCATCTTCTCGAGCCGGGCCTCCAGCACCTTCAGCTGGATGTGCGCGATCGATTCGATGTGCGCAGCGGACAGCGCGTGGAACACCACGGTCTCGTCGATGCGGTTCAGGAACTCGGGGCGGAAATGCTGCTTCACCTCGACCCACACCGCGTCACGGATCGCCTCGCTGTCCTGGCCGGCCATTTGCATGATCTGGTGCGAACCGAGGTTGGACGTCATCACGATCACCGTGTTCTTGAAGTCGACGGTGCGGCCCTGGCCGTCCGTCAACCGGCCGTCGTCGAGCACCTGCAGCAGCACGTTGAAGACGTCCGGATGCGCCTTCTCGACCTCGTCGAGCAGCAGCACGCTGTAGGGCTTGCGGCGCACCGATTCGGTCAGGTAGCCGCCTTCGTCGTAGCCCACATAGCCCGGCGGCGCGCCGATCAGGCGGCTCACCGAGTGTTTTTCCATGTACTCGCTCATGTCGATGCGGATCAGGTGCTCCTCGCTGTCGAACAGAAAGCCGGCCAACGCCTTGCACAGCTCGGTCTTGCCGACGCCGGTGGGGCCGAGGAACAGGAACGAGCCGGTCGGCCGGTTCGGATCCGACAGGCCTGAACGTGAACGGCGGATCGCGTTGGCGACCGCGGTAATCGCTTCGTCCTGCCCGATCACGCGCTCGTGCAGCCGCGCTTCCATCTGCAGCAGCTTCTCGCGCTCGCCCTGCATCAGCTTGGACACCGGGATGCCGGTCGCCCGCGCCACCACTTCGGCGATCTCCTCGGCGCCGACCATCGTGCGCAGCAGCTGCGGCCTGGCTGGGTCGGCGCCCTTCTTCGATTCCGTCGCCTGCGCTTCCTTCAGCGTGCGCTCCAGTTCCGGCAATTGGCCGTACTGCAGCTCGGCGACCTTGTTGAAATCGCCCTTGCGCTTGAACGCCTCGATCTGCGTGCGGATGCGGTCGATCTCTTCCTTCACGTGGGCGGAGCCCTGCGCGGCGGCCTTCTCGGCCTTCCAGATCTCGTCGAGGTCCGCAGCTTCGCGCTTCAGGCGGTTGATCTCGTCCTCGATCAGCCCGAGGCGCTTTTGCGACGCTTCGTCCTTCTCGCGCTTCACCGCCTCGCGCTCGATCTGCAGCTGGATCAGGCGGCGGTCGAGTTTGTCCATCGCCTCCGGCTTGGAGTCGATCTCGATCTTGATCTTGGCGGCCGCCTCGTCGATCAGGTCGATCGCCTTGTCGGGCAGGAAGCGGTCGGTGATGTAGCGGTGGCTCAGTTCGGCCGCGGCGACGATGGCCGGGTCGGTGATCTCCACGCCGTGGTGCACTTCGTACTTTTCCTGCAGGCCGCGCAGGATCGCGATCGTCGCTTCGACCGACGGCTCGCCGACGAGGATCTTCTGGAAGCGGCGCTCGAGCGCGGCGTCCTTCTCGAGGTACTTGCGGTATTCGTTCAGCGTGGTCGCGCCGATGCAGTGCAGCTCGCCGCGCGCGAGCGCGGGCTTGAGCATGTTGCCGGCGTCGATCGCACCCTCGGCCTTGCCGGCGCCCACCATCGTGTGCAGTTCGTCGATGAAGACAATGGTCTGGCCCTCGTCCTGGGCCACTTCCTTCAGCACCGACTTCAGGCGTTCCTCGAACTCGCCGCGGAACTTCGCGCCGGCGAGCAGCAGCGCCATGTCGAGCACGAGCACGCGCTTGTTCTTCAGCGAATCGGGCACCTCGCCGGCGACGATGCGCTGCGCCAGCCCCTCGACGATCGCCGTCTTGCCGACGCCCGGCTCGCCGATCAGCACCGGGTTGTTCTTCGTGCGCCGCTGCAGCACCTGGATCGCACGGCGGATCTCGTCGTCGCGGCCGATCACCGGGTCGAGCTTGCCCTTGCGGGCGCGCTCGGTGAGGTCGATCGTGTACTTCTTCAGCGCCTCGCGCTGGCCCTCGGCCTCGGGGTTGTCGACCTTCTGCCCGCCGCGCACGGCATCGATCGCGGCTTCGAGCGCCTTGCGCGTCAGCCCGTGCTCCTTGACCAGCGGCCCGATCGTCTTGCTGTCGGCCGCGGCGAGCAGGAACATCTCGCTCGCGATGAACTGGTCGCCGCGCTTGGACGCTTCCTTCTCCGACGCCTGCAGCAGCGCGCCCAGCTCGCGGCTGGCCTGCACTTGCTCGCCGCCCTGCACCTGCGGCAGCTTGTCGATTTCCTTCTCGATCGCCGCCTGCAGCCGCGCGGTGTTCACGCCGGCGCGTTCGAGCAGTGCCTTCGGTCCGTCGGTCTGCGTCAGCATCGACGACAGCAGGTGCGCCGGCTCGATGTACGGGTTGTCACGTGTGACGGCGAGGCTCTGGGCATCGGCCAGAGCCTCCTGGAACTTGGTGGTGAGTTTGTCGAATCGCATGGTGGGCACTCTCCGGGATTCGGGGCAGGTGAGGCAGTCTCGCGGCTTTTTCAAGCCGATGCGACGGACCGCGGCCGACGGCTTGATCCCGCGCAACAACGCATGGCCGTGCCCGGCCCCGATTGCCTACGGCAATCGGGATGCCACCCGACAGGCACGTTCAACCGATCAGGCTGTCGGCGACGAGAAACCCGACGAACGCGCAGATCAGCGCCCCCAGCACGTGAGCCAGCGTGTGGCTCAGCGCCAGCCCCCACTGCCCGCGATGCAGCAGGATCAGCGACTCGGCGGAGAACGACGAGAACGTGGTCAGCCCGCCGAGCAGGCCGGTGACCAGCAGCAGGCGCCACAGTTCGTTGGGCATGCGCTCCAGCCACGGCAGCAACGCCCCGATCAGCAGGCCGCCGGCGCAGTTGACGAGCAAGGTGCCGAGCGGAAAGCCGGCCCAGCGGCCGTTGAGCCACAGCCCCGCGCCCCAGCGCAGCCAGGCGCCGGCCGACGCGCCGGTGGTGACAGCGAGCAGTTGAAGCCAGGCCGGCGCCGCCGTCATGCGCCGGCGTTCCCGCTGGCCAACCCCCAGCGCTTCAGCGCATCGTCGTCGCTGACGCGGGCGTCGACCCAGCGCGCGCCTTCCGGCGTGTGTTCCTTTTTCCAGAACGGCGCCTGCGTCTTCAGGTAGTCCATCAGGAACTCGCAGGCCTGAAAAGCCTGGCCACGGTGGGTCGAGGTCACGGCCACGAGCACGACCTGGTCGAGCGGCTGCAGCGTGCCGACGCGGTGGATGACCCGCACCGCGCGAATGTCGAAACGGAACAGCGCGTCGTCGACCATCGCCTCGATCGCCTTCTCGGTCATGCCGGGGTAGTGCTCGAGTTCCATCGAGCTGACGCCCAGCCCTTCGCTGCGGTCGCGCACGGTGCCGATGAAGCTGGCGACGGCGCCCACCCCCGGGTCGTCGGCCCGCAGCGCCGCAACCTCGCGGCCGAGGTCGAAGTCCTCGGTCTGGATCGTGACCCGGGTCGTCGGCATGACCTAGCCTCCGGTGACGGGCGGAAAGAAGGCGACTTCGGCGCCCTCACCCACCACGGCCGATTCATCGCACAGCACCTGGTTCAGCGCGCAGCGCAGCGCCTTGCCGCGGGCCAGCGCAGCGGCGTGCCGCGGGCTGCGCTCGATCAGCAGCGAACGCAGGTCGCTGACGGTGGCCTGCGCCGTCAGATCCACCTGCTCGCTCGGGCCCAGGGCCTCGCGCAGGGAGGCGAAATAGCGCACTTGGATGCTCATCTGAGAAGTTCGCTGAACGCGACAAAGCGTACCGCATCGCCGCGTTGAATGGGCTGACCCGGCGGATTGACGACGACGCCGTCGCCCCACACGGTCGACGTCAGCACGCCCGAGCTCTGGTTCGGGAACAGGTCCAGGCCCCCGGCGTCGTTGCGGCGCACGCGCAGGAATTCCTGGCGCCGGTCGGGACGCGGCCAGTCGAAGTCGGCGCGCATCGTGACGCTGGCGGGATTCAGCTCGGTCGCGCCCTGCAGATGCAGCAGCACGGGGCGAACCGCCAGCACGAAGGTGATGAAACTCGACACCGGGTTGCCCGGCAGGCCGATGAACCAGGCCGCGGTGGCGTCGGGCCGTCGGACCTCGCCGAAGGCCAGCGGCTTGCCGGGCTTGATCGCGATCTGCCACAGATCGAGCCGGCCCTCGGCCTGCACGGCGGGCTTCAGGTGGTCTTCCTCGCCGACAGAGACGCCGCCGCTCGTAACGATGAGGTCGTTGCCCTGCGCGGCGCGGCGCAGCGCGTCGCGGGTGGCGTCCAGGCGGTCCGGCACGATGCCGAGGTCGGTGCAGTCGCAGCCCAGCGCCTGGATCAGGCCGCGCAGCGTGAAGCGGTTGGAGTTGTAGATCGCGCCCGGCTTCAGCGGCTCGCCCGGCATCACGAGCTCGTCGCCGGTGGAGAACAGGGCCACGCGCGGGCGGCGCGCCACCCGCAGCGTGGCGGCACCGACGGAGGCCGCGAGGCCCATCGCCTGGGGGCTGAGCCGGGAACCCGCCTGCAGCACAGCGTCGCCAGTGCGCACGTCCTCGCCCTGTCGGCGTATCCATTGCCCGGGCACCGGAACGGCGTTGATTCGCACGTCACCTTCCACGCCTTCGCATTGCTCCTGCATCACCACCGCGTCGGCACCGGCGGGAATTCGGGCGCCGGTGAATATGCGGGCTGCCGTGCCGGCCTGCAGCGCCGCCGCCGCCGCGCCGGCTGGAATGCGCTGGCTGATCGGAAGCACGGTGCCGGCAACCGGGACATCGGCGCAGCGCAGCGCGTAGCCGTCCATCGCGGTGTTGTCGGCCGGCGGCACGTCCAGCGCCGACGTCACGTGCTCGGCCAGGACGCGGCCCAGCGCGTCGAACGTGGAAACCGTCTCGGCTTCAGCCGCCGGATGCGGCCGAACCGCCTGAAGCAGGCGATCCAGCGCCTGGTCCAGCGTCAGCATGGGCGGACGCGTCGTCGCCGAGGAGGGGAGATCGGTACTCATAGCGCTCGGGATTCCGAAGGAGGAAATGTGCCACGGCGTCCGGATCGTTGAGGTCGAGAAGGGGCAAGCCGGTCGGCTGCGGCAACTGGTCCGGGCTGTCGGTGCAAATGGCCACGACGAAGGGATCGTTCGGATACTGCACCGGTTTGCCGGAGGCCGCGCGCCATACCTCGATCTTCAGCAGGTCGGCGTGCTTGAAACCTTCGACCAGCACCCAGTCGCAGTCGAGCAGCTCGGCGATCAGCTGGTGCGCCGTCGGCTCCGACTCCACCTCGTACTCGCGGATCTTCGCCAGGCGCCGGTCCGAGGCAACGACGACCTCGAAAGCCCCGGCCTGCCGATGCCGCCACGAATCCTTGCCTTCGTGGTCGATGTCGAAGGCGTGGTGGGCATGTTTGACGACCGACACCCGCTGGCCGGCGAGCTTCAGCCGGGCGATCAAATGCTCGACGAGCGTGGTCTTGCCGGACCCGGAGTAACCGCTGAAGCCGATGACGTTCATCTACGCATTCTGAGCGATGAAGGCTTTCACCGCCTGCGTGTCGACCGGCATGACCGTGAATCGCTTGGGGAGCTGCTCGATGCCGCGCATCGCGGCGGGACGATCCGGTTCACGGCCCAGCGCCTCGACGATGGTCTCGGCGAATTTGGCCGGCAGCGCGGTTTCGAGCACCAGCATCGGAATGCCGGGATCCAGGTGCTCGCGCGCCACCTTCAGTCCGTCCGCGGTGTGGGTGTCGATCATCGTGCCGAAGCGCTGCCAGGTGTCGCGGATCGTCGCGACGCGGTCGGCATGGGTGCTGGAGCCGGACACGAAGCCGTAGTCGGCGATGCGCGCGAACTCGCCGGAGCTCAGAGTGAACGAGCCATGGTCTTCGACGTCGGTCTTGAAGAGCTGGCGCGTACGCGCCGCATCGCGGCCGATCAGGTCGAACACGAAACGTTCGAAGTTCGACGCCTTCGAGATGTCCATCGACGGACTCGAGGTTTCGTGCGTTTCGGCGCTGCCGCGCACGCGGTAGGTGCCGGTGCGGAAGAACTCGTCGAGCACGTCGTTCTCGTTCGTCGCGAGCACCAGCCGCCGGATCGGCAGGCCCATCATCCGCGCGACGTGGCCGGCGCAGATGTTGCCGAAGTTGCCGGAGGGCACGGCGAAGCTGACCTCCTTGACCTCCGATCGCCCTGAGGTATCGAAGGGTGCCTTCGTGGCCTGGAAGTAACCGGCGAAGTAGTAGACGACCTGAGCCAGCAAACGTGCCCAGTTGATCGAATTCACCGTGCCGATCTTGTGCCGGCGCTTGAACTCGAGATCGTTGGAGACCGCCTTCACGATGTCCTGGCAGTCGTCGAACACGCCCTCGACCGCGATGTTGTGGATGTTCGCGTCTTGCAGGCTGAACATTTGCGCCTGCTGGAACGCGCTCATCCGGCCGTGCGGGCTCAGCATGAAGACCTTCACGCCCTGCTTGCCGCGCATCGCGTACTCCGCCGCGCTGCCGGTGTCGCCGGAGGTCGCGCCGAGGATGTTCAGCGTCTCGCCGCGGCGCGCGAGTTCGTACTCGAACAGGTTGCCGAGCAGCTGCATCGCCATGTCCTTGAACGCAAGCGTCGGGCCATTGGACAGGGCTTCGAGCGAGAGGCCGGGCTCCAGCGGCTTCAGCGGCGTGATCTCGCTGGTTCCGAAAACTTCGGGCGTGTAGGTTTTCGCGACCAGCGCCTTCAAATCGGCCGGCGGGATGTCGTCGATGAACAGCGACAGCAGCTCGAACGCGAGCTCGTGGTACGGCAAGCCGCGCCATTTCGCGAGCATGGCGGCGTCGACCTTCGGGTAGTGCAGCGGCAGGTACAGCCCGCCGTCGGGCGCAAGGCCTTCGAGCAAGATCTCGCAGAAAGCGCGCTCACTGCGATCGCCGCGCGTGCTGATGTATTTCACGTCTGGGAAGTGTCTGCTGGGGGAATGGAAGTTCGATTGTCGCCGCTCAGGGCTGCAAGCAACTGGCGGTAGCGGTCCACGTCGGGGAACCGTGCAACCAAGGTCTTGCAAATGTCGCGCGCCTCCGCGAGATCAGAAGCCTGGGCAGACGGCAAGTCAGCCAAGTTCTTCAGAGAAATCGCCAGGTCCTCCAGCGATTCCGGCGTGCCGCCCAGCCGCTGCACCGGGCGAGGAACGTCCGTCGCGCCCGGTTCCACCGCTCGTCGCTCGGATGGCGCTGCACCGCGTACCACAAGGCCCCGAGCGGACGGGCAGCCAGCGTGCACTGCTGAACCAATCCATCCACGGCCGACTCGGGCTGCTCCACGAAGCCGTCGTTCACGTCATGCCACCACAACGGCCGTCCGTGCACCACCAGCCGCTGGTTCAGCCAATCGGCCAACTGAATCGATGGCCCCACATCCGCGAACAGGAAGACCAGCGAGAAGCCCTCGGCCTGCCACTCCAGGTGGCGCAACAGATTGACCGCGACGCGCTCGGTCGGCGCGTCAAGCGCCAGTGCTGCCATGGTTGTCCACCACATCGCGCAGCAGCGGGTGCACGTCGTACCAGTCGCTGCCGTTGCGGTAGTTCAGCACCAGCCGGTTGTCGAGGGAATGCGCCAGCACCGGCAGGTCGGCGTCCTTCTCGAGACAGGTGTCGTGAGTCTTCGTGATGCGCCGAAGCCAAGCCAGGTGGTCGGCGGGGATCGGCAACATTTCGTTGCGGGCTGCATTCTCCGCAGGCCTGACCGCGCCGATCGATAGCGGCAGCTGCGAATCGTCACGCACGGCCGGCAAGCACAGCCGTATCAGTCGGAAGAACTCGCGCAGGTCGCCGCCTGAACTCATCGCCAGCTTGTCCAGCGCTTCGGCCGTGAACAGCTTGTCCCATGTCGGATAGCGCGCCGCAATGACTTGGCGGAGCACCGCCAAGCCTTGTGGGTCTCCGTCTCGGCTGCGGTCCTTGAAGATGTGCGTGCTGACCAGTCGTCTCGCCACCGCACCGCCCATCAGCGTGCCGGCGCCCGCGGCCAGGACCGACAGGTAAGGCGGGATCGTGTAGACGATGTGCAAGAGCGGCACGCGCAGGTGCTCGGCGTGGCCGAAGAACAGGTTACGAACGCTTTCGTAGACCGCCATCGCCTCGCTGCCGACGCCGCGAATGCGCTCGACCGAATCGACCAGCAGCACGACTTTGCGGTCCTTGTCACCGGCTTGCTGACGGACGAAGTTGACGGACTCCGCGAGAAAACCATGCGCGTCCTGCACCAGCTGGGCGACGTGGCCGCGTGCCGCCTCCTGCACCTGGCGCTTGAAGTCTGGGTCGCTTTTCAGCGCCGCCTTGATGTCCGCTGCACCGAGCTTCGCGGTGACTTCCTTCAACTCGACCTTGGTCTCCAGGAAGGCCCTGAAGCGGTCCCAGTAGCCGACGTCCCCGGGTGACTTGCCGTAACGCTGCAGCACCTGTTCCGACATGGCGCCGGCGATGGAGATGAGAAAGTCGCTGATCTCGACTTCTTTGGTCAGCAGCATGAACTCCGCCAGGTCGGCGTAGAACACCACCGCGCCCAGCGTTTCGAGCCGCTTCTTCAGCCGCTTCAGCTCCGTGCTCTTGCCGGTACCGCGTTGCCCGGTGAACAGGCACACGCCGCCCCCCTGCTGCCAATCGATCTCGGTCGCGATCTCCTCGATCGCATCGGCGCCGTCCTGGTTGACTTGTGCCACGTAAACCGGGTCTCCCGGTTCCAGCACGCGATCGGCGAGCGCGTTGTAGAGCTTCTTCAACTCCTCGCGGGTGGTCGGCGCAAGCGGCATCGATGGCTCTCCGGAAACGGCCTGGCGTCAGTCGCCGACAGAGTGTCGCACAGCCTTGCCGGCGTTCAATTCAGTTCTTCCTTGCGGATGCGCACGATGGTCGCGAGCACCGTCGGCAGCGCCTGCATCTGCGCGATCGCCTTGTTCATCTCGCCTTCGGCGGTTTCATGCGTCAGGATGATCACGTCGGTCTTGGTTTGCCCCTGCGCGTCGGCATCCTGCGGGCGCTGCAGCAGCGCGTCGATCGAGATGCCGAGGTCGGCGAGGATGCCGGTGATGCGCGCCAGCACGCCGGCCTGGTCGGCCACCTGCAGCCGCAGGTAGAACGACGTGATCACCTGCTCGATCGGCAGGATCGGCGTCGTCGCGAGTTCGTCGGGCTGGAACGCAAGGTGCGGCACGCGATGGTGCGGGTCGGCCGTGTGCAGCCGCGTGATGTCGACGAGGTCGGCGACGACCGCCGAGGCGGTCGGCTCGGAGCCGGCGCCCTTGCCGTAGTACAGCGTCGTGCCGACGGCGTCGGCCTGCACCAGCACCGCATTCATTGCGCCTTCCACGTTGGCGATGAGGCGCTTCGTGGGCACCAGCGTCGGGTGCACGCGGAGCTCGATGCCTTCTTCGCGGCGGCGCGTGATGCCCAGCAGCTTGATCCGGTAGCCCAGCTGCTCGGCGTAGGTGATGTCGGCGGCCTGCAGCTTCGTGATGCCTTCGACGTAGGCGCGGTCGAACTGCACCGGGATGCCGAACGCGATCGCACTCATGATCGTCGCCTTGTGCGCGGCGTCCACGCCCTCGATGTCGAAGGTCGGGTCGGCCTCGGCGTAGCCGAGCGCCTGGGCTTGCTTCAGCACGACGCCGAAGTCCAGGCCCTTCGATCGCATTTCCGACAGGATGAAGTTCGTCGTGCCGTTGATGATGCCGGCGATCCACTCGATGCGGTTGGCCGTCAGCCCCTCGCGCAGCGCCTTGATGATCGGGATGCCGCCGGCCACGGCCGCTTCGAACGCCACCATCACTCCCTTCTCGCGCGCGGCGGCGAAAATCTCGGTGCCGTGCACCGCAAGCAGCGCCTTGTTGGCGGTGACGACGTGCTTGCCTGCGGCGATCGCCTCCATCACCAGCGCCTTCGCGATGCCGTAGCCGCCGATCAGCTCGATGACGATGCCGATGTCGGGGTTCGCGATGACCTCGCGGGCGTCGGACACCACCTTGACGCCGGCGCCCACAACGTCGCGCGCACGCGCCGTGTCGAGGTCGGCCACCATCGTGATCTCGATGCCGCGGCCGGCGCGGCGCCGGATCTCTTCCTGGTTTCGGCGCAGCACGTTGAACGTGCCGCTGCCGACGGTGCCGATGCCCAGCAGGCCGACTTGGATGGGTTTCATGGTGCGAGGCCCTCTGTCCGTTTCAGAACTCAGCGTGAATGACGTTTGCGGTAGTGGTCGAGGAATCGCGCGATTCGGCCAATGGCATCGGCGAGGTCATCGGAGTTCGGCAGGAACACGAGGCGAAAGTGATCGGGCTGGATCCAGTTGAAGCCGGTGCCCTGCACGATCAGCACCTTCTCCTCGGCCAGCAGCTCGTAGGCGAAGTGCTGGTCGTCCGTGATCGGATAGAGCTTCGGGTCCAGCTTCGGGAACATGTACAGCGCCGCCTTCGGCTTGACGACGCTGACGCCCGGAATCTGTGTGAGCAGCTCGTACGCCTGGTCGCGCTGCCGGCACAGCCGGCCGCTCGGCGCCACGAGGTCCTTGATGCTCTGGTAGCCGCCGAGCGCGGTCTGGATCGCGAGCTGCCCCGGCGTGTTGGCGCACAAGCGCATCGACGCGAGCATGTTCAGGCCTTCGATGTAGTCCGTCGCGTGCCGCTTCTCGCCTGAGACGACCATCCAGCCGGCGCGGTAGCCGCAGGAGCGGTAGTTCTTCGACAGGCCGTTGTAGGTGACGAACAGCACGTCGTCGGCCAGCGACGCGATGCTGGTGTGGGTCTCGCCGTCGTACAGCGTCTTGTCGTAGATCTCGTCGGCGAACACCACCAGCTGGTGCTGCCGCGCCACCTCGACGATCTGCTGCAGCACCGCCTCGGGGTACAGCGCGCCGGTCGGGTTGTTCGGGTTGATGACGACGATGGCCTTGGTGTTCGGCGTGACCTTCTTCTTGATGTCGTCGATGTCGGGCAGCCAGCCCGACTGCTCGTCGCAGACGTAGTGCACCGGCGTGCCGCCCGCCAGCGCGACCGCCGCGGTGTACAGCGGATAGTCGGGCGACGGGATCAGCACCTCGTCGCCGTCGTTGAGCAGCGCGCTCATGCTCATGACGATCAGTTCGGACGCGCCGTTGCCGAGGTAGACATCGTCGACCGTCACGCCCTGCACACACTTCTCCTGCGTGTAGTGCACCACCGCCTTGCGCGGCGCGAACAATCCCTTGCTGTCGGTGTAACCCGCCGTATGCGGCATGTTGCGGATCATGTCCTGCACGATCTCGTCCGGCGGCTCTAGGCCGAACACCGCCAGGTTGCCGATGTTCAGCTTGATGATCTTGTGGCCCTCTTCCTCCATCGCGCGCGCCTTGTCGAGCACGGGACCACGGATGTCGTAGCAGACGTTGGCGAGCTTGCTCGACTTGGCGATAGGTTTCAAAGGGTGACTCCAATGCGCTTTGCTGCGGCGCAAAACCTATAATTTAACCATACGCGCCCCGTGGGAAGCCCGTGAAACTGCAAGCCGAGCGAATCGAAGGAACCAATGCCATCGCGCGCCACGGCGCCGAGGGCGTGATCGTCAACGGAACCGAGCACACCCGCAGCGTGGTCGTGCCGTGGCAAGGCGCCGTGGCCCACTGGCCGGTGGAGGCATTCGAAGACCTGAACGAAGCGCATTTCCGAGCGCTCGCCGAATTGAAGCCCGAACTGGTGATCTTCGGGAGCGGCGCGCGCATCCGCTTCGCCCGCCCCGCGCTGATGCGCCCCCTGATCGAAAGCGGCATCGGCGTCGAAACGATGGACACGCCGGCCGCCTGCCGCACCTATAACGTGCTGCTGGCCGAAGGCCGCTCGGTGGTGGCGGCGCTGCTGTTCGAGAGTGCGAAGCCCTCCGATCGCTGAGACCTGCGCGGTCCGGGACCGTCTCTTGGGGACATGCCCGCTGGCTTATAATTGCGGGCTACGCCCACGAAGCGCAACCGAGCAGAATACTTCATGACGCCAGCCCTCAACAAACCCCTACCGGAATTTGAAGCGCTCGCAACCGGTGGCGTGAAGTTCACGCCGCAGGCCTACGCCGGGCAGACCGTCGTCTTGTACTTCTATCCCAAGGACAACACGCCCGGGTGCACGACCGAAGCGATGCAATTCCGCGACCACCACAAGGACTTCGTGAAGGCCGGCGCCGTCGTGTTCGGCGTGTCGCGCGACAACATGGCGTCGCACGACAAGTTCAAGCAGGCGCTGGAACTGCCGTTCGAGCTGATCGCCGACACCGAAGAGAAGCTCTGCCACATGTTCGGCGTGGTCAAGAACAAGATCATGTACGGCAAGAAAGTCAAGGGCATCGAGCGCAGCACCTTCCTGATCGACGGCCACGGCGTGCTGCGGTCCGAGTGGCGTGGCCTGAAGGTCGCCGGGCACGTCGAAGAGGTGCTGAAGTCGGTGAAGGCGCTGAAGAAGGCGTGAGTTCGCTCGCCCCTTCGGGAAACGCCGGCCACGTGCCGGCTTTTTCATGCGCGCCGGTGCGTCCAGGAGCCTTCTGCAAACCTATGGCACGGACGCGACATTGGGTTGTCGCGGCATCCCGGATGTGCATAATGGCCCATGCTCGTGAGTTGTGAAACGCGCACTCTCTCCCTCAAGCCGCACAGGCGACTGTGCGGCTTTTTTTCTTGTTCAGCCCACCGGAAGCCCGCTGCCCCATGCCACTGCCCAAGCCGCCTGCCAAACGTGCCGCCCTCCTGACCCCCACCGACTTCGAATCGCAGGCTGCGCCCAGACCGGGCAAACGTTCACAAAAGACAAGCCTTTCCGCGGAGCCGGCGTCACCGGCTGAGCTGAACTTGTACGACACCCCGGAGGTCGCTGCGGCGCCGATGGCGGAACCGGTCGTGGTGCCCTCCCCGGCGCAACACCATGTGAAGCGGCCGGCGGCCGAGCCGCGCGCGCGCAAGCCGCGCGGAGACGGGCCCGCGAAGCTGTTCGTGCTCGACACCAACGTGCTGATGCACGACCCGATGTCGCTGTTCCGCTTCGAGGAGCACGACATCTACCTGCCGATGATCACGCTGGAGGAGCTCGACGGCCACAAGCGCGGCATGACCGAGGTCGCCCGCAATGCCCGCCAGGTGAGCCGCGATCTCGATTCGCTCGCCGCGGTGATGGGCACGCGCGACGCGAGCGGCATGTCCGAAGGGCTGCCGCTGTCGCGCACCGGGCACCGTGAAGCGGCCGGCAAGCTGTTCTTCCAGACGAACCTCGTCAACGTCAGCCTGCCGCCGGGCTTGCCGCAGGGCAAGGCCGACAACCAGATCCTGGGCGTCGTGCAGGCGCTTCGCGAGCAGCAACCCAAGCGCGACGTGGTGTTGGTGTCCAAGGACATCAACATGCGCATCAAGGCCCGCGCGCTGGGCCTGCCGGCGGAAGACTACTTCAACGACAAGACGCTCGAAGACGGCGACCTGCTCTACACCGGCGTGCTGCCGCTGCCGGCCGATTTCTGGGACCGCCACGGCAAGACGATGGAGAGCTGGAACCAGGGCGGCCTCACCTACTACCGCATCAGCGGACCGATGGTGCCGGCACTGCTGATCAACCAGTTCGTCTACCTCGAGGCGCCCGGGGCCGCTCCGCTGTACGCCAAGGTCACCGAGATCACCGGCAAGACCGCCGTGCTGCGCACGCTGCGCGAGTACACCCACCAGAAGAACGCGGTGTGGGGCGTGACGGCGCGCAACCGCGAGCAGAACTTCGCGCTGAACCTGCTGATGGACCCGGAGTGCGACTTCATCACGCTGACCGGCACGGCCGGCACCGGCAAGACGCTGATGACGCTGGCTGCAGGCCTGAGCCAGGTGATGGAAGACCGGCGCTACACCGAAATCATCGTGACCCGGGTGACGGTGCCGGTCGGCGAGGACATCGGCTTCCTGCCGGGCACCGAGGAAGAAAAGATGGGCCCGTGGATGGGTGCGCTCGACGACAACCTCGAGGTGCTGTCCAAGAGCGACGGCGGCGCCGGCGAATGGGGTCGCGCGGCCACCAACGACCTGGTGCGCAGCAAGATCAAGATCAAGAGCCTGAACTTCATGCGCGGGCGCACCTTCCTGAACAAGTACGTCATCATCGACGAGGCGCAGAACCTGACGCCGAAGCAGATGAAGACCTTGATCACGCGCGCCGGCCCGGGCACGAAGATCGTCTGCCTGGGCAACCTCGCGCAGATCGACACGCCCTACCTGACCGAAGGCAGCTCAGGCCTCACCTATGCGGTGGACCGCTTCAAGGGCTGGCCGCATTCGGGCCACATCATGCTTGCGCGCGGCGAGCGCTCCAGGCTCGCGGATTTCGCGAGCGAGGTGCTCTGACGCCGGCACGTCATCCCGGCGAACGCCGGGATCCACTGTCGGCAGATGCGCCACAGCCACGAGTGGACCCCGACTCGGGCGCAGCCCAGGCCTGTCCTGAGCTTGTCGAAGGGTCGGGGTGACGTGGCTTGGTGCGACGAGTTCTACTCGCGCAGCCAGTCGAAGAAGGCCTTCGAGTTCGTCTCCCGCCCGAGGAAGTCGCGAACCAGCTGCTTCGGCGGGCGCTGCCCGCCCTGCGCGATGACCTGCTTCCGATAGCCCATGCCGACCTGCGGATCGAGTCGCGCGTCTTCGAACGCCGTGCGCAGGTCCAAGGCCACGACGAGGCTCCAAAGGTAGCCGTAGTAGCCGGCGGCGTAGCCACCCGCCAGGTGGCTGAAGCCGGCGGGGAAGCGGGTGTCGGGCACGTGGCCGAGCGGCGTGGCGCCTTCCATGCGGGCCCACAACCCCATCGGGGCCGGCGCATCGGCGGCGTGCAGTGCGAGGTCGAAGCTCGCATACAGATGCTGCCGCGCGTAGCGGATGCCCTTCGTGTAGTCGCGCGCGACGACCGCCTTGTCGATCATCTCGTCTGGCACCGGCTTGCAGCTCGGGCACACCGTCGCGAAAAGCTTCAGCACCTCCTTGTCGTAGACCCAGTCTTCCAGCATCTGCGACGGGGCCTCGACGAAGTCGCGCAGCACGCTGGTGCCTGCCTGGGCCGAATAGCGGGTGGCCGACAGGTTGTTGTGCAGCGCGTGGCCGAGCTCGTGCAGCAGGGTTTCGAGCTCCTCCAGGCTCAGCCCCTTGCGGTCCATGTTGACGACGAAGGCGGCCTGCGGCGAACGCTTCAGGCGCGTCGAACCGTTGCGGAAACTCCAGACCGCCGCGTGGTTGTACTTGCCGTCGCGTGGGTAGAGGTCGACGTAGAGCGCCGCGAGCGGCTTGCCGGTGGCGACGTCGGTCGCCGCATAGGCCTGCACCTCGGGGTGCCACAGCTTCGCCGGCACGCGCGTGTAGCGCACGCCCAGCATCTTCTCTGCGATCTTGAGGACGAACTGCAGGCTTTCCTCGGGCGGAAAGTGTGCACGGAACGCGTCCTGGTTGACGTCGTAGCGTTCGCGGCGAACGAGCTCGGTATAGAACGGTACGTCCCAGCGCTCGACCCGCACCGATTCCACCGGCTGCGCCACATGCTTGGCCTTCGCGTCGCGCAGCTCGGCGAGATCACGCAGTTCGCGCTCGGTCAGAACGGACTTCACTTCGTCGAGGAAGCGTTGGGTGTTGGCCGTGCTCTCGGCCATGCGCCGCCGCAGCGTGAAATCGGCATAACTCTTGAAGCCGAACAGCTCGGCATACTCGCGGCGCAACTGCGCGATCTCGCCCAGCAGCTTCAGATTCTCGTCGCCGCCCTCGTTGCTCTTCGCGCGCCAGATGCGCTCGCGCGCCGCGGCGCTTTCGGCACGCTCGAGCACCGGCAGATAGGTCGGGTAGTCGAGCCCGAGCAGCACCCGCCCCTCGCCGTCGCGGGGCTTGTCCTTCCAGACGTTCTCCGGCACGCCGGCCAGCTCCTCGACGGTGAACGCGATCTGGGTCTCCTTGTCGCGGATGTTGCGGTCGAACTGCTGCCCGAGTTCGTTGATGCGGTCGTTGATCTGCTTCGCGCGCGGGCGCTTGTCGGCCGGCAGCCCGACGCCGGAATCCTCGAAGCCGTCGATCGTGACGCGCAGGTACTCGCGGTCGATCGCATCGCGCGGCTTGACCTTCTTCGCGGCAGCGTAGAGCTTCTCGTTCTGGCCCATCGTCGAGAAGAAGTCCTGCCACCGCAGCGTGCATTTTTCGGCGGCACTGCGGATCGCCTTGTCGGGGTGGACGTTCTCCAGCACATACAGCGGCCCGGCGACGTCCTCCAGGTAGGCGTTGAGGTCGTCCGACGCGGCCGCCCATCGGGCATCGGGCGCATGGCGTTCGAGCGCGCGCACGCGGCGCGTGGCCCCGGCCAGCCCGCGATCGCAGGCGGCGGCCACCGCCTTGTCATCGGCGAACTGGGGGAATTTGGGGCCGGGCAGCACGGGTGCCGCGGTCGCGGAAACGGCGGCGCACAGCGCCATGGCAAGAGCGAAGGAAGTCGAGGGTCGCATCGGGTCTCCAGCGAGCGAAATGGAAGGCCGCCTCGTGAGCGGCAAGCGCTGGATTGTGCCGGCTGCCGCGCCGGGCGACAGCCGGGTTGTGCCCGAGGCGGACGGACTTTGCGACGAACCGCGGATTCGGAGGGACGAACCGCGCCGCTCAGGCACGCGGCGCGACGAGCTCCTTCACCTGCTGCAGCGCGCTCGGATCCTCGATCGTCGTCAGGTCACCCGGGTCGCGCTGCTCGCACACCGCCTGGATCGCACGTCGCAGCAGCTTGCCGGAGCGTGTCTTCGGCAGCACGCCGACGAAGAACACCCGTGATGGCCGCGCGACAGCGCCGAGCTGCTGGTCCACCGTCTTCATCACTTCGCCTTCGAGCCGAAGCTTGGCCGCGTCGTCGGTCAGCGCGCCCGCGTCCTTCACGACGACGAAAGCCATCGCGACCTGCCCTTTCAGCGCGTCGGCCACGCCCACGACGGCGACCTCGGCGACGTTCGGATGGCTGGAGATGCTTTCCTCGATCTCGCGCGTGCCAAGGCGATGTCCGGCGACGTTGATCACGTCGTCGGTGCGGCCGAGGATGAAGAAGTACCCCTCCTCATCGCGAATCCCCCAGTCGAAGGTGCTGTAGACCATGCGCCCGGGGACCGTGTTCCAGTAGGTCTTGACGAAGCGGGCATCGTCGCGCCACACCGTCTGCATGCAGCCGGGCGGCAGCGGCCCTTCAATGACGACGACCCCCTTCTGTTTCGCGCCGGTCAGCTCCTCGCCGCTGTGTTCGTCGACGAGCTTCACGTCGAAACCGTACATCGGAAAGCCCGGGCTGCCGAACTTGCTCGGGGCCTTTTCGACGCCGTTGGCGATCGCGAGGATCGGCCAGCCGGTCTCCGTCTGCCAGAAGTTGTCGATGACCGGCTTGCCGAGCGCCTCGGCGATCCACTTGGCGGTCGTCTCGTCCAGCGGCTCGCCGGCGAGGAACAGCGAGCGCAGCGAGCCGAGGTCGTGCTGGCGCAGGTACTTCGGGTCCTGTTTCTTCAGCACGCGCACCGCCGTCGGGGCGCTGAACATCACGCTGACCTTGTACTTTTCGACCAGGCTCCACCAGATGCCCGCGTCTGGCCTGATCGGAAGCCCCTCATAGAGGATGGTCGCCATACCGACGATCAGCGGCCCGTAGACGATGTAGCTGTGGCCGACCACCCAGCCGATGTCGCTGGTCGAGAAGTAGGTCTCCCCGGCCTGCCCCTGGAAGATGTGCTTCATGCTGGCCGCGAGCGCCACCGCGTAGCCGCCGGTATCGCGCTGCACGCCCTTGGGCTTGCCGGTGGTCCCGCTGGTATAGAGGGTGTAGCTCGGGTGGGTCGCATCGACCCAGGTGCACGGCACCTCGGCGCCCAGGTGCCGCTCGCGCAGCGCCGCGTAGTCTTCGTCCCGGCCGGCCACGCGCTCCATCGCCGCCATGCCGCGATCGATCAGCAGCACCTTGGCCGGCTTGTGCACAGCCAGCCGGATCGCCTCGTCGAGCAGCGGCTTGTACGGGACGACCTTGCCGGCGCGGCTGCCGGCGTCGGCGCTGACGATGACGATCGGCTCGGCGTCGTCGATCCGGCTCGCCAGGCTCACGCTGGCGAAGCCGCCGAACACGACCGAATGGATCGCGCCGATGCGCGTGCAGGCCAGCATCGCAAACACGGCCTGCGGCACCATCGGCATGTAGATCAGCACCCGGTCGCCCTGCTTCACGCCCAGCGACAGCAGCACTGCGGCCATGCGCTGCACTTCGGCATGGAGTTCCCGGAAGCTGTAGACCTTTTCTTCGCCGGTTTCGCTGGACACGTAAACCAGCGCGTTCTGCTCGGCGCGGTTCGCGAGGTGCCGGTCGACGGCGTTGTGGCACAGGTTCGTCATGCCGCCGGCGAACCAGCGCACGAACGGCGGGTTGTCGTAGTCGCAGACCCGGTCGAACGGCCGCTGCCAGTCGATCAGCGACGCCTGTTCGGCCCAGAAGCCGTCACGGTCTGTGATCGAGCGGCGATGGAAGTCGGCATAGCGGGTCATGGACTCGGGTCTCCTGTGCAGTCAAATCGCAATTCACTTCACA
>DATKCI010000183.1:0-2928 GCA_035513255.1 Piscinibacter sp. | reverse complement strand
TGTGATCAGGTTACTGTGCCGGAGCGCGTCGTGGTGGAGCGCATCACGCAACTGGAAGGTATGCCGGCGCGCGCCTGCGTCGTGCGCAGTCTCGGCGAACTTCAGAAGGTCGAAAAAGTCGATCTCTGGGAATTCAGATCTGCACCGCTGGAAGCCCGGCAAATATCCGCCGCACTTGATGAGCAGGGCGCCTGGCCAGCGACGTTGAATGCAACTTCGACCGCTCGCGTGAGGCCTGTCTTCGTCGATGTCGTCTTTCATGAGCTGCCAGCAGGTCCCCGAATGACCTTGAACTTCAACGACTCTGGACAGACGCTTGATCAAGACGACATCACTACTACCCTGCGTTTGATGCGGACGCTGGAAGGGCAGGTCCTCCAGACATGCGCGATCAAGGCTAAATCGCCCACGCAAGAAACTTGCAACATGAACCCGGCGCTGAAGTGCATATGAACAAGAGTATTCCCGCAACACCATCCGCTGAAGAGTATGCAGCGTCGGTTGCTCAAGCGCCGGACGATGGCGCGTGGTTCGCGCGTACCGATCCATTCGCCCTGTTCGGCGAATGGCTTGAAGACGCCAGGAAGAAAGAGCCGAACGACGCCAACGCCATGGCGCTTGCCACCGCTGATGAAACCGGCGCGCCGGATGTGCGGATGGTGCTGCTGAAGGATGTCTCGGGCGACGGCTTCGTATTCTACTCCAACTCCGAAAGCAGGAAGGGCGTGCAGCTGACCGAAAACCCGGTAGCCGCGCTCTGCTTCCACTGGAAGTCGCTGCGCCGCCAGGTGCGCATCTCGGGCGCCGTCCAACCGGTGAGCGCGGAAGAGGCCGACGCCTATTTCGCCACGCGCGCGAAGGACAGCCAGATCGGGGCATGGGCGTCCGACCAGTCGCGGCCGATGGGCGAACGGTTCGAACTCGAAGCAAAGATCGTAAAGTTCGCAGCGAAGTACGGGCTCGGAAAAACGCCGCGGCCGCCGCACTGGATCGGCTGGCGCATCATTCCGACCCGAATCGAATTCTGGCGCGATCGACCGTTTCGCCTGCACGACCGGCTGGAATTTACGCGTCCCGGACCGGGACAGGCCTGGACTACGCGGCGTCTTTATCCCTGAACCTGCTCCGAAGCCGTTGGCGCGCACGTTGCGGCTGTGGCAGCATCCTTTCAAACACGAGTCACGCGTGGGCAATGTCCGAACGCGAAGACCACAGGGAGAGGAATGATGTTTCAGCTCAAGCGTCTGGCCTTGGCCGTCGTGCTCTCTTGCGTTTCCGAGGGCGCGATCGCCCAGCAGGCCCAGACGGCTGCAGCGCCACCGACGCACACGGAGTCGTGGTGGAATTCCAAGTATGGCGAGGCCGACACGATCGGCGCCATCAACAACCTTTCGCCCAGGATCGTGAAGGAGGCCGCAAGGCTGGTGAAGACCGGCAAGGTCTATGCGCTCGGTGTTCCTTCGGGGCCGGATACGCCGGCCTATGGCGCCCGCACCATCACGATCGAGCGCACGCCGGGTCCGGGCAGCGATTTTACGCCTGACGGAACGCAGCGCGTCACGGCTTTCGACGAGCGGATCACAACGTCGATGGGCATCGGCACGCAGATCGACGGGCTGGCGCACCTTGGCGTCGATCATCATTACTACAACGGCATCGAGGGCAAGGACCTTGCCGGCTCCTACACGCTGGACATTGCCAGCATCCCGCCGATCGTGACGCGGGGCGTGCTGATCGACATGACCAAGCACTACAAGAAGCCGATGCTCGAGGTCGGCGACATGTTCAACAAGGCCGAGATCATGGCCGCCGCAAAGGCGCAGAAGGTCACGATCAGGAAAGGCGATGTGGTGCTGTTCCACACCAACTGGATCGAGAAGGCCTTGACCGACAAGGATCTCTATCGCTCGCGCGAACCTGGGCTGGGCGAGGAAGGCGCGCAGTATCTGGCCGACCTCGGCGTAGTGGCCGTCGGCGCCGATACCATTGCGCTTGAGGCCTTGCCGTCGCCGCCGGGCAAGACTTTCATCGTGCACCAGACGCTGCTGGCCAAGAATGGCGTCTACATCCTGGAAAGCATCGATACGCGCGAGCTGGCGAAGGATGGCGCCAAGGAATTTCTCTTCGTGCTCGGCGCGCCGCGCATCCAGGGCACGGTGCAGATGATCATCAATCCGGTGGCGATCAGGTAGGGCCGCCGGTTGCCGCTGACGCTTCGCGAGTTCAGTACCTTTTGCGGTTCGCTTCCGGCGACGAGCCATGTCGTGCAGTGGGGTGGGGCGGAGGTGTGGAAGGTGGGCGGAAAGGTGTTCGCCATCGCCTGGTTCGAGCGGGGACAGCATCCCGGGATCACGTTCAAGGTGTCCGATATCGCGTGGGAGGTGCTGCGCGAGGCGCCGGGCTGCCGGCCGGCGCCCTATCTGGCCTCGCGCGGGATGAAGTGGATCCAGAGCTACGAGCGCGGGCTCGGCAAGGCGGAGTTGAAGCAGTACCTGAAGGCCTCGCATGCGCTGGTCGCCGCAGGGCTGAGCAAGAAGAAGCGGGCGGAGTGGGGGCTTTAGCGCGGACATGCGCTCTCGTTTCCGCACGTGGCGCGTGCGGAGCGCGTTGCAGGTTGTGCGCGCCCGGCTCAGATGGGCGCGATGTGGCCGCTGATGCGCGCGCGCGTTCGCGGCGGATCGAGGCGATCTTCGCGTGAATGCGCGGCGGCAGCCGTAATTCGGGACAAGCCCTGAAGCCCGCCCTGGGTTCCGGCTTTCGCCGGAATGAGCGGTGGTAGGTCGAGAGCATCTCGATGCGTCTCGACAAGCTTGTTGCAGGCTGCGGTGAGCCCGCCCTCGTGGTTCGACGGACGGTGCGCTGACGCGCACCTGCTCACCATGAGGGCTGCGGTAGTTTGGCTGCTGCTTGCGGCAGCTTGATCGGGTT
>DATKCI010000182.1:0-16258 GCA_035513255.1 Piscinibacter sp. | reverse complement strand
GGCACGTCAACAACGGCCTGGCGGTCGACTATGCCGACGTGGCCGCCAAGGTCGGCGTGGAACGCGCGCGAGCCTGGTACCACGCCTACGACGAGGCGGTCGATACGGTCCAGCGCATCGTGCGCATCGAGGCGATCGCCTGCGACTTCGTTCGCCACGGCAAGCTGAAGCTGGCGACCAAGCCCGCGCAGCTGGAAGTGCTGTCGCGCAGCGCCGAGCGGCTGGTGCGCGACGGCGTCGACACCGATGTCGAGATCCTCGGTGCGGCGCGCGTGCGCGCCGAGGTCGACAGCGACCGCTTCGTCGGCGGCCTGCTCTACAAGCGCAGCGGCCAGATGCACATGGGCCGCTTCGCCGACGGGCTCGCACAGGCGGCCGAGCGGCGCGGCGCGCAGATCCGCACCGGCACCTGCGTGCAGCGCCTCGAGCGGCTCGGCGGCGGCCAGGCCCACCGCGTGCACACCAACCGCGGCAGCCTGCAGGCGCAGCAGGTCCTGCTCGCCAACGGCGCGGCACGACATGGCGGCTATGCAAGCTTCGGCTGGCTGCGCCGGCGCATCGTGCCGATCGGCAGCTTCATCGTCGTCACCGAACCGCTAGGCGCCGAGCGCGCGACCGCGCTGCTGCGCGAGCGCCGCACCTACGTGACGGTCGCGAACATCCACCACTATTTCCGTTTGACGCCGGACCACCGCCTCGTGTTCGGCGGCCGCGCGCGCTTCGCGATCAGCAGCCCGATGTCGGACGCGAAGAGCGGCGAGATCCTGCGCGCGGGAATGGTCGAGATCTTTCCGTCGCTCGCCGGCGTCGGCATCGACTACTGCTGGGGCGGCCTGGTCGACCTGACGCAGGACCGCCTGCCGCATGCCGGCGAGCGCGACGGCTTGTTCTATTCGACCGGCTACAGCGGCCACGGCACGCAGATGTCGGTGCTGATGGGCGAGCGCATGGCGGCCGTGATGGCCGGCGATGCGTCCGCGAACCCGTGGCGCGGACGCGAGTGGCGCGCGATCCCGGGCCACCTCGGACCACCATGGTTCCTGCCCGCGGTGGGCCTGTATTTCCGCCTGAAGGACCGTCTCGCCTGAGGACGGCCTTTCTCTCCACGATCACACGACAACCCCTGGACCAGGAGCAAGCACCATGACATACCGCAAGTCGTTCGACACCCTCGTCGGCCCCCAAGAGAGCCGGCGCCTGTTCGGTGCGCTGCAGCGCGGCGCGAGCCGCCGCGACGTCCTCGCGATGCTGATGGCCGGCGGGATGCAGGCCACGCTCGCCGGTGGCCTCGCGACGACCGCGTTGTCGGTGCACGCGCAGACACCCAAGCGCGGCGGCAAGCTCCGCGTCGCCGGTGCCACCGCAGCCGCGACCGACACGCTCGATCCCGCGAAGCAGTCGAACCATACCGACTACTCGCGCGGCAACATGCTCTACAACGGGCTGACCTCGCTGGACGGCAGCCTGACGCCGCAGCCCGCGCTCGCCGAATCCTTCAACACGACGGACGCCAAGACCTGGGTGTTCACGCTTCGCAAGGGCGTGACCTTCCACGACGGCAAGGCGCTGACGCCAGCCGACGTTGTCTACTCGATCTCGCGCCACAAGGACCCGGCCACCGCGTCCAAGGCCAAGGTGCTGGCCGACCAGATCGAGAGCGTGAAGGCGACCGGCCCGAACGAGGTGACCGTCGTGCTGACGTCGCCGAACGCCGATCTGCCGGTGATCCTCGGCACGTTCCACTTCCACATCGTCAAGGAAGGCACCACAGACTTCGCGGCCGGCATCGGCACCGGGCCGTACAAGCTGAAGGAGTTCAAGCCCGGCGTGCGGTCGGTGGTCGTGCGCAACGACAACTACTGGAAGCCCGGCAAGCCCTACCTCGACGAGATCGAGTTCGTCGGCATCGGCGACGAGAGCGCGCGTGTCAACGCGCTGCTGTCCGGCGGCATGGACCTCGTCGGCTCGATCAACCCGCGCTCGATGGCACGCGTCAACGGCACGCCGGGATTCGCGGTCTTCAAGACGCAGTCGGGCCAGTATTCGGACCTCATCATGCGCAAGGACACGGGACCCGGCGCCAACCCCGACTTCGTGCTCGCGATGAAGCACCTGTTCGACCGCGAGCAGATGAAGAAGACGATCGCGCTCGACCAGGCGGTGGTCGGCAACGACCAGCCGGTCGATCCCACCAATCGCTTCCACTTCGCGGGGCTGCCGCAGCGGCCGTTCGACCCGGAGAAGGCGAAGTTCCACCTGAAGAAGTCGGGCATCACGGGCGCGGTGCCGGTCGTCGCGTCGCCGGCGGCGCTGTACTCGGTCGAGATGGCGCTCGTGCTGCAGCAGACCGCCAGGGGCATCGGCCTGGACCTCGACCTCAAGCGCATGCCCGCCGACGGCTACTGGAGCAACCACTGGCTGAACAGCCCCGTCGGCTTCGGCAACATCAACCCGCGGCCGAGCGCCGACATCCTGCTGACGCAGTTCTTCAAGTCCGACGCGCAGTGGAACGAATCGCGCTGGAAGAACGAGAAGTTCGACCAGGTGCTGGTCGCCGCGCGGGCCGAGACCGACCTCGCGAAGCGCAAGCAGATGTATGCCGACCTGCAGACCATGATCCACCAGGAAGCCGGCATCGGCATCCCGCTGTTCCTGGCCAGCCTCGACGGCCACACGACGAAGCTCAAGGGCCTGTCGCCGATCCCGCTGGGCGGCCTGATGGGCTACAACTTCGCCGAGAACGTGTGGCTCGAGACGGCAGCCTGACGCGGAAGCGCAAGCGATGAACGCCCTCGTTCTCAAGCTGCTGGCCCAGCGCATCGCGCTGGCGCTGCTGTCGCTGCTGGTGGTGTCGGTGATCGTGTTCGCGATCACCTCGGTGCTGCCGGGCGACGCGGCGCAGGAGCAGCTCGGCCAGGATGCGACGCCCGAAGCGCTGACCGCGCTGCGTGCCCAGATGGGCCTGGACGTGCCGGCGCCACAACGCTACGTGCGCTGGCTCGGCGGGTTGCTGCGCGGCGACCTCGGTGTCTCGTCGACGGCGCAGTTGCCGGTGGCCGAGCTGATCGGCAGCCGGCTGCCGAACTCGTTGCTGCTCGCCGCGGTGACCGCGCTGTTCTCGGTGCCGATCGCGCTGTCGCTCGGCGTTGCGGCGGCGGTGTGGCGCGGCTCGTGGTTCGACCGGGCCGCGTCCACCGGTGCGGTCGCGGTCGTCTCGGTGCCCGAGTTCCTGGTCGCGACGCTGGCGGTGCTGGTGTTTGCGGTCCAGCTGCGCTGGCTGCCGGCCTTGTCGTACGTCAGTGACATCGAGTCGCTCGGCCAGCTGCTGCGGGCGTTCGCGATGCCGGTGCTGACGCTGTGCTGCGTCATCATCGCGCAGATGATGCGCATGAGCCGCGCCGCGGTGATCGACCAGCTCGAGGCGCCGTACATCGAGATGGTGCGCCTGAAGGGCGCCTCGCCGCTGCGCATCGTGCTCGCGCACGCGCTGCCCAATGCCGTCGGCCCGATCGCCAACGCGGTGGCGCTGAGCCTGTCGTACCTGCTCGGCGGCGTCATCATCGTGGAGACGATCTTCAACTACCCCGGCATCGCCAAGCTGATGGTCGACGGCGTCTCGCAGCGCGACATGCCTCTGGTGCAGGCCTGCGCGATGCTGTTCTGCGCCGGCTACCTGATCCTCGTGACGACGGCCGACCTCTTCGGCATTGTCACCAACCCTCGACTTCGGCACCGCTGAAGAAAGGCCATCGATGTCGTCGATCACCACCTCGAGCGGCTTCTTTCGAAGCAGCGCTCACCCGTGGCGGGCACGCCTCGCGCAATTCGGCCCGTCCGGCTGGCTGGGCCTCGCGATCGTCGTGTTCTGGGCACTGGCCGCTCTCTTCGGCCCGTCGCTGCTGTCGCGCACGGGCGCAGCCGGCGGCGGCGAGGTGTTCGCGCCGATCAGCGCGGCGTACTGGCTAGGCACCGACTACCTCGGGCGCGACATGCTGGCGCGTGTGATCGAGGGCGCGCGCTACACCGTCGGCGTCGCCTTCGTCGCGACGCTGCTGGCCAGCGGCACGGGCACGCTGCTGGCGCTGCTGGCCGCGGCGAGCGGCCGGTGGATCGACGCGGCCTTAAGCCGGGGACTGGACACGCTGACCGCGATCCCGAGCAAGATGTTCGCGCTGCTGATCGTGGCCGGTTTTGGCTCGTCGGTGCCGATACTGGTCGCCGCCGCAGCCGTCATCTACGTGCCGGGCGCCTACCGCATCGCGCGCTCGCTGGCCGTGAACGTCAACGCGCTCGACTACGTGACGGTGGCGCGCACGCGCGGTGAACGCACGGGATACGTGATGCTGCGGGAGATCCTGCCCAACATCGCCGGGCCGATGCTCGCGGACCTGGGGCTGCGCTTCGTCTACGTCGTGCTGCTGCTCGCGAGCCTGAGCTTTCTCGGCCTGGGCGTGCAGCCGCCGGATGCCGACTGGGGCTCGCTGGTGCGCGAGAACATCCTGGCGCTGTCCGAAGGCGGCGCGTCGGTGATCGCACCGTCGCTCGCGATCGCGAGCCTCACGATCTCAGTCAACCTCGTGATCGACAACCTGCCGGGCCGTGGGGCCCGCGAACGCGGAGCAAGACGATGACCCACCCCCGAAGCGCCTTCGGCGCTCCCCCTCAAGGGGGCGCCGCCAGCGGCCCGGCAAAGCCGGATCCGCGGCGGCCGCTTGATGGGTCGGTTGTTGCGTCATGGGTGGTGCGCTTTTTCATGGAGAACTGATATGGGCAGCCCTGTTGTCGTCGACAAGCTCACCGTCACTGCCGGCGGCGCGACGATCGTCGATGCATTGAGCTTCACGATCCAGCCCGGCGAGGTGCTCGCGCTGATCGGCGAATCCGGTTCCGGCAAGACCACCACCGCACTCGCGTTGATGGGCTACGCGCGCCGCGGGTGCCTGATCAGCGGAGGGAGCGTGCGCATCGGCGACGTCGACGTGCTCTCGCTCGATGCCCGCCAGCTGCGCGGCTTGCGCGGCCACACGGTGACGTACATCGCGCAGAGCGCGGCGGCGTCGTTCGATCCGTCACGCACCATCCTCGACCAAGTGGTCGAGCCTGCCTGCCTGCACGGCACGCTGCGCCGCGCCGAGGCCGAGCTGAGAGCGATCGCGCTGTTCCGCGAACTGGCGCTGCCGGAGCCCGAGACGATCGGCCAGCGCTATCCGCACCAGGTGTCCGGCGGGCAACTGCAGCGCCTGATGGCGGCCATGGCGCTGATCACCGACCCGGAAGTGGTGATCCTCGACGAGCCGACGACGGCGTTGGACGTCACGACCCAGGTCGAGGTCCTGCGCGCCTTCCGCCGCGTCGTGCGCGAGCGGCGGGTGACGGCCGTCTACGTCAGCCACGACCTCGCCGTGGTCGCGCAGATGGCCGACCACATCCTCGTGCTGCGCGATGGCTGCATGCGCGAGGTCGGCGCGACGGAACGGCTGCTCGTGGCGCCGCAGAACGAGTACACGAAGAGTCTGCTGGCCGCCGCACGACCGGCGCCGCGCATGGGTGCCGCCGAAGCGGCCGATGCGGACGTGCTGCTGCGTTTGCAAGGCCTCTGTGTCGGCTACGGCCGAGGCGCCCAGGCCGTCAAGATTCTCGAGGACATCGACCTCGAGCTCAGGCGCGGGCAGGCCATCGGTGTCATCGGCGAGTCGGGCTCGGGCAAGACCACCCTGGCGCGTGCGGTCGCCGGGTTGCTGCCGCCGAGCGCCGGCACGATGGCGTTCGACGGGCGCGCGCTGACGCCCGCGCTCGCACAGCGCACGAAAGACGAGCTGCGGCGCATCCAGATCGTGTTCCAGTCGGCCGATACGGCGCTGAACCCGTCGCACACGATAGAGCGCATCCTGGCGCGGCCGCTCCAGTTCTACAAAGGCCTCAAGGGACCGGCGCTGCAACGACGCATCGACGAACTGCTCGACCTCGTGAAGCTGCCGCGCGCGCTGGCCGACCGGCTGCCCAGCGGGCTCTCGGGCGGGCAGAAGCAGCGCGTGAACCTCGCACGCGCGCTCGCTGCCGAGCCCGACCTGATCCTCTGCGACGAGGTCACCTCGGCGCTGGACACCGTGGTCGGCGCCGCAGTGCTGGACCTCATTGCCGAGCTGCGGCGCGAGCTCGGCGTGTCGTACCTGTTCATCAGCCACGACCTGCACACCGTGCGCTCCGTCTGCGATGAGATCGTCGTCATGCAGCACGGCCGCAAGCTGACGCAGGTGGCGCGTGCCGACTACGGCCGCGGCCCGCACCATCCGTACTACGAGCAGCTCGCCCGCGCGGTCCCCGAGCTGCGGCGCGGCTGGCTGGACGAGCTCGACCGACAACGCCCGGCGCTGGTCGCCTGAAGGAGTGAACGACATGACACCCACGTTCCGCATCGCCGCGATTCCCGGCGACGGTATCGGCAAGGAAGTGATGCCCGAGGGCATGCGCGTGCTGGATGCGGCCGCCGAGCGTTTCGGCTTCGCGCTCGAGATCCGCGAGATCGAATGGGCGAGCTGCGACTGGTACGCGCGCCATGGTCAGATGATGCCGGACGACTGGAAGCGGCAGCTCGAGGGCGTCGATGCCGTCTACTTCGGCGCCGTCGGCTGGCCGGACTCGGTGCCCGACAACGTCTCGCTGTGGGGCTCGCTGCTCAAGTTCCGCCGCGAGTTCGACCAGTACATCAACCTGCGGCCCGTGCGGCTGTTCGACGGCGTGCCGTGCCCGCTGGCCGGCCGCAAACCCGGCGACATCGACTACTTCGTCGTGCGCGAGAACACCGAGGGCGAGTACACCAACCTCGGCGGCGTGATGTACGCCGGCACCGAGCGCGAGATCGTGATCCAGGAGTCGGTGTTCTCGCGCTTCGGCGCCGACCGCGTGCTGAAGTATGCGTTCGAGCTCGCACAGTCGCGCGCACGCAAGCAGCTGACGGTGGCCACCAAGAGCAACGGCATCGCGATCAGCATGCCGTGGTGGGACGGCCGCGCCGACGAAGTCGGCAAGGACTACCCCGGCGTGAAGGTCGACAAGCAGCACATCGACATCCTCAGCGCCCGCTTCGTGCTGCAGCCGCAGCGCTTCGACGTCGTGGTCGCGAGCAACCTGTTCGGCGACATCCTGTCCGACCTCGGCCCGGCGACGACCGGCACGATCGGCCTGGCGCCGAGCGCGAACCTCAACCCCGAGCGCAAGTTCCCGTCGCTGTTCGAGCCGGTGCACGGCTCGGCGCCGGACATCTACGGCAAGCGCATCGCCAACCCGATCGCGATGATCTGGTCGGGTGCGCTGATGCTGGACTTTCTGACGCAAGGGCAGGGCGCCGGCCGCGAGGCGCACGACGCCATCGTGAAGGCCATCGAGGCCGTGCTTGCCAGCGGGCCGCGCACGCCTGACCTCGGCGGCCAGGCCCATACCGAAGACGTCGGCCGCGCCATTACCGACCACGTTTTGGCCGACCATGTGAAGGAACTCTGAAAATGCCGCTTTCGATTCGTCGTGACGATCTGCTCCCGGGACGCAACTTCATCGGCCGCTGGTGCGAGGCACGGCAGGGCCGCCGATTCGACGTGGCCGACCCGGCCACCGACACCGTGTTCGCCAGCGTGCCCGACAGCGGCGAAGACGACGCGCGCGCCGCGCTCGACGCCGCGCATGCGGCCTTCCCGGCATGGCGCGCGATGCCCGCCAAACAGCGCGCGCAGGTCCTCAAGCGCTGGAACGACCTCATCGTCGCGAACCAGGAGGACCTGGGCCGGCTGATCTCGCGCGAGCAGGGCAAGCCGCTCGCCGAAGGGCGCGGCGAGGTCGCGTATGCCGCCAGCTACGTCGAATGGTTCGCGGAGGAGGCAACGCGCGCGAACGGCGACGTGATCGCCGCGCCCGTCGCCGGCCGGCGCATGTTCGCACTGAAGGAGCCGGTGGGCGTGGTCGCCGCGATCACGCCGTGGAACTTCCCGGCCGCGATGATCGCGCGCAAGATCGCGCCCGCGCTGGCCGCCGGCTGCACGGTGGTGTGCAAACCGGCCGAGGACACGCCGCTCACGTCGCTTGCGCTCATCAAGCTGGCCGAGGAGGCCGGCGTGCCGCCCGGCGTGCTGAACATCGTCACGGCGTCGCGCGAGCGCGCGGCCGAGGTGGTCGACGTCTGGCTCGACGACCCGCGCGTGCGCAAGATCAGCTTCACCGGCTCGACGCCGGTGGGCAAGCACCTCGCGCGACGCAGCGCCGACACGCTGAAGAAGCTCTCGCTCGAGCTGGGCGGCAACGCGCCCTTCATCGTCTTCGACGATGCCGACCTCGATGCCGCGGTCGACGGGCTGATGGTGGCCAAGTTCCGCAACGGCGGACAGACCTGCGTGTCACCGAACCGGGTGTTCGTGCAGGCGGGCGCGCACGACGCCTTCGTCGACAAGCTCGCCGCGCGCGTCGCCGCGTTGAAGGTGGGGCCGGCGGGCGACGAAGGCTCGCAGATCGGGCCGATGATCAATGCACGTGCCGTCGACAAGATCGAGCGGCACGTGCACGACGCCGTCGAGCGCGGCGCGCGTGTGGTCGTCGGGGGGCAGCGGCTCGCGGCCGTGGGTCGCAACTACTTCGCGCCCACGCTGCTGACCGGTGCCGACGCGACGATGGCCTGCGCCTGCGAGGAGACCTTCGGCCCCGTGGTGCCCGTGACGCGCTTCGAAAGCGAAGATGAAGTGATCGCGGCGGCCAACAGCACGCCGTTCGGCCTCGCGGCCTACTTCTATTCCAGCGACGTGCGCCGCATCTGGCGCGTCGCCGAGGCGCTGGAGGCCGGCCTCGTCGGCATCAACGAAGGCGCGCTCGCCGCCGAGGCCGCGCCTTTCGGCGGCGTCAAGGAATCGGGCTACGGCCGCGAGGGCTCGGTCCATGGCCTCGACGATTACATGCACCTCAAGTACCTGTGCCAAGGGCAGCTGTAGTGCGGTACGCCATGCTGTTCCGTACCTATCGAGAGGCTCGCGTTGATCTTCTCCGTGCCCTCTGTGCCTCTGTGCCCTCTGTGTTGAAAGAAAGCCCTGCGGGCACGCGCGCGCATGGCATAGACGCGCAGATTGGCAGGTTGCGTTCGACACAGAGGACCACTCTTTGTCCAAAACAGAATCGGGGGTTGGGCCGTCTCATGGTGATGTAGGGTGTGTGTCGCCAAACACCACAACCACGCACGAGGGGCCCAACCTTGAAGGCATCATGCAGCATGTTCAGCCAGCTTCTCAAGCTGCTTCCGAGGTCTGAATTCGAGTCGCTGGTCAAGAAGACCAAGTCCGAGTACGCGGCCAAGGGCTTCTCGAGCTGGAGCAAACTGGTAGCCATGATGTTCTGCCAGCTGGGGCGTGCGCACTCGCTGCGCGAAATCGAGGGCGGGCTCAAAAGCTGCGAAGGCGAACTCGCGCACCTGGGCATCGAAGCGCCGGCACGTTCGTCGCTGTCGTTTGCAAACGCGCGCCGGCCGTGGCAGCTGTTCGAAGGCGTGTTCCATGGCCTGTTCGAGAAGATTTCGTCCGAGGCCGCGGGGCGGCGGCACAAGTTCCGCTTCAAGAACAAGCTTGTGAGCATCGACTCCACCGTCATCGACCTGAACCTGTCGATGTACGACTGGGCCAAGTACAAGCGCACGAAGGGCGCGGTCAAGCTGCACCTGGTGCTCGACCATGACGGCTACCTGCCGTGCTTCGGCGTCGTCACCGACGGCACTGTGCAAGACGTGAAGGTCGCGCAGCAGTTGCAGTTCACCCCGGGCACCATCGTCGTGGAAGACCGTGGCTACAACGACTACCGCCTGTTCGGGCGCTGGTGTGCCCAGGGCGTGTTCTTCGTTACCCGCATGAAGTCCCACGCGCTCTACGAGGTCGTGCAGGAGCGCATGTTCATGCCCAAGGGCAACATCGTTGCCGACCAGCTCATACGGTTGAGCGGCCGTGACGCCGACGACAAATGCCCGCATATGCTGCGCCGCGTCGAGGCAGTGCGCGAGGACACAGGCGAAACGCTTGTGTTCGTGACCAATCTGCTGGATCTCAGCCCCGCCACGATCGCAGCCATCTACAAGGACCGCTGGCAGATTGAGCTGTTCTTCGACTGCCTTTCATACTGCACTCCTTCGTATGTCATTAAATATCAAGGGTCAGCTGACCCGAGACGCGTGTTGACGGGCCTTGACCGGCCCGGGTGGCAAGGAACTCGTCGAGATCGTTCTGGCGAATGGTCCATGGCGCATTGCGGCAGGCTTGCTTGGCCACGAGATCCTTCTGCCGGATCAGCCGCAGCACGCTGGTGTGTGTGACCTGCAGTGCGGCGGCGGCCTCATCGACGGTCAACTCGCCGCGCTCTTGGCGCTCACCTTCGCGGTAGGCCGCAACACCATGGCCCTTGCGTATTGCACACACCCTCGCAGCGGTCCAGGTTTGTCCGTGCGCTGTGCGATGTCCCAGGCGATTGATCGTCGCTGCGATGCGCTCGTCGGGCTGCAAGCGTGCCAGTGAAGTGATCAACTCGATCGTCTCGACGCTGGTGACGCGGCTGTGCCGGCCTGTGGGCGTCTTCTTCAGCTGCAGCTCGGTGTGATCGCCGCCTTGCCAATGCACGATGAAGCGCACCGAGTCACCCTCGGAAGTCACGACGATCTCCTTGATCGCCGTGCGCAATATGCGCTTCCTGACATCTGGCGAGGTCTCGGGGTGCTCCCACAGGCGCGGCAAGTCCTCGGCCAGTGCAAGCACCGCTTCCTTCGTCTCCTCGCTCAGCACATCGGGGCGTTGCCGCAGCAACTCGGCGACCTCATCTTCGAGCCGAGCCTGCACCGCCAACGCATCGTTCCAGCGCTTCTCAAGCGAGCCGGCGACAACACGGTTTGTCGGATCGACGGTGTCGTACTGTCGTTGCGCACGGCTGACCTCGTAGCGCGCCCGCTGCAGCGCCAGACGTTTTTGTGCCAGCCGCTCCTCCTCGACACCCTGCAGACCCTCGATCGCTTGCAGCGCCGCCTGGAGCCCCAAAGGTTCGAGGCAGCGCAAGACTTGCTCGGCCACCAATCGATCCGCGCCGAGGCCGCCGAACATGACGCAGCAGGCATGTTCGCGGCTGAGGATGCGCGTGGTGCATTGATATCGAATGCTGCTGGCTCCGGGGTACGCGACGCATAGTTGGCTCCGCAGTGACCGCAGCGCAACAGCCCCGACAACTAGGCGCTGCCGCGACCGTTGGTGTTGTGTGCCATCAGTTCCTGATTGCCGCGGTACGCATCCCAGTCGATGTAGCCCTCGTGGTGATCGAGGATCATCACCGACCAGTCCTCGGCCTTGCGATGCCGAGTGCGCACGACGCGCTTGCGTCCTTCCTCGATGCGCACGGCGGTCTTGCTGCGACCGTACGCGTAGACACCAGCATAGATCGGGTTCTGCAGCAGGCTCAACAAGCTGTGGTAGCGCGGCGTCTTCCACTCCACGCGTTCGCTGCTGCCGGCGCCGGCTACAGCGGGCATGTCGATACCTTGCTCACACAGCCAGAAGTACAGTCGTCTGGCACTGCCGAACTCGGCCAACTTGCGGAACACCATGTCGATGGCCGCGCGCACGCGCTCGTCGGCATCCTTCTCGATGCGATCGTCGAACGTGCGCACATAGCCGATGGGCACCCGCATGAACAGCTCGCCGCGCTTGGCCTTTTGCTTCATCGCTTCATGCGCCCGCTGCCTGAAGCTGGCAAGTTCCATCTCGCTGATCGTGCCCTTCATGCCCAGCAGCAGTCGGTCGTTCATCTGCGCGGGATCATAGATGCCATCCGCATCGATGAGCAATGCGCCCACGACGCTGCAGAACTCCAGCAGCGTGTGCCAGTCGCGGCCGTTGCGCGCCAGGCGCGATGCTTCAATGCTCAGCACTGCGCCGACTTCGCCGTCGCACAGCGACCGCAGCAATCGGTCGAAGCCCGGACGCGACGTACCTGAACCAGATCGTTCAAGGTCGTCGTCGATGACTTCGACCTGCTGCCATCCCAATTGCCGAGCCCGCTCCACCAGTGCGTACTGCCTGCGCTGGCTCTCGAGGTTGTTCTGCACCTGGTCAGGTGTCGATTGGCGCACGTACACGCAAGCCCGGCGCACCAGATGCTCAGCGGTAATCTTGCTCATCGCGCACCTCCCTGTTGATTGCCAGGGCCACGGTTTGCATCCACTGCACCACCTGCCGCAGTAGCTGGATCTGCACGTCTTGCGGCAGTCGAGGCACGGGTGGTGATTCGGCGTCTTCGAACAGCGCAGTCTGAGCCATCGGGCGTGGCGGCATCGCGCTCTCCTATGGGGCTGATGTGAGCCCGAGAGGATAGGAACGTCGATACCCAACGGCGCAGTTCCAGCAGCGCCGTGAGCGACACGCGCGACCGCTCGACGATCTGCATGTTGCCGGCGGCGATCTCGGTCATCCAAGCGGGAATCGACACCGTAGAGCCATCGGGCCGCCGCAAGACGTAGCACGGTTCGTCGTGGACGTAGTGCAGCCTGACCACCGCGAGGCATTCACCGACCAGAGGGTGAAAGCGGTAGCGGACTACGATCTCACGCGAGAGATGTTGACGGGCAGAATGTCGCCCCGTTCTTCAAGCGCCTGAAACTGCGCATGAAGCTCGAAGCCGTCTCGGGACTCTCGCAGCAGGCACTCATCATCGACGTGGCCGCCAAGGTCCTGGCCGACAACATCACTTCCCTGATGTGCTCGGCCGCAGCCGACCAATCCAACCTCGCCTCGCGTTCGCGCAAGTGCAATCGTTCCTACGCCGCCATCTTCATGCAGCGTGTACTGCCACGCTTGGTGCTGTTCATCGGTGACGTCTGCTCCGCCATCCATGACGCCATCGCCATGCTCGGCACCAACACCCAGCGCTTCAAGCCCGGCCGATCTCAGCCTCGACCTTCCCGTCACGTCAAGCCCCATCCCTCGTGCTCCTACAAGGCGTGAGCGTTAAGTTCGGTGGATTGGCGTCAATCCCCCCCCATGGGGATGTTTGTAGGAGTTGACCAACCGACATACTCCCGACCCTAAGCTGACGGGAGCTTGGACGGCATGGGCCTTTTGGGCCAACGCCCAAAACAGAAACGACAAGCAGGGGGAATCCATGAGTGACACCGCCCGCCTTCTGACTGCCGGAGATTTCCTCGACCCAATTTTGAGGGACTATCCCTCGGAGCGCGAGTGGGCAGGCGCACTACTGCCCAGTTTGTTTAAGGAGAAAGTTATGCAGGTACTCGAACTGCAGGATCACGAACTTGCTGAGACTCAGCCGGAAGTGGTCGAGCCAATGAATCCGGAAGACTTCACGGATCGTCTGGATCACATGGTGCCTGACCAGCCGTTCTGATCGGCTAGGCGGCCTTCGGGCCGCCTTCTCGCTCATCTACTTCGCCACCCAGCGTTGACCTTGGCAACTATATGGAACCCCTTACTGTACGAGTGAACGACTTTCAACCTGTGTTCGATGAACCGTTTGAGAGCGTGTCAGAGGAACTGGAGCGTCTTTCCATCAAGCTGCGCGACCTATTGCCTGACCCGAGTATTGGTCCAGAGGAGAGGCTTGAACGGCTGTCTCGAGTAGTGCGTCGCAGTGTCATGACGAGTGCGCATCACCTTACGGCTCGCACGAAGCTGCGGCGGATTCGGGCAAGGTTGGACGAGTTGGTTCCTGGTGAGATTTCTTATGAGGCGAAGATCAATGCCCTACTCGACGAACTTGATCGGCAGGTTCCCAATGGCGAAGACCTGACGATTTTTCAGAAACTTGAGTTGATAGGAGATGCCAGATTGTCGGATGATGGTCGATTCGGACTACCTCATACTCTGCTCAATTGCATTCGTGGCCTCTACCAAGAGCCCATTTCGATAGCAGAGAAGATTGAGCGCGCCGTGAAAGAATTGACGAGACTTCGCGCAGGAGGAGAGTGATGTCGGTGCAGTTTCTTATGCAAGCTGGCTTCTTCGCTGAAGAGGGTCGAGCGAGGCTGGAGGACTTCGTCTTGAACAAGGGCCGTGTCGAACCTGGCCGACCGGGCCATGTACCCTTCTACTACGTTGCAGCACTCCAACGGAATAGCGACTTTGCAATCGAGTCGGTTGATGATATGGTGTTTGAGCCAGCCTCCGCGGAAACAGACATACTCTTGAGCGGCTTTCCACAGGCCATGTTTGAGCGGCTTCCGCTGCATGATCATGCACCTTGCGCACCCGACGCTGACACAGTCGCAAATACAAAGCGGGCACTGTCGTGGCTGCAATCACATTCTGTCGACGGGCTGGCTCTCGTGTCGCGATACGTTCGGCTTCTTGTCATTGTGGATCGTGCGCCGCATGTGGGTGCTCAATTTTTTGGAACGCTTACATCGTGTTCCTTGCCTGCGCTCCCGTACTGTAGCTTTGTTTCCAAGAAGGCTCTGTTCCACCTCCCACCTAGAGAAATTGCACCAAGGCCGCACCAAGCTTGGTTTGCCGAGAACATTTTTCATGAGGCCCTTCATAACGCCCTAACGGTTGACATCCTTGCCGGACGAGTTTTTCGTTCAGGATTCCGTGTTGCCGACTCTCCGCCTGTATCCATACCATGGCGATCAGATGATCCGGCTGCTAGAAACCGTGCGTGGCCGGTCGATCGAGTGCTGCACGCCCTGGTTGTTTATGCCGGTATCTATGGTCTGAGAACGGAGATGCTCGGTAGTGGCCTGGAGGAAACGGAGCGACACTTTCTGCTGAAGACCCTCAGCTCCGCGCGCTCCGCCATGCAGCACCTTGCGGCCGCGCTGAGATCGGCGCCGGATTGCTTTACGAAAGCTGCAAAACGAGCAGTTCTGCAGCTTTGCCAATTCGTAGATTCAGTTGACGTTCACCGCGGTGAATTCGTTGTCTAACCTATTTAGCCTCCACACGCTTATCGGCCTACACTTGGTGATTAAGACCAGCCAAGCAGCTGTCGCGTTCGCCGTCAGTTACTGGGTATACGTCACAACTGATAGCGCCTCGGCAAGCGCAATGGCGTTGTTCGCACGATTAGCCCCATCAATTCTGTTGAGTCTTTACAGCGGATGGATTTCAGACAGTCGCAGTCCGACCCGACTCTATTCGAGCGCGCTGTTAGGGCAGTGCGGTTGCAGCGCCGCTCTCGCCACCTACCTCGCATTGAGCAACAGCGAAGTATGGGTACTCTTAGTTCTCATTGCCGCATCAAGTGTTGTTGACAGCTTCACACACGCTGGCTATCTGCGCTTGGCGTTACGTGCGATTCGCAGTGATGACCCGAACAAGTCTGTGTTGAATGGTCGGGTGTCTCTACCTGACTCGTCAGCTCCGCTTGTGGGGCCAGTGCTTGCCGCGGTCGGGCTGCAGTTTGGAGGGTTGCCGGCGGTTTTTGCAGCCGACGCCGCCATCTGCGTTGCCGCAGCTGTATTCCTATTGAGCGGGCCGGCCAGATCACTACCAGGTGGTACTGGGGCCGTGGGGATTGCTGTTTCGCCTTGGGCCGGCTTCGAAGCGATCTGGCGTAACCCTAGGCTGCGCTCACTTCAACTGCTGTTCTCCACTCAGAACGTATGCGTCTAGCCGCGGCATCTTGAGGCTGACCTGGCCGACGCGTGACCATCGCGCCCATGTCGAACATGGGCGATGCGGTTTGGTCGAAGGCGGCGGCGTTTGTCTCTCGCTCGCTCCGCGTCATCGCGCTGACCGTGGTTGTCACCGCGCAAGCGGCGGCGGTCTCGCTGCGCCGCCGTGTGTCGACGTGGTCGACCCGGGCGAGATCAGCCTGCGGGCTGCCACCTGTGAGGCAGCAGCTCCTCGATCCGGCTGTTCAACTGCATCGGCAGCCGCGTGAGGACGTCCTTCAGGTAAGCCCAGGGCTCGTGCCCGTTGAGCTTGGCCGACTGCAGCAGACTCATCACCACCGCCGCCCGCTCCCCCGCCAACTGGCTCCCAATGAAGAGCCAGTTTCTTCGGCCCAAGGCCCAGGGCCGAATCCGGTTCTCGACGTAGTTGTTATCGATCGGCACATCGCCGTCCAGAAGGAAGCGCCCGAGCCCGCCCCAGTGGTTCAGGCTGTAGTCGATCGCCTTGGCGATGGAGCTGCCGTCGGGCACGCGGGTGCGCTCGAGTTGGAGCCACACGTGCAGCGCTTCCCACAATGGCCTGGTCCGCTCCTGCCTCGTGCGCAGCCGCTCCTCGCTCGGCAGTTCCCTGGC
>DATKCI010000181.1:0-20669 GCA_035513255.1 Piscinibacter sp. | reverse complement strand
GACGTGCCGCCGGTGATGGCCACGCGCAGGCCGTGCAGGGAGAGGTCTTGTTTCATCTGGAACTCCGTTCGTCGTGGGTGCATGGAAGAGACGATAGGACGCGGTCCGCGCTTTCCCCAGCGCAATGTCCAGCAGATTGGCGAAGCGTCCGGCGGCCGGACGCCGCGGGCGCACAATGCCCGCCGATGAACTCCGAAGCGACGACCGCCAGCCACCTCGCGCGAAACCTCGTCAGCTTGCGCCACACCCGTGCGCTGACGCAGGACGGCCTCGCGAAGGCGGCTTCCGTGCCGCGCTCGACGATCGCGAACCTGGAGTCGGGCGGCGGCAACCCGTCGCTCGCGGTGCTCGTCAAGGTGGCCGGCGCGCTCGGTGTGCCGATCGACGAGCTGCTCGCGTCGCCGCGCGCGATGGTGCGCCGCTGGCCGGCGGACGAGGTCGCGTCGCGCACCAAAGGCCGCGGCGTCAACATTCGCGCGCTGGTGCCCGAGCCGGTGCCCGACGAGATGATGGAGGTGATGGACTTCGAGCCCGGTGCGGTGATGGGCGGCACGCCGCACTTGCCGGGCACCCGCGAGTTCTTCACCTGCCTGGACGGGCGCGTGAACCTGATGGTCGCCGGCGATCGCTACGAACTCGCCGCCGGCGACGTGCTGGCCTTCCCGGGCAACCTCGCGCACTCGTACCAGAACGGCGATGCGATGAAGCCGGCGCGCGGCGTCTCGGTGGTCGTGCTGGCGAAAGCCGGCGTCTGACGGCGTGCGCATGGCGCGCAAATACCAGTTCGGCGGTGTCCGGAATGCAGATGCAGGTAGTCTGCGCCTCTTGTCGCGCGTGGGGGCATCGTGCGCAGCGGCACCGTCATCGCGCCCGGCTCGGGCGCGCCTCCCTGAAGGGTCATGCATGTCTGCGCTGACAAGAACCGCGGCCGGATCGGCCGTTTTGCGTGCGCGCACCGGGCATTGGATCACCGCGATCGCGGCCGCCTTCCTGGCGGCCTGCGGCGGCCAGGAAGCCGCGCCCGCCGGCGCACCCGGTGGGGGCCCGCCCCCGCCCCCGGTCGGTGTCGTGTCGGTGCAGCCGCGGTCGGTGGCCCTGACGACCGAACTGCCCGGTCGCCTCGAAGCCTCGCGCGTCGCCCAGGTTCGGGCGCGCGCGGCCGGCATCCTGCACAAGCGGCTGTTCCGCGAGGGCAGCGACGTGCGGGCGGGGCAGCCGCTGTTCGAGATCGATGCCGCCCCCTACCGCGCGGCGCTGCAAAGCGCGCAGGCCAACCTGGCGCGTGCCCAGGCGGGTCTCGCGCAGGCGACGGCGCAGGCCGAGCGCTTCAAGCCGCTGATCGAAGCCAATGCGATCAGCCAGCAGGAATTCGTCAACGCGGTCGCGGCGCAGAAGACGGCCCAAGCCGACGTCGCCGCAGGACGCGCCGCTGTGCAGACGGCGCAGATCAACCTCGGCTACGCACGAGTGACGGCGCCGATCTCCGGGCGCATCGGCCGCGCGCTGGTCACCGAAGGCGCGCTCGTCGGCCAGGGTGAACCGACCCAGCTCGCGGTGATCCAGCAGATTGATCCGATGTACCTGAACTTCACGCAGTCGACCAGCGAGGTGCTGCAGTTGCGCCGCGCGTTCGATGCAGGGCGCCTGCAGCGCAGCGGCGACGGCGCCCGCGTGCGCGTGCTGCTCGACGACGGCAGCGAATACGCCCACGCGGCCAAGCTGCTGTTCACCGACCTGGCGGTCGATCCGACGTCCGGCCAGGTCACGCTGCGCGCCGAGGTGCCGAACCCCGAGGGTTTGCTGCTGCCGGGCATGTACGTGCGCGTGCGCATCGAGCAGGCGCAGCTCGCCAACGCGATCCTGCTGCCGCAGCAGGCCGTCACACGCACGCCGCAAGGCGACACGGTGATGGTCGTCGGCGCGGACAACAAGCCGGTGTCGCGCGCCGTGAAGGTCGGTCGCGCGCAGCAAGGCCAGTGGGTGGTCGAGGACGGGCTGAAGGCCGGCGAGCAGGTCATCGTCGACGGGTTCCAGAAGATGCGGCCCGGCGCGCCGGTGGCGCCGGTGCCGTGGCGTGCCGACGGCAGCGCGGCCGCGGCTTCGGCCCCGGCTTCCGCGGCCTCGCGCTGAGCCGACGGAGCGAAGCACCTATGAAATTGTGCAGCGCAGTCGGCTCGCTCAGAGGCCAACCGACGGTCCAGAGGCAAAAATTGCCTCACAGCCTCTGAAGGGACGGCCGGCATGGCGCAGTTCTTCATCGACCGGCCCATCTTCGCGTGGGTCATCGCGCTGTTCATTCTCGTCGGCGGCGGCGTGGCGATCACGCAGTTGCCGATCTCGCAGTACCCACCGGTGGCGCCGCCGTCCATCGTCGTCAGCGCGGCCTATCCGGGCGCCTCGGCGCAGACGCTGGAAAACAGCGTGATCAGCATCATCGAGCAGGAGATGAACGGCTCGCCGGGGCTGATCTACATGGAGTCGGTGTCGCAGGCCAACGGCACCGGATCGATCACCTTGAGCTTCCAGCCCGGCACCCACGCCGACCTCGCGCAGGTGGACGTGCAGAACCGGCTCGCGCGCGCCACGCCGCGGCTGCCTCAGGCGGTCACGCAGCAAGGCGTGCGTGTGGACAAGGCGCGCTCGAACTTCCTGCTGGTGACCATCCTCACCTCCGACGACCCGAAATGGGATCCGATCGCGCTCGGCGACTACGCCGCACGCAACGTGCTGCCCGAGATCCAGCGCATCACCGGCGTCGGGCAGGCGCAGCTGTTCGGCACCGAGCGCGCGATGCGCGTGTGGATCGACCCCGCCAAGCTGGTCGGGTTCAACCTGTCGAGCGCCGACGTGGCGGCCGCGATCCGCGCGCAGAACGCGCAAGTGTCGTCCGGCACGATGGGCGAACTGCCCAATGTGCCGGGGCAGGGCATCTTCGCGACGGTCGTCGTCAACGGCCAGCTCGCGAGCGTCGAGCAGTTCGGCAACGTCGTGCTGCGCGCCAACCCCGACGGCTCCAGCGTGCGCCTGCGCGACGTGGCGCGCATCGAGCTGGGCGCCCAGAGCTACGCCACGTCGGCGCGATTGAACGGCAAGCCGTCCACCGGCATCGGCGTGCAGCTCGCCCCCACCGGCAACGCACTCGCCACGGCGAAGGCGATCCACCAGCGCATGGACGAACTGTCGCAGTTCTTCCCGCCGGGCATGAAGTACGTGATCCCGTTCGACACCTCGCGCTTCGTCGACATTTCGATCCGCCAGGTCGTGATGACGCTGCTCGAGGCCGTCGTGCTGGTGTTCCTCGTGATGTTCCTGTTCCTGCAGAGCTGGCGCTACACGATCATCCCGACGCTGGTCGTGCCGATCACGCTGTTCGGCACTTTCGGCGTGCTGCTCGCGCTCGGCTTCTCGATCAACGTGCTGACGATGTTCGGCATGGTGCTCGTGATCGGCATCGTCGTCGACGACGCGATCGTGGTCGTCGAGAACGTCGAACGCATCATGAGCGAGGAAGGCCTGCCGCCGCGCGCCGCGACCCGCAAGGCGATGGGACAGATCTCCGGCGCGATCATCGGCGTGACCGTGGTGCTGATCTCGGTGTTCGTACCGCTCGCGTTTTTCACCGGGTCGGTGGGCAACATCTACCGCCAGTTCTCGGTCGTGATGGCCGCGTCGATCGGCTTCTCGGCCTTCATGGCGCTGTCGCTGACGCCTGCGCTGTGCGCCACCTTGCTCAAGCCGGTCGAAGCCGGCCACCACCACGAGAAGCGCGGCTTCTTCGGCTGGTTCAACCGCGGCTTCTCGCGCACCGCCAAGGGCTATGAAGGGCTGGTCGCGCGCATCCTGAAGCGGGCCGCGCGCTACCTGCTGATCTACGCGGCGATCATCGGCGTCGTCATCCTGCTGTTCACGCGGCTGCCGAGCTCGTTCCTGCCGGCCGAGGACCAGGGTTACATCATCGTCAACGTGCAGCTGCCGCCCGGCGCCACCGCGAACCGCACACGCGACGTGATGGCGCAGGTGGAAGCCTTCATGCTGAAGCAGCCCGAAGTGCAGAACATGGTCAGCGTGCTCGGTTTCAGCTTCTCCGGCCAGGGCCAGAACGCCGGCCTCGCGTTCGTGCCGCTGAAGGACTGGAGTGAACGCGACGGCAAGGAACACTCCGCGCAGGCGCTCGCCGGCCGTGCGTTCGGGGCGCTGATGGGCATTCGCGATGCCTTCATCTTCCCGCTGAGTCCGCCGCCGATTCCCGAGCTCGGCAGCGCCTCGGGCTTCAACTTCCGGCTGCAGGACCGCGGCAGCCACGGGCACGAGGCGCTCGTCGCGGCGCGCAACCAACTGCTCGGCATGGCATCGCAGAGCAAGCTGCTCGCGAACGTGCGGCCCGACGGGCTGGAAGACGCGTCGCAATTGCAGATCGACATCGACCGCGACAAGGCGAGCGCACTCGGCGTGTCTTTCGACGCGATCAACTCGGCGATCTCGACGGCCGTCGGCTCGTCCTACATCAACGACTTTCCGAATGCCGGGCGGCTGCAGCGCGTGGTCGTGCAGGCGGACGCGCCGGCGCGCATGCAGCCGGACGATCTGCTGCGCCTCAACGCGATGAACGCACGCGGCCAGCCGGTGCCGCTGTCGGCCTTCGCGACGACACGCTGGATCACCGGGCCGATGCAGACGATCCGCTACAACGGCTATCCGACGATGCGCATCAGCGGCGAGGCGGCACCGGGCTACAGCTCGGGCGACGCGATGGCCGAGATGGAGCGGCTCGCCGGCCAGCTGCCGGCGGGCTTCGCCTACGAGTGGACCGGCCAGTCTCGCGAGGAGCGCCTGTCTGGCAACACCGCCACGCTGCTCTACGCCTTCTCGCTGCTCGCGGTGTTCCTGTGCCTCGCGGCGCTCTACGAGAGCTGGTCGATCCCGTTCGCGGTGATCCTCGTCGTGCCGCTGGACGTGCTCGGCGTCGTCGGCGCGACCAGCCTGTTCGGGATGTCGAACGACGTCTACTTCAAGGTTGGCCTGATCACGATCATCGGCTTGTCGGCGAAAAACGCGGTGCTGATCATCGAGTTCGCGAAGGACCTGCAGGCCCAGGGCCGAAGTGCGATCGACGCGGTGCTCGAAGCGGCGCATCTGCGCTTTCGGCCGATCGTCATGACGTCGATGGCGTTCTCGCTCGGCGTGCTGCCGCTGGCGATCGCCAGCGGCGCCGGCTCGGCCAGCCAGCGCGCGATCGGCACCGGCGTGATGGGCGGCATCCTCACCGGCACCGCGCTGGCGGTGGTCTTCGTACCGGTGTTCTTCGTCGTCGTGCGGCGCTACTTCAAGGGCAGCGAGCGGCAGCGGCGGATGTATGCGCACGAGCTGGACAAGAACGGCAACGGCGACGCCGCACCGGCGCCGGGGGGCGCGCATGACTGAGCACCGCTTCGCACCGGCGGCGCTGGCCGCGGCGCTGCTCGCGAGCGGCTGCATGTCGCTCGCGCCGCGCTACGACCGGCCCGCGGCGCCGGTGGCAAGCGCCTTTCCGATGGACACGTCGCCCGCGGCCTCGCAGCCGGCCGCGAGCGAGATCGAGTGGCAGGCGTTCTTTCGCGACGAGCGGCTGCAGCGGCTGATCGGCATCGCGCTGAGCCACAACCGGGACCTGCGGATCGCCGCGGCGAACATCGAACAGGCGCGTGCGCAGTACGGCGTGCGGCGTGCCGACGCGTGGCCGGGTGTCGGCGTCGCGGCCGGGGCGTCGCGCCAGCCGTCGGCCGGACCCGACGACGGCATCACCAGCGTCTACACGGCAGGCCTCGCCGTCACCGCGTGGGAGCTGGACTTCTTCGGGCGCATCCGCAGCCTGAGCGACGCGGCGCTCGCGCAGGCGCTCGCCACCGAAGAAGCGCGCAAGGCCACACAAATGAGCGTGATTGCCGCCGTCGCGGCGACCGACCTCGCATTGCGGGCCGACGACGAACTGCTCGCGGTGACGCGCGAGACGCTCGCCACGCGCGAAGAGTCGATGACGCTGACGAAGCTGAAGTTCGACCATGGCGCCGCCTCCGAGATCGACTTCCGCCAGGCGCAGTCGCTGGTCGAGTCGGCGCGTGTCGCGCTGGCCCAGCAGACGCGGCAGAGGGCGCTGGACGAAAACGCGCTGGTCCTGCTGCTCGGCCAGCCGCTTCCGAGCGACCTGCCCGTCGCGGGCTCGACGGCAGACCCGCTGCTGATCGCCGACCTGCCGGCCGGCATGCCGTCGGAGGTGCTGACGCGACGCCCCGACGTGCGGGCGGCCGAACAGCAGCTGATCGCCGCGAACGCGAACATCGGCGCTGCGCGTGCCGCGTTCTTTCCGCGCATCACGCTGACCGGCAGCGTCGGCTCGGCGAGTTCGGAGCTGTCCGGTCTGTTCAAAAGCGGCTCGCTCGCGTGGAGCTTTGCACCGCAGCTGCTGCTGCCGATCTTCGATGCCGGCCGCAACCAGGGCAATCTCGATGCCGCGCGCGCCGGCCGCGAGATCGCCGTCGCGCAATACGAACGCGCAATCCAGACCGCGTTTCGCGAAGTGGCCGATGCGCTGGCCGGCCGCGCGACCTTGGGCGAGCAGGTGCGCGCGCAGCGGGCGCAGATGGAAGCCGAGTCGGTGCGGCACCGACTCGCCGACTTGCGCTATCGCAATGGCGCGGCGAGCTATCTCGATGTGCTGGATGCCCAGCGCGCGCTCTTCGCGTCGCAGCAGGCGCTGGTGCAGGCGCAGTTGCAGCAGGCGCAGAACCTGGTCACGCTGTACAAGGTGCTGGGCGGCGGCTGGCGGCCCTGAAGGGCGTCATACCCGCAAGCTTCGTCATACCGGCGAACGCCGGTATCCACGGGTTGAGACAGCGCCGCCAACAGTGGATACCGGCGTCCGCCGGTATGACGACATGACGGTATGACGGAGTTTGCGGCTACGGCACCGGATGCAAAGCTTCGAACGCCGCCTCCCGCTTGTCCTTCCACGCCGCGATCGCCTCGGCCATCTCGCCGGTGTCGAAGATCGCGCTTTGCAAGAGCGTCATCTGCTGCAGCGCCGCCGCCGTGCCGTGGTCGCGCGCGTGGTTCAGCGCGAGCTTGCTGCCGGCGATTGCGAGCGGCGACTTGGCGGCGATGCTGCGTGCGATGGCCATCACGTGCGCCAGCAGCGCGTCCGCATCGGGCAGCACGGCGTTGACGAGACCGAGCTCCAACGCGCGCGCCGCGCCGAGCCGCTCGCCGGTGTAGGCGAGTTCGCGCACCATGCCTTGCGGCATCAGCTTGGGCAGCCGCTGCAGCACGCCGAGGTCGGCCGCCATGCCGATGTTGATCTCCTGCACGCAGAAGAACGCGTCGGCCGTGCAGTAGCGCACGTCGCAGGCGGCGGCCAGGTCGAGCGCGCCGCCGATGCATCCGCCCTGGATCGCGCACAGCACCGGCAGCCGCGCCGTGTCGAGCACGTCGAAGCAGCCCATCAGCCGGCGCAGTCCGTCCTGGAAGCTGAGCCGCGCACGGGCGCTGCCGGTGTCGAGCAAGGCGCCGTCGCCGGCGAAGGTGTCGAGCGCCATGCCGGCGCTGAAGTGCTTGCCGGTCGACGAGATCACGAGCACCCGCGCCGCGCCGCCATCGTGCAGCGACTGCACCGCGTCGCGGAATGCCGGGAAGAAAGCAGGCGCCATCGTGTTCATGCGCTCGGGGCGGTTGAACTCCAGGTGGGCGATGGCGCCGTCGTGGCTGAGGCGAAAAAAGTCGTTCATCGAAGGCTCCAAGGCGTTATGCCGAGACTACTGCCGGGGCCTCCAGTGTCTGTCACGCAGCGGACAGATCCCACCGAACAGCGGCCGGCGTGCCTACACTGCCGGCCATGGACAAGAACCTCACGACGACCGACGGCCTCACGCTGCATGTTCAATCGTGGCCCGCGCCCGCGGCGGCACACGGCACGGTGCTGATCGTTCATGGGCTGGGCGAACACATCGGGCGCTACGCGCGTGTCGCGGCGCGGCTCAACGCCAAAAGCTGGAACGTCATCGGCCACGACCACCGCGGCCATGGCCGCAGCGGCGGCGTCAAGGGCTGCCTGAATGCCGACGACGACCTGCTGCGCGACCTGGCGCTTGTCGTCGATTCCGCGCGCGCGCAGTTCCCCGGTCCGCTGGTGCTGCTGGGCCACAGCATGGGCGGCCTCGTCGCCGCCCGCTTCGTCGCCGAAGGGCTGGCGCCGCAACCCGCCCCTTGGCACCGGGCGGTGGACGCGCTGGTGCTCAGCTCGCCGGCCCTGGACCCCGGCATGAACGCGGTGCAGAAGCTGATGCTGTCGGTGGCCGGCCCGCTGGCGCCGAACCTGGCGGTCAACAACGGGCTGAAGCCCGAGTGGATCTCGCGAGACGCCGCCGTCGTGGCGGCCTACAAGAACGACCCGCTGGTGCACGATCGCATCGCGCCACGGCTTGCGCGCTTCATCGTCGACGGCGGGCGCTTCGTGCTCGACCATGCGGCGCAGTGGAAGCTGCCGACGCTGCTGCTGTGGGCCGGCAGCGACCGCTGCGTGGCGCCGGCCGGCAGTGCGGCCTTCGCGGCAAAGGCGCCTCCTGCGGTGCTCACCTCGCAAGCGTTCGGGCCGCTGTTCCACGAGATCTTCAACGAGCCGGAACAGGATCAGGTGTTCAGCGCGCTCGAGGACTGGCTCGCCCGACGCGGACATTGACCGGCGGTCCGACCGCGCCCGGCGCACCGTTCTACACTGGCCGCTTCCCCAAAAAGGAGCCCCCTTCATGAACGCGCGCGATCCGCTGCTGCCTCTGCCGCCAGACGAAGCCACCGCCCTGGCGGCCTTTGCCGAACGCACCTGGGACGAAGAGATCGTCCCCGCCCTCACCCACTACATCGAAATCCCCGCGAAGAGCCCGATGTTCGACGCCGACTGGCAGAAGAACGGGCACATCGAGCGTGTGGTGCAGGACGCCGCCCGCTGGGTCGAAAGCAAGAAGGTCGCCGGGCTCACGCTGGAGATCGTCCGCCTCGAAGGCCGCACGCCGGTGATCTTTTTCGAGGTGCCCGCGACGAAGAGCGGCAGCACCGACACGATCTGCCTCTATGGCCACCTCGACAAGCAGCCCGAGTTCAACGGCTGGCGCAGCGACCTGGGCCCGTGGACGCCGAAGTATGAAAACGGCCTGCTCTACGGCCGCGGCGGCGCCGACGACGGCTACGCGATCTACGCGTCGCTGACCGCGATCATGGCGCTCGACCGGCAGGGCATCCCGCGGCCGCGCTGCGTCGGCATCATCGAGAGCTGCGAAGAGAGCGGCTCCTTCGACCTGCCGGCCTACATCGATCTGCTGCGCCCGCGCCTCGGGCAGGTCGGCCTCGTCGTCTGCCTCGACAGCGGCGCCGGCAACTACGACCAGCTGTGGCTGACGACCAGCCTGCGCGGCAACGTCACCGGCACGCTGAAGGTCGAGATCCTCACCGAGGGCATCCATTCCGGCGATGCGAGCGGCCTCGTGCCGTCGAGCTTTCGCATCCTGCGCCAGGTGCTGGACCGGCTGGAGGATTCGAAGACCGGGCGGTTGCTGCCCGAGAGTTTCCATTGCGAGATTCCGACCGACCGCGTCGACCAGGCGCGCGCCACCGCGACGATCCTCGGCGACGAGGTCTGGAAGCGCTTCCCGTGGGCCTGCGGCGCCGACGGCACGCCGGCGCTGCCGACGACGACCAACCCGGTCGAGGCGCTGATGAACCGCACCTGGAAACCCACGCTGAGCGTAACCGGCGTCGACGGCTTTCCGGAACTGAAGAACGCCGGCAACGTGCTGCGTCCCTACACCGCCTTCAAGCTGAGCCTGCGGCTGCCGCCGCTGGTCGACGGCAACGAGGCGGCGCAGCAACTGAAGACATTGCTCGAAGACAACGCGCCGTACAACGCGAAGGTCACCTTCGCGGCCGACGGCCGGGTCGGCGCGCAAGGCGCCACCGGCTGGAACGCGCCGGCGCTGTCGCCATGGCTCGAAGACGCGCTGAACGCCGCGTCGCAGGCGCACTTCGGCGCGCCCTGCGGCTACATCGGTCAAGGCGGCACGATCCCGCTGATGAGCATGCTGCAGCAGGGATTCCCGCAAGCGCAGATGCTGGTCTGCGGCGTGCTCGGGCCGAAGAGCAACGCACATGGGCCGAACGAGTTCCTGCATGTGCCGTACGGGAAGAAGCTGACGGCGGCGGTCGCGCAGGTGATGGCGGCTTGTCCTTGAGGAAGCTGCCGCGTGGCCCCCTCTCCCTCTGGGAGAGGGCTGGGGTGAGGGCCGCGGCGCCCGAGCGGCCGCTGCAAACGCTTTACCGCCGCGCCCTCACCCCAACCCTCTCCCCAACCCTCTCCCAGAGGGAGAGGGAGAAAGGATGGAGCGGCCGACCGCCTCCGCGACCTCGATGCCGTCGACACCCGCCGACATGATCCCGCCCGCATAGCCCGCCCCCTCGCCGGCCGGATACAGCCCCTTCACGTTGAGGCTCTGGTAGTCCTTGCCGCGCGTGATGCGCAGCGGCGACGAGGTGCGTGTCTCGACGCCGGTCAGCACCGCATCGTGCATCGCAAACCCCTTGATCTGCCGCTCGAAGGCCGGCAGCGCCTCGCGGATCGCCGCGATCGCGTCCGCGGGCAGGCTGGTCGCGAGGTCGGTCAGGTGCACGCCGGGTTTGTACGACGGCAGCACGCTGCCGAATTCGGTGGAAGCGCGCCCCGCGATGAAGTCACCGACCAGCTGGCCCGGCGCGTCGTAGCTGCCTCCGCCGAGCTCGAAAGCGCGCGACTCCCAGCGGCGCTGGAACACGATGCCGTCGAGCGGGTTCACCGGCCCGGCCGCGCTGCGATCGAGCGCGTAGTCGGCCGGCGAGATGCCGACGACGATGCCGGCGTTGGCATTGCGTTCGTTGCGCGAGTACTGGCTCATGCCGTTGGTGACCACGCGGTTCGGCTCCGAGGTCGCCGCCACCACCGTGCCGCCCGGGCACATGCAGAAGCTGTACACCGCGCGGCCGTTGCCGGCGTGGTGCACGAGTTTGTAGTCGGCCGCGCCGAGCCGCGGGTGGCCGGCGTTCGGGCCGAAGCGCGCCTGGTCGATCAGCGATTGCGGGTGTTCGATGCGAAAGCCGATCGAGAACGGCTTGGCCTCCATGAACACGCCACGCCGGTGCAGCACCTCGAAGGTGTCGCGCGCACTGTGGCCGAGCGCCAGCACGACATGGTCGGCGCGGATCTCTTCGCCGGATGCGAGCGTGACGCCTCGGATGTGTCCGTCTTCGACGTGCACGTCGACCACCCGCTGGCTGAACCGGATCTCGCCGCCCAGCGCCTCGATGTCGGCGCGCATCTTCTCGACCATGCTGACGAGGCGGAAGGTGCCGATGTGCGGCTTGGCGACGAACAGGATTTCTTCCGGCGCGCCGGCCTTGACGAACTCGTTCAGCACCTTGCGCGTCAGGTGGCGCGGGTCGCTGATCTGGCTCCACAGCTTGCCGTCCGAGAAGGTGCCGGCGCCGCCTTCGCCGAACTGCACGTTCGACTCCGGATCGAGCACGCGCCGGCGCCACAGGCCCCAGGTGTCCTGCGTGCGCTCGCGCACCGCCTTGCCGCGTTCGAGCACGATCGGACGCAACCCCATCTGCGCGAGGATCAGCGCCGCGAAGATGCCGCAGGGGCCGAAGCCGACGACGAGGGGGCGTGGCCGCTGTGCCGCGTAGAAGTCGGCGGGTGCGTGGCCGACGAAGCGGTAGTTCGTGTCCGGGGCCGCGTTGACATGCCTGTCGTCCGCGAACTTCTGCAGCACGCGGACCTCGTCGTGGACCTCGCAGTCGACGGTGTAGATGAATACCATTGCGTGCCGCTTGCGCGCGTCGTAGCTGCGCTTGAAGACGGTGAACCGCTTCAGCTCCGCATCCGCAAGACCCAGGCGCCGAACGATCGCCGGCCGCAAGGCCTCCTCGGCATGATCCAGCGGCAGTCGCAGTTCGGTGATTCGCAGCATGGGCGAATTGTCACGTGCTCGCCAGCGGCGCCGTGTCTCCGACCTGCGGCTGCGGCTGCTCCTCCGGCCGCATCTCGTCCATCGGTCCTTCGTCGACGAGCATCGGCTCCTCCGGCGCAGCCGCCGGCATGTCCTGGGGCAAGAACCCGCCCGACTGGTGCCGCCACAGCAGCGCATAGTGCCCGCCGAGCCGCAGCAGTTCGTCGTGCGTACCCTGCTCGACGATGCACCCCTGCTCGATCACGATCAAGCGGTCCATGCGCGCGATGGTCGACAGGCGGTGCGCGATCGCGATCACCGTCTTGCCTTCCATCAGGCCGAGCAGCTGGTCCTGGATCGCGAGTTCGACCTCGCTGTCCAGCGCGGACGTGGCTTCGTCGAGCACGAGAATCGGCGCGTCCTTCAGCACCACGCGCGCGATCGCGATGCGCTGGCGCTGGCCGCCGCTCAGCTTCACGCCGCGTTCGCCGACGTGCGCGTCGTAGCCGGTGCGGCCCTTCCAGTCCTCCAGATCGACGATGAAGTCGTGCGCCTGCGCGCGGCGCGCCGCGGCCTCGATCTCCGCCACGCTCGCGCCGGGCCGGCCGTAGCCGATGTTGGCAGCGATCGAGCGATGCAGCAGCGACGTGTCCTGCGTGACCATGCCGACCGCGCCGCGCAGGCTCTCCTGCGTGACCTGGCTGATGTCCTGTCCGTCGATGCGGATGCTGCCCTGCTCGGCTTCGTGGAAGCGCAGCAGCAGGTTGACGAGCGTGGACTTGCCGGCGCCCGAGCGGCCCACCACACCGACGCGTTCGCCCGGGCGCACGACAAGGTTCAGGTCGTCGAGCACGCGCTTGCCGTCGGTGCGCCCGTAGGTGAAGGTCAGGCGCTCGAAGCGGATCTCGCCGCGCGACACCTGCAGCGGGAACGCACCCGGCTTGTCGGTCAGTGTGTGCGGCACGGCGATCGTCTCCATGCCCTCTTGCACGACGCCGATGTTCTCGAAGATCCCGGTGACCTCCCAGCTGACCCAGCCGGCCACGCTCGCGATCTGCCACGCCATCGGCAGCGCGGTGGCGACCAGCGCCGCGCCGATCTGGCCGTCGGCCCACAGCACAATGCCCACCGTGGCGGTGCCCACGAGCAGCAGCGCGTTCAGCACCGACAGCGTCGCCATGAAGCGCGTGGTCATGCGCATGTGCGCCGCGATCGCGCCGGTGTGGTCGTCAATGATGTCGCGCACGTAGGCGTCTTCGTCGCGTGCGCGAGCGAACAGCTTCACCGTCAGGATGTTCGTGTAGCTGTCGACCACCCGCCCCATCACCATCGAACGCAGCTCGGACGCGCTCTTCGCGTGGTCGCGCATGCGCGGCACGAAGCGGTGCAGCGCGACCACGTAGGCCATGAACCACAGCAGCGTCGGCAGCGCGAGCCGCCAGTCGGCCGCGGCCATCAGTGCGAGCGCCGACAGGCCGTAGATCACGATGTACCAGATGGCGCGGATGCTCGCGACGACCGATTCGCGCACCGCATTGCTGGTCTGCATCACGCGGTTGGCGATGCGCCCGGCGAAGTCGTTCTGGAAGAAGGGCCAGCTCTGGCGCACGACGTGCCAGTGGCTTTGCCAGCGAATCAGCCCCGTCACGCCGGGCACGACGGCGTTGTTGCGCACGAGGCTGTCGAGCAGCATCGCGAGCGGCCGCGCGAACAGCACCAGCGCGGCCATGCCGAGCAGCGCCGGCGTCGCCGCGCTGAACGCGGCCGCGCGGTCCTCGGCCTGCATCAGGCCGACGAGCCGGCCGATGAAGATCGGGATCAACGTGTCGATCAGCGCGACCGCCAGGCCGGTGACGAACATCGCCGCATACAGCCCGCGCGACTGCCGGATGAAGTGCCAATAGAACGCCAGCAGGCCCGGCGGCGGGGGACCCGGGGGCGGGTCAGTCGGGCGAATCCGCCGCTCGAAGAAGGCAAACATGGGACACCAATGGAAAGCGGCGCAAGCTTGTGGCGAGCGCCGCGATGGAAGATGGGGATGCGCCATTCTCGCACTGGCGGCAGGCAGCTCCGGAAACGAACAAGCCGCCCGAGGGCGGCTTGTTCGTCGCGGCGTACGCGGCCTGCGTCGGCTCAGGCGCCGACGTACAGCGCGTTGAACGGGTCGGCGCTCAGCGCCCCGCGCGCGTCGGCACGCACGTCGGCGCGCGACACGGTGGAGGCGACCGGCTGGTCGGCGAAGACGGTCGCTTCGCCGCTGGCGATCCACGTTCCGTTGCGTTGGGCCTGGGCCAGTTCGGCCTGGACTTGCGCACGGGTCAGCGTGGAGACGGGGACATCGAGTTGCGTCGCTTCGATCGCGAAGGCGGCAGAGCCGGCGAGGGCGAGGGAGACGGCGGCGACGATTTGCTTGGCGTTCATGAGAGTTCCTTCAATGAGTGGGTGGGTGATGTCTCGGTGAGTCATCGTGGGGTTCGGCTCATCGATGGGATGAACTGTAGGCATTGCGCCCGAATCAATAAAGCGCTTAAGATTCAATTCGACATTCCAATAATCGAAACAATCAACGCAATCGGGGGTTGTGCCATGGATCGTTTGCACTCCATGCGGGTGTTTTGCCGGGTCATCGACGCAGGCAGCTTCGCCGCCGCCGCGCGCGAAATGAACCTGTCGCCCGCTGTCGTGACGCGGCTCGTGGCCGACCTCGAAGAGCACCTCGGCGCGCGGCTGATCAACCGCACGACGCGGCGCCTCGCGCTCACCGACATCGGAGAGGCCTACCTCGAGCGGGCGCGGCAAATCCTCACCGAGGTCGAAGAGGCGGAGGCGCTCGCGAGCACCGCCAGCTCCGAGCCGCGCGGCCACCTGCGCATCCTCGCGCCGCCGGCGTTCGCAGTGCACCAGCTCGCGAAGCGGCTACCGAAATTCCATGCGATGTACCCGAAGATCACGATGGAGCTGTCGGCGCCCGGCCCGGTCGAAACGGTCGACGAGAACTTCGACGTCAGCATCCTCGTGATGGGCCGCCGCCCGCTGGACGGCGACTTCGTCGCACGCCGGCTCGCGCATTCCGAAGTGATCGCCTGCGCGTCGCCCGAGTACCTGGACCGCAACGGCCGGCCCGAGCATCCCACCGACCTCGCGCTGCACGAGGCGATGCTGCCGACTTTCCTGCGCGAGATCACCTTCGTGCAGGGCGACTGGGGCGACGATGAACCAGCCGGCGAATCGTTCACGCTGACGCCGCAGCGGCCGGTGCTCGGCACGATCCAGACCGACATGCTGTACGCCGCAGCACTGCACGGGTTGGGCATCTCCGGGCTGCCGTCGTTCGTCGTCGAGGACGCGCTGCTCGAACACGCGCTGGAGCGGGTGCTGCCGCAATGGCATTTGTTCACATCGAGCATCTATGCGGCGATGCCGACCCGCAAGCATGTGCCGGCGCGCACCCGCGCGTTCGTCGACTTTCTCGTGCAGGAACTGGGCGGCGAGGACCGTGACCCGTGGCTGCTCGCGGCCGGCTGCGAGACGCGCCGGCCCTGCCCGGCGTCAACAACGACGGATCAGAAGTAGACGTCGGTCCGCGTCTCGCCCATCAGCGGCTCGAGCAGGCGCGCGAGCGGGCCGAGGCCGTTGTAGCGCGATGCGACGTGATGCGAATAGCGGAAGAACCGCGGCAGGTCTTCGCTGTACTTCGCCTTGCCGTCGCGGTGCTTCAAGCGGCAGAAGATGCCGAGCACCTTCAGGTGGCGCTGCAGCCCCATCCATTCGAGCTGGCGCCAGAACTCGCCGAAGTCCGGCGGCACCGGCAGGCCGACCTTATTCGCCTGCTCCCAGTAGCGCACCGCCCAGTCGATCTCCTGCTCTTCGTCCCAGCTGATGAAGGCGTCACGCAGCAGCGAGGCCGGGTCGTAGCTGATCGGGCCGCGCACCGCGTCCTGGAAGTCGAGAATGCCGGGGTTGGGCGTGCCGACCATCAGGTTGCGCGGCATGTAGTCGCGGTGCACGGCGACCGTGGCCTGCGCGAGCGCGCTTTGCACCAACAGGTCGGTGCTCGCCTTCCACTGGGTTTGCTGCGTGTCGGTCCATGTCTGGCCGTATTCGCGCTCAACGCACCAGTCGGGAAAGAGCTGCATCTCACGGCGCAGCAGCGCCTCGTCGTAGGGCGGCAGGCTGCTCGCATCCACTTGCTGCTGCCACACGATCAGTGCCGCGACCGCATCGCGCATCAGGTGCGTGACGGTTGCGTCATCAGCGGACTTCACCGCCGCCTGCAATTCGTCGAGGTACAGGCGGGAGCCGAGATCGCTCAGCAGCAGGAAACCCTGCTCGGCGCTTTGCTCGACGACCACCGGCGCGTTCAGACCGGCGGCATGCATCAGCGCTGCGATGTGCACGAAGGGGCGCACGTCCTCGTGCGCCGGCGGGGCGTCCATCACGATGTACGAGGCGCCGGCGCCGTCGACACGCAAGTAGCGCCGAAAGCTGGCGTCGGCGGAGGCGGGGCGCAACGTGGCCGGCTGAAGCCCGTGCCGCGGCGCGACATCGTCAAGCCATGCATCGAACGATGCATGGCGCGCGTCGTCGGCCCAGTGAACGGCGTCTGTGGCCGATGGTGAGTGTGCGGCGGTCATCGGTTCGGTGCAGTGGATAATCGATTCTACAAATCCGGCCCCGCAAGCTTGGCGCAGCAGACACCACCGAACAAGTGGCAAGTGCGCACAGTTGGGCATCCACCAGCCTCGTTTCGTTTTGTTGCGTCGCCCTCGCACTCCGTCTCGCATGCCGAGCGCACTTCTCGCGCCGGTCACCGCCGCCTGCGCGGTCTTTGCCGGCTCTGCGGCGGCGCAAGGCATCGCCGAGACCGGCGTGCGGCTGCAGCCGTCGACCACCCTTGCGCCGCCACCGCGCGGCGACGCCGCGAAGCAGCTGCCGATCATCGTGCAGGCCCGCGAGCTGCGCGGCCGGCCCGACCTCGAAACGGTGGCCGAAGGCGACGCCGAGTTCCGTCGGGGCGACACCGTGCTTCGTGCCGACCGGCTGAGCTACGACCATCCGAAGGACCTCGCGATCGCACGCGGCAACGTGCAAATCACCCGCGACGGCAACCGCTACAGCGGCCCCGAGCTGCAACTGTATGTGCAGCGCTTCGAGGGTTTCTTCGTCGAGCCGACGTATTTCTTCAGCCGCACCGGCGCCGGCGGTTCGGCCGACCGCATCGACTTCATCGACGACCAGCGTGCGGTGGCCCATCGCGCCACCTACACCAGCTGCCCGGCCGACGGCAGCGGCGACCCGGACTGGCTGCTTAGCGCGCGTCGCGTCAAGATGGACCTCGAGGCCAACGAGGGCATCGCCGAAGGGGCGGTGCTGCGCTTCATGGGCGTGCCCATCCTCGGCGCGCCGGTGCTCAGCTTTCCGCTGACCGATGCGCGCAAGTCGGGCTGGCTGCCGCCCAGCATCAACCTCGACAGCCGCAGCGGCTTGCAGGTGTCGGTGCCCTACTACTGGAACATCGCGCCCGACCGCGACGCGACCCTCACCCCCGGCATCAGCGCGAAACGAGGGCTGTCGCTCGGCACGGAGTTTCGCTACCTGGAACCGCGCTACGCCGGCGTCGCCAACCTCGACCTGATGCCGGACGACCGCCTCGTCGGCGACACCCGTCATGCGCTGCACTGGACGCACAACGCGCAACTCGTCGGCGACACCGTGTTGGGGCTGCGCGTGATGCGCGTGTCCGACGACGACTACTGGAAAGACTTTCCGGGCAACGTGCCGAGCCTGACGCCGCGCCTGCTGCTGTCGGACCTGCAGGCGAGCCGCCCGCTGGGCGACTGGACAACCTACGCCCGCGCAATGCGCTGGCAGGTGCTGCAAGCCGCCGACAGCCCGATCGACCCGGCGCTGGTGACCACGACCACCCACCCGCCGCCGCTGGTGACCCATTTGTACGAGCGCCTGCCGCAACTTGGCGCACGCACGCACCGGCAGCTCGCCGGCGGCTTCGAGCTGGGCTTCGAAGGCGAGTTCAACCGCTTCACGAAACCCGAGGGCATCATCGATCCGGACCGCCAGACCGGAACGCGGCTGCATGCGCTGGCGAGCGTCGCCCGACCCTGGGTGACGCCCGGCTGGAGTCTGGTGCCGCGCCTGACGCTGAACGCCGCGTCGTATGCGCTGGATCGGCCGCTGAACGACGGCCGCCGCCACGCCTCGCGGGTGATTCCGACGTTCAGCGTCGACAGCGGCTGGGTGCTGGAGCGCGACACGACCTGGTTCGGCCGCCGCCTGCGGCAGACGCTGGAGCCGCGGCTGCTCTACGTCAACACGCCGTATCGCGACCAGGCGGTGCTGCCGAACTTCGATGCGGCGCCGAAGGACTTCAACTTCGAATCGGTCTATACCGACAACGCGTTCTCCGGCATCGACCGCGTGTCCGACGCGCACCAGCTCACCGCCGGCGTGACGACGCGGCTGCTGCACCCGTCGACCGGCGCCGAAGCGGTGCGCCTGGGCATCGTTCAGCGTTACTTGTTCCGCGAACAGCGCATCACCGCCGAAGGCGTGCCGTTCACGCGGCGTTTCTCCGACGTGCTGCTGCTCGGCTCCAGCACCTTGTATCCGCGCTGGACGCTGGACGCGGCGCTGCAGTACAGCCCCGACATCGACCGCACCACACGCTCGATCGTCGGGCTGCGTTACTCCCCCGGGCCGTTCCGCACCGTCAACGCGACCTACCGGCTGGCGCGCGGATTGAGCGAACAGGTGGAACTCGGCTGGCAATGGCCGATCCATGGACCGACGCCGCTCGACGAGCCGCGCGACCGGGCGCTGCGTGTCGACGGGCGCCAATGCAACGGCACCTGGTACGGCGTGGGCCGCATCAACTACAGCACGCGCGACAGCCGCATCACCGATTCGGTGGTCGGCCTCGAATACGACGCCGGCTGCTGGATTGCGCGCGCGGTGGCCGAACGCCTGTCCACCGGCCGCAGCGAAGCGACGACGCGGCTGCTGCTGCAGCTCGAGCTGGTCGGGCTGTCCCGACTCGGCTCCAACCCGCTTCAGGTCTTGAAGGACAATATCCCCGGTTACCGCCTGCTGCGCGACGAGTCTTCCACCGCGCCCGCCACCCGCCCCTATGACTGACAAGCTTCGATTCGTGAATCCCGCTCCCGCACGGCGGCCCCCCGCCCGCCGGTCCTTCTGGGACCGCAGCGGCAGACGGATCGGCGCGGCCGCCACGGCGGCCCTGCTTTGCTGGACGGCAGCCCCGGTCGCCGCCCAGCCTGCGAAGCCCGCTTCGTCGGCACCGCGCACGGCCGACTACATCCTCGCGATCGTCAACCAGGAGCTGGTGACCGCCAGCGAGCTGGAGATGCGGGTGGCGCGGGTGCGCAACAACGCGGCGCGCAGCGGCGCCCAGCTGCCGCCCGACAACGGGCTGCGCCGCCAGGTGCTGGACGCCCTGATCGACGAGCGCGTGCTGGTCACCCATGCCCGCGAGAGCGGCGTGCGCGTCGAGGAAAGCGACCTCGACCGGGCGGTGGCCAACGTGGCCGCGCAGAACCAGTTCACCGTGCCGCAGCTGCGGCAGCGCATGGCGGCCGAGGGCATCGACTACGGGCGGTTTCGCAGCAATCTGCGCGACCAGATCATGGTCGAGCGGGTGCGCGAGCGCGAGGTGCAGGGCCGCATCCGCGTGACCGACGGCGAGATCGACGCACTGCTCGACAAGCAGCGCGCGCAGGCCGGCGGTTTGTCCGAATACAACATCGCGCAGATTCTGGTGCTCGTGCCCGAAGGCGCGAGCGACGCCGTCGTGGCCGAGCGCCGCGCGCGCATCGACGCCGCGGTGGCCCGCGTGAAGGCCGGCGAAGCCTTCGAAGCCGTGGCCAGGGAGGTGTCCGACGATGCGAACAAGGCCGAAGGCGGCGTGATCGGCATGCGGCCGGCCGACCGGCTGCCCGACGTCTTCGTCGCGCACGTACGCGCCCTGAAGCCCGGCGAGATGGCGCCGACGTTGTTGCGCACCGGTGCCGGTTTCCACGCGCTGAAGCTGGTCGACCGACGCGACAACGGCGCGTTCTCGGTGACCCAGACCCGCACGCGCCACATCCTGCTGCGTACCTCGCCTCAGTTGTCGCAGGAAGCGGCCGCGGGCCGGCTGGCCGAGTTCAAGCGGCAGATCCTCGCCGGCAGCAGGCGCTTCGAGGAACTGGCGCGGGACAATTCGGAGGACAGCAGCGGCCCGCAAGGCGGCGACGTCGGCTGGGCCTCGCCCGGCCAGTTCGTGCCGGAGTACGAAGCCGCGATGAACCGCCTGCCGATCGGCGGCCTGTCCGATCCGGTCGTCTCGCGTTTCGGGGTCCACCTGATCCAGGTGACCGACCGCCGGCAGACGGCGCTCGACCCGAAGCAGCAGCGCGAACAGGCGCGCAACGTGTTGCGCGAGCAAAAATTCGCGCAGGCCTACGACGAATGGCTGCGCGAGCTGCGCGCCCGCGCGTACATCGAATTGCGCGAGCCGCCAGGTTGAATGACGACCCCCACGTCGCTTCGCTCCTGCCCCCCCAGGGGGCTTCAGCCGCCTTGGGGGCGGCCCGGCGGCGGCTGAATGACGACCCCCACGTCGCTTCGCTCCTGCCCCCCCAGGGGGCTTCAGCC
>DATKCI010000180.1:0-2556 GCA_035513255.1 Piscinibacter sp. | reverse complement strand
AGCAGCGCTTTCGCCAGCATCCTCGCCCGCTTCGACCGGCTCAACGCGCTCGCCAATGAAATCGCCGACAGCGGCAACCGCCAGATCGACGCGCGACTCGCCGAACTGCAGCGGCAAACAGCGGGAACGCCACGCCGCCCTCTCCGCCCGAGCGCCTGAACTTCGCGCAGCACCTGATCGAGCTGAATGCCGCGCGCGCCTCGAAAGCGGCCTACATCGACGACGCCGGCACGCTCAGCTACGGCGAACTCGCCGAGCGCGTGCGCCGCTGCGCGGCGGGCCTTGCGGCGCTCGGCGTGCGGCGTGAGGAACGTGTGCTGCTGCTGATGCACGACAGCAACGACTGGCCGGTGACCTTCCTCGGCTGCCTGTATGCCGGCGTCGTGCCGGTGGCCGTCAACACGCTGCTGACCGCCGACGACTATGCCTACATGCTCGTCCACAGCCGGGCGCAGGCAGCGTTCGTTTCGGCCGCGCTGCTGCCCACGCTGCAGGCCGCGATGGAGCGCGGCCGCCATGAACTGAAGCAGCTCGTCGTGTCGCGCGGCGCCGAGCTGCCGGCCGGCGCGCTCGATTTCGCGCATTGGATCGTCCAGCAAACGCCGCAGGCGTCGCCGGCCGACACAGCGGGCGACGACATCGGCTTCTGGCTCTATTCGTCCGGCTCCACCGGCCGCCCCAAGGGCACCGTGCACACGCACGCCAACCTCTACTGGACGGCGGCGCTCTATGCCAAACCGGTGCTCGGCCTCGCCGAGGCCGACGTCTGCTTCTCCGCCGCCAAGCTGTTCTTCGCGTACGGCCTCGGCAACGCGCTGAGCTTCCCGCTGTCGGTCGGTGCGACCGTGGTGCTGATGGCACAGCGGCCGACGCCCGACGCGGTCTTCGAGCGCTGGACCACGCTGCGGCCGACGGTGTTCTTCGGTGCGCCGACGGGTTACGCCGGAATGCTCGCGTCGCCCAAGCTGCCGCGGCGCGACGAGGTGGCGCTGCGGCTGTGCTCGTCGGCCGGCGAGGCGCTGCCGCGCGAGATCGGCGAGCGCTTCACCGCACACTTCGGCGCCGAGATCATCGACGGCATCGGCTCGACCGAGATGCTGCACATCTTCCTGTCCAACCGTCCCGGCGACGTGCGCTACGGCACCACCGGCAAACCGGTCGCCGGCTACGACGTGCAACTGCGCGACGAGGACGGCCAGGTGCTGCACGGCGCCGAGTGCATCGGCGACCTCTACATCGACGGCCCGTCGGCCGCGCTGATGTATTGGGGCAACCGCGAGAAGAGCCGCGACACGTTCCGCGGCCGCTGGACGAAGAGCGGCGACAAGTACTTCCGCGATGCCGACGGCTACTACGTCTACGCCGGCCGCAGCGACGACATGCTGAAGGTCAGCGGCCAGTACGTGTCGCCGTTCGAAGTGGAGTCGACGCTGATGCAGCACGACGCGGTGCTCGAAGCGGCGCTGATCGGCATCGACGACGCGGACGGCCTCACGCGCTCCAAGGCCTTCGTCGTGCTGAAGGACAAGGGCCGCGCCGGCGATGCGCTGGCCGAGGAGCTCAAGCAGTTCGTCAAGGCGCGCCTCGCGCCGCACAAGTACCCGCGGGTGCTGGAGTTCATCGACGAACTGCCGAAGACGGCCACCGGCAAGATCCAACGCTTTCGCCTGCGCGACAACGAGCGGCACGCGCACTGATGTCGTCGCGCATCGTGCGTGTGGCGGCGGCCGGGCGGGATGTCGACATCGAAGTGGATTGGGTCGGCGTCGACGATCCGACCGCCCCGATCCTCGTCTTCCTCCACGAGGGCCTCGGTTCGGTCGCGATGTGGAAGGACTTTCCTCAGCGGCTGTGCAGCGCAGGCGGCTTTCGCGGGCTCGTCTATTCGCGCCCCGGCTACGGCCGCTCGGGGCCGCGCGCACCCGACGAGCACTGGGGCACCGACTTCATGCACGTGCAGGCGCAAGACGTGCTGCCGGCCTTGCTGGACGCGCTCGGCGTCACGCGGCCGGTCGTGCTGTTCGGCCACAGCGACGGCGGCTCGATCGCGCTCATTCATGCGACCCGCTTCCCGGACCGTGTGGCGGCAGCGATCGTGATGGCGCCGCACATCCTCGTCGAGGAGTTCGGCCTCGTCAGCATCCGCAAGGCACGCGAGGCGTACGTCGACACCGATTTGCGGCGCCGCCTCGCCCGATACCACGCTGACCCCGATTCGGCGTTCTGGGGCTGGAACGACATCTGGCTCGCACCCGAGTTCGTGCACTGGCGCATCGACGGCCTGCTGCCGGACATCCGTTGTCCGGTGCTCGCGATTCAGGGGCTGGACGACGAGTACGGAACGATGGCGCAAATCGACGGCATCGCCGCGGCCGTGCCGGAAACCCGCTTGCTGAAGCTGTCGAACTGCGGCCACTCGCCGCATCGCGACCAGCCGGAGGCGGTGATCGAGTCCACCGTCGAGTTCCTCGGGTCGAGTTTGCGTTCGTAGCCCGAATGCCGCAGTAGCCCGCCACCCCGCAGCAGCCGGTCGCCTCGCCCCGTCCCGCCCCGTCT
>DATKCI010000179.1:0-39463 GCA_035513255.1 Piscinibacter sp. | reverse complement strand
GCGATCGCGTCGTCGCCCACGATGCGCTCGACCGTGTCGACCGCCTCGTCGTACGCGTGGTACCAGGCTCGTGCACGTTCGGCACCGACCTTGGCGGCGACCTCGGCATAGTCGACCGCGAGCCCGTTGTTGACGTGGCCGCCATTGCGCCCCGAGGCCTCGGCCGCGACGCGCTCGCCCGCTTCCAGCACGACGACCGACGCGCCCCGCCGTGCCAGCGCGAGCGCCGCCGACAGCCCGGTGAAGCCGCCGCCGACGATCGCAACGTCGCACTGCGACGGCAGCTCCGCCGCGCGAGGCACGAAGGCCGGCGCGGAGGCGGTCCAGTACGACTCGAGCTTCATCCTTGGATACCTCAGGACAACCTGACCATCAGAGGCCGACCACGCCGGGCAGGCCGCCGATGTCGGCGATCTCGGTGTAGCGATAGGCCGCGCAACCGGGGCCGTGGCCGCGGTTGACGAACACCTTGTTGACGATGCCCATGTCGTCGGCCGACATCAGGTCGTAGCGCAGGCTCGACGACACGTGCAGCACGTCCTCGGGGTTGCAGCCCAGCGAGTCGATCATGAACTCGAAGGCCTTCAGCCGCGGCTTGTAGGCCTGCGCCATCTGCGCGGTGTACACGCGGTGGAAAGGCGCGCCCAGCTTCGCCACGTTGCTGTGGATCTGATTGTCAGACGCGTTCGACAGGATCACCAGCGGGATCTCGTTCGCGATCTTGGCCAGGCCGGCCGGCACGTCGGCGTGCGGGCCCCAGGTGGGCACGGCGTCGTAGTACTGCTGGGCCTCGGCGTCGATGTACTGCAGCTTCCACTTGCGGCACAGGCGGCGCACGGCGTTCTTCAGCACCACCTCGTAGGGCTGCCAGTCGCCCAGCACCTCGTCGAAGCGGTAGGCGCTGAAGTCGGCGATGAACTGCTCCATGCGGTCGGCCGGAATGCGGTCGGCGAACATCTCGCGCGCGATGTCGCCCATGCGAAAGCGCGTCAGCGTGCCGTAGCAGTCGAAAGTGATGTACTTGGGTCGGATGCTCATCGGTGTCTCGCGGGGTGGTTGAGGATCTTGTGTGACGGCGTTATTGCATCACGCGGCCGCCGTGCGCATATCGTGAATTGCAGCCCGCGCCGGATCGAAGCTGCCGTTTGGCGGGCCTCGCACGGCATGCCGTGCGGTGTGCCTCGTTCGTGTGCGCGATGCACTTCATATGGCCCCAAAATCGATCAGCACGCTCTTGTGCCGCAGGTTCGCCTCGACCGCCTGGCGGCCGAGGTCCTTGCCGATGCCGGACTGGTGATAACCCCCGGTCGGGATCACGAAGTCGTCGCTGCGGCCATAGCGGTTGATCCAGACCGTGCCGGCCGCGATCGCGCGCATCGCGCGCATCGCACGCCCCAGGTCGGCGGTGTGCACGCCGGCGGCGAGACCGTAGCTTTCGTGTGCGGCCAGGGCAAGACCTTCCTCCTCGTCGTCGAAGGCCTGGACCGTCAGCACCGGGCCGAAGATCTCCTGCCGCACCGCCGGGTTGTCGGCGGTCGCGCCGTCGAGCAGCGTCGGCTGGAAGTAGGCGCCGCCCGGCCCGCCGTCGTAGAGGCCGCCGCCGCACACCGGCCGCGCGCCGGCCGCGATCGCGGCGTCGACGATGGCTGCTATACGCTGTGCCTGAGGCGCCGAGATGATCGGCGGCAGCGTGGCGTCGCCATCCCAGGTCGCGCCCGGCCGATGCGCCGCGAAGTGCGACGCAATGCGCTCGACGAGCTCGGCGGCCACGCGCCGCTGCACGATCAGCCGCGAGCCCGCGACGCAGACCTGGCCCCCGTTGCCGGTGATGGCCCTCGCGACGATGCCGGCCAGCCGCTCGACGTCCGGCACGTCGTCGAACACGAGCTGCGGGCTCTTGCCGCCGAGCTCCAGCGTCACCGGCTTCGGGCCGTACTTCGCGCAACTCGCCATGATCGCGCTTCCCGTCGCGGTGGAACCGGTGAAGGTCATCTTCTTCACCAGTGGATGGCACGTCAGCGCGTCGCCGGTCGTGCGGCCGTCCCCCTGCACGACGTTGAAGATGCCCGGCGGCACGCCGGCCTCGACGGCCAGCTCGGCCAGGCGCAGCACCGAATACGGCGTCAGCTCCGACGGCTTCAGGACCACCGCGTTGCCGGCCGCGAGCGCCGCGCCGACCTTCCACGAAGCCATCACGAGCGGGAAGTTCCAAGGCGAAATCGCGCCGACCACCCCATACGGCTCGCTGACCACGAGGCCGAGGTGATCGCTGCGCGTGGCCGCGACCTCGCCGCCGAGCTTGTCGCAGTACTCGGCGAAGAAGCGCAGGCCCTCGGCGGTGAACGGCACGTCCCAGGCGGCCGCATCGCGCAGCGGCCGCGTCGAGCACACCGCTTCGAGCGGCGCCAGGCGCTGCACGTCGGCCTCGATCAGATCGGCCCAGCGTCGCAGCACGCGGGCCCGCTCGCGCGGTGCGCGACGCGCCCAGTCGCTTCGCTTGTGCGCCGTGTCGGCATCGCGCACGGCGGCGTCGACAGTGGAAGCATCGGCCAAGGGCAGCGCCGCATGCGGCCGGCCATCGGACGGTCGATGCACGGTGAAGGCGTCCGGCGCTTCGACGACACGGCCGCCGATGAAGTGTCCGCAGGGCATCTGAACTGAAGCGGGGTCGAATTGGGGCATCTCGATGACGGCGTCGTGGATTTGGCCCAAATGCTAGGCGCGGGACCGCGGCATATGTGACTGTTCAGGTCGCGCGTACAGCAGCGTTATCGCAAAGCGACCACCCGCCGCAGCGCATGCTGTCGAATTGCGTGGGAACCCTCATTCCGGCTGGCGTCGCGGCGCGATTGCACGCAACATAAGCACCCACACACGGACTCGGAGAATCACACGATGGGTGCACTCGAAGCACCGGTTTCCGACGGCATCGCGCTGCGAGCGATGACGGCGGCCGACCTCGCAGCCGCGCATGCGCTGACCGAGGAACTGCGCTGGCCGCACCGGCCGGCCGACTGGGATCAGGCGTTCCGCCACGGCGAGGGCCTGGTCGCCGAGCGCGACGGGCAAGTCGTCGGCACGGGACTGCGCTGGCGCTGGGGGCCGCGGCACGCGACGGTCGGGCTCATCGTCGTCGCGCCGGCGTGCCAGGGGCGGCGCATCGGCCACCGCCTGATGACGGCGCTGCTCGAAGGGCTCGAGCAGCACACCGTGCTGCTGCACGCGACGGCCGAAGGCCGCGGCCTGTACGAGCGCCTCGGCTTCGAGCGCATCGGCGAAGTGCGCCAGCACCAGGGCACCGCGCTGCCGACGCCGCCCATCGCGCTCGATTCCGGCTGGCGCCTGCGTCCCGCGACCGAGTCCAGCCTGCCCACGCTGCGCGCACTCGATGCCGACGCGCGCGGCATGCCGCGAGACGCGCTGATCGACGAGCTGTTCCGCGAGGCCGAATCGACCGTCGTGCTCGACCACGACGACCACGCCTGCGGCTTCGCGATGCTGCGCCGCTTCGGCCGCGGCCACGCGATCGGCCCGGTGGTCGCGCCCGACGCCGAAGGTGCGAAGGCACTGATCGCCCACCTGTCGGGCCTGAACGCCGGCCGTTTCACGCGCATCGACATCGACTTCGACAGCGGCCTCGCCGAGTGGCTCGAAACCCTCGGGCTGCTGCGCGTCGATGCGCCGACGACGATGCTGCGCGGCGCGCCGCTGGCCACGCGCCAGCGCGGGCCGCGGCTTTACGGCATCGTCACGCAGGCGCTCGGATGATGCGACAGGTATTCGTCTACAAGGCAGATCCGCAGCGCGGGCGGCAGTGGGCCGAGATCTTCCGCGATGAGGCGCCGGAGATCGAGTTCCGCCTGTGGCCGGAGATCGGCGATGGCGCGGACGTTGGCTATCTCGCCGCATGGCAGCCGCCGCCGGACCTGGCCACGCGTTTTCCCAACCTTCAGCTTCTGCTCTCCACCGGCGCCGGTGTCGACCAGTTCGACTTCGCCGCGCTGCCGGCCGGCCTGCCGATCGTGCGCATGGTCGAGCCCGGCATCGTGAACGGCATGGTCGAATACGTCACGCATGCCGTGCTGGACCTGCATCGCGACATGCCGGCGTACCGGCGCGCGCAGCAGCAGCGGCAATGGCAGGTGATTTCGGTCCGGCCGGCGTCAGAGCGACGGATCGGTGTGCTCGGGCTCGGCTCGCTCGGACAGGCGGTGCTCGACAAGCTGGTTTCGTTCGGCTTCGACTGCGCCGGCTGGAGCCGCTCGCGGCACGAGGTACCGGGCGTGGCGTGCCATGCCGGCGCGGGAGAGCTCGACGGCTTTCTCGCACGCAGCGAGATCCTGGTCTGCCTGCTGCCGTTGACCGACGCGACGCACGGCCTGCTGAACGCGTCGCTGTTCGGGAAGCTGCCGAACGGCGCGAGCCTCGTGCACGTCGGCCGCGGGCCGCAGCTCGTCGCGGCCGACCTGCTGAGGGCGCTGGACGAAGGCCATCTCGCCGAGGCGGTGCTCGACGTGACCGACCCCGAGCCGCTGCCGGGTGATCACGCGCTGTGGTCGCATCCGCGCGTTCGCATCACGCCGCACATCGCGAGCATGACGCAGCCGCAGACGGCGGCGCGTGTGGCGATCGACAACGTGCGCCGCTTCGCGCGCGGCGAGCCGCTGGTCGGCCTCGTCGATCGCGCACGTGGCTACTGAACCGAACCGGCACAAGCGTCAGGCTTTGCTGTCGCTCGGCCAACGGCCGTGGACGACCTCAATGCAGCGGGTGCTGACGGTGCGCGCTGGCGGACGTACTCACGCTGACTGCATCAAGCAGTCGTTGGACCCGACGATTGACGCTGGCCGGAATGGCGGCTATGGTGGTCTTGCGGTCGTAGGACCTACGTGAGGCGGTTCGCGTCGCACTGTTGACCCCTTGGGTCAGTTGGGCCGGCATCCGGTTGGGCATGCGGGAACTTTGCACCGATTCCGCCCCTAGGCGCTCAGGTCACCCGAGCGGAACGGTCTTCACCAGCATACGAGTCGCATTCGATTCCTCCTCGATCGCACGGTCGAATCGGTCGAGGCCGACAGCGTTGAGCACGCGCTTGTAGTGTGCAACGACGATCGGATCGAGCGCCGCGAGTCGTTGGCACGCAGCCATCGAAACTTCGTCCAGTTGATTGGACGGTACCGCCCGGTGGGCCAGTCCCCACTCGACTGCCTGACGTGCACTGAACTCCTCGCCGAACAGCATCATGGCCTTGGCTCGCGACAGTCCGGCGATGGCTGGCAAAGTAGCCACGAGACCACCGGTTACGAAGACGCCAATCGACGCCTCGGGCAGCTTGAACCTCGCATCGTCTGCAGCCACCACCACATCGGCGTCCATCATCCACTCGAAACCTGCGCCCACGGTCCAGCCGTGCACGGCCGCCACCACGGGTTTGGGGTGGCGCACGATGGCCACGGCAACACCCTGGACCAGTTCGAGATCCCGCTCGGTGGGCGGCGCGCTGACATCGCGTCCCGCGCAAAAGGCTCGCCCATTGCCACGCAGGCGGATCACACGCACCTCTGGGTTGTTGCCTGCTGCCTGTAGTTCTTCGAGCAATGCGGCTGCCAAGGCGTTGTCGATCGCGTTGAGCTTCGCGGGGCGGTTCAGCGTCAACGTCAATACGCCTTTGTCGAGCGTTGAAAGCAGTGTTGGTTCCACCATGCGCTCAGCGTAGCAGGACGCTGTCAAGCCCGCTCGGCGACAGTGCTCGCGCGTGGCGACGCGAAGTACTGCTGTCGCTAGCCGCGATCGACGCGAGTCGACCCTGAGCCGACATCCGCTGCCCTGAAATCTGCGCCCTACAGCGGTCGGTCGGACCTGATCGTCGCGGGCGGGGGTGCGGCACCAAACGGGTAACTTGCGCGCTGGCCCGGGGGCACTTGCCTGGGCGCCCACGGGCTGCGTCAAACGCCCGCCGCGGCGCACCCCACGTCCAGGTGCGGAGTCGTACCGCCGTTCAGGCCTTCACTTCGACCACCTGTTCGAAGCCGCCAAAGATCATGCGCTTGCCGTCGAAGGGCATGGGGGGATTGCCGGGTGTGGACGGGTCCATGCGTGGGTCTTCCACCATCTTCTTCATGGCGGCGTCGCGCGTGGCCTTGTCGGGCCATTCGACCCACGCAAACGCCACCGTCTCCTCGGCCGTGGCCTGGACCGCGCGACGGAAATCGGTGACTTTGCCGTCGGGGACATCGTCGCCCCATCCCTCGATCACACGGATCGCACCCAACTCGATGAATAGTGGGTCGAAGTGACGCGCGTGCTCGATGAACTTCTGCTTGTTGGCGGTTGGAACCGCGATCACGAAACCGTCGATGTAGGACATGCCTCTGCTCCTGTTGGGTTGACCGGTCGACGCACCCGCACTGAGGGCGCCTCGTACCTCGACGACGAACGGAAGTAAGCCGATTCGACATTGTCTGCCCGGTGCGCGGGCGCGCGTCCTGTGGCGGCGCTGGCTCGCCCGAGCACTGCCTTTCGACAACATCCGCTTCTGGCCGGAAGCGACGCGCCATTCGTGGAGAGCGATTCCGCTGTATTCACGTAGCGTCCTGATGAACAGGCGTCAGCGACCAGGCCGAACGCTACCGAGTGCGTCGTCATGAACGGTTTCGCCGGCGGCTACTCAAACTGCACCTTGATCTCGTCAACGCCGATGGTGATGCCCTGGACCTTGAGCCCGAAGCGAAGCTCCTCCGGGCGGAAGGTGTGCAACGGATAGCCTTGCAGCGCTTCCTGCACGACGGACGCGCTGATGCGCTCCAGGTTTTTTGCGTCGTTGCCGGTGACGCCGTCGATGCGCAGTTGCTCCGCGCGCGGGTCCTGGAGGCGCACGGACAGGCCCGAGGCATCCCAGCGCAGGCCACTGCTCACCGCCACCTGCCCGCCCACGGAGGAAGGTCGCAGCAAGGGGCTGACGATCACCAACCGTGACGCCAGCGTGGCGCGGTTGGCACTGCCGTCCAGCGCCAGTTGCGGATTGTGCAGCGACACCGAGGCCAGCCCGCCATAGCGGCGCGTGATCGGGAAGCGCCTGGCCAGTTCCGCTTGCAGTTCCTCGCGCGTGGCGGTGAACTCGTTCAAGAGCAGGTTGAGACCGGCACGCGCCGGCAGGCACAGCGCAGGCAGCAAGATCGCTGACAGGGCGGCGCGCAGCAATGGCCGCCTGCCTATGAGAGAGGTGGCGGATCCGCCGCGCCGGACTGGGAACAGGCCGTGGAACATGGTCACGAGCTTGCCATATGCCGCACCGTGCAAAGGGCATCAAAACACTTCGCTGCGCTCGGCAATCGCTTGCCATCCGTCAGTCCACTTGATTCTTGGGCGGGAAAGCCGTCGCCCGTGGATGGCTGCTCCTGGCCGAGACGTTCAATTCGGAGGGGGAGTCAAGCTGCCCTTCGACTCGACAGCTACTCGCGCTACTCGTCGAGGAACGTCCACGTATCCGCCCCGTCGAATCGCCGCACCCGCACGGACGCGATCAGCGCCGGATCGAAGTTGCCAAGGTTTACGCCGTGCCGCGTTCCGGGCGTGGGAGGCAGCGGTTCCCAGTGCGTAACGCAGCCGCAGGTGCGGCAATGGATGGTGCTCAGCGTGCGGTCGCCCTGCACGTACGCCACTGTGTGCTCGGGATGGCCTTCGATCTCGACGGTGCCGAACTCGAAGTAGACCCACGGCCCGCCAATGCGCCGGCACAGCGAGCAGTTGCATTTCGTCGCGACGGTGGGCGTCGACGGGAGGCGCAGGCGGACAGCGCCGCAGTGGCAGGATCCTTGGTGCATGGCGAGTGGGAGCGTAGTGCGGGGCGCTTCATCTTGGATCCGGAGGTCGAAGAGGGCAAGAGCCACAGTTCGGCCGCGGCAATGCGGGTGGCTAGCCTGCGGGACATCAGACAGTCGCGGCCCACTGTGACCGAAGCTGGAGATTCCACGGCCCGCAGGTGCGTTGACCTTTAGTAATACCGGGCCGGGACATAGGCGAAGGCTACGCCCGTCTGTTCACGCCCGGCCGCGGACCATGTCGAGCAGGCGACCCACGATGCGCTCGCCATCGGCACGCAGGCCGTTGTGGGCGTACTCGTTGGTGACCCAGGCCCGCAGCCCGCGAACGCCACGGGCCGTCTCCTCGGCAAATGATCGCTCCACGTAGACGTCGTCGACGTACACGGTCGCTGCCACCGGGACCTCGTTGCGGGCGAGGCGGTCAGCGTCGTACAGGCGCGGCCATGGATGCCGGGCCAGAAGCTGTGCCGCCTCGCGGTGCGCGCGCAACCCCGAATAGTCGTCCCACATCCAAGGGAAGACGTGCTCTGCACTGAGAAGGTCGCCGGTGATTGCATCCTCGGGTACGAGGCGGTGTGCCGACCAGCGGGTGGCACCGCCGTCGGCGTACGAGGACTCATGGAGCGTCGCGTAGATCGGATTGCGCTCCCAGGCCGACGCCGCCTGCGCGTCGCAGAGGAATGCCGCCGAGCCAAAGGGCAGCTCGAGCAGTTGGTGGAGCCGTTCGAACCCGGCGCTGTCGCCGAGCCACATCCCGGTCTGCCGGAATCGACGCGACGTGAGGCGGTCGCCGTTCGGCAGGCGGACGTCCTTCTCGTCGAGCCGGCGCAGGATCGCGCGCAAACGATCGAGGTCGCCCGGATAGCGGGCGTGGTAACGCTCATTCGCTTCGCGCACGCGTGCCCACGTCGCCGCGTAGACCTCGTCCACCGGCCGATTCGTGATCGGCGCGAGGCCGCCCGTGATCAGTACCTCCCGCAGGCCCGCGGGCGCCAGCGACAGGTAGGTGAGCGACGTGAATCCGCCGAAGCTCTGACCGAGCAGACTCCAGCGGTCGACGCCGAGTTCGGCGCGGATCAGTTCGAGGTCGCGCACGATCGAGTCGGCGCGGAAGTGCGTGAGGTACTCGGCTTGGTCGGCGGGCGCTGCCCCTGGGAGGACTGGCCCGACGGGCGTGGAGCGCCCGGTGCCCCGCTGGTCAAGCAGCAGGACTCGGAAGTCGGCAAGGGCACGCGCCATCCACCCTGAGGGCGGGCTCGTCGGGCGGGCGGCCTCGAAGCCTGGACCGCCCTGTAGGAACACGAGGTAGGGGCGATCAAGACCGTCAGGGGCAGCCAGCTCGCGCGTGAACACGCTGATCGTGCCACGCAACGGGTCGCCGTGAAACAAGGGAACCGCGTGCTCCCGCTCGGTCAAAACTGCCCCGGGTATGCGGTAGGTCGTGCTCATGGTGTCACGATACTCCCGTCACAGCGGGCAGACGACGGGTGGTCCGCGAGACTTCATGGAAGAACCTGCTGCCCCGAACCAACCGTATACGCCGAGTCTCGCCGCCTTCTGGTGAACTGGCTGTTGTGCTCGAAACTAGTCATCGCGCGGCGCTCGCCTATCACCACGAAATGTCGGAAGGCATCATTCGACCACACGTCGCGGTGGATGGGGCCACGAGCGGCCGAGCGACCGCTTGCCAAAGGCTCGAACTGGGGTTGCCGACCCGGCGCTGCCGGTCGTCTCGTCAAGGCCGATGCCCGCTCTGCAGCGGTTGCGGTCCATCGATCGCATGCTCTGAACATACGCATTCCGCCGGACACGAGTCATCGCTGCGCGTGTCCCGCGCCGGAATTAGCGCTATCGGTGGCACGGCAGCCATGCCGACAGAAATCGCGGATCGATATTGGTCTGAAGGGCTATCTGAGCAGCATGCCGATGACAGCGACCACGACCGCACCGATGGCGCCGACCCCTGCGACCATGGTCCAGAAGCGCACCGACGAGGCGTGGCGGGCCTTGGCGGCATCGTCCTTGCGGGTAAGCCATGTCCTGACGTGCTTGACCTTCCAGCCCGCGTACCCGCCCACCGCGAACCTCTGACGCACGAAGTCCTCGCGGGTGCCGACCTTGGCTGTTGGCGGGTGCCTTCACGCTATCTGGCACCAGGCAGTCATTGGGCCCGGCGACTGACTCTGATCCGGGCGCGACCTATCCGGTAGGGCCGCCGGCGCACGCGCTTGTTGCCGAACGCTTCGGCGGCCTGTCACGCTCAGCCTGGCCCGCGACAGTCCACGAAGGCGCGCGGCAGGACCATCTCCGAAGGCAGCAGGTCCAGGTAGCGGCGGACGGTCCGGCTGGCGTGCGAGGCGTCGAAGAAGCCCGCGGCCATGATCACCGAGAGCACGTTCGGCGACTGCCCGTCGTGGCCACCCGCGCAGGCATCGGCCGTCATCCGGTACAGGCGCACCCAGGCCTGGTAGCTCGACAAGGTCATGCCGACGTGTTGGCGGAAGTGCTTGCGGACGTGTTCGGCCGACAGCCCGAGACGGGCGCCGACGGCCGCCGGGTCGGCGCGGCCCTCGGCGCGCTCGTGCAACCAGCTGCGCAAGGCGAGCAGGCGGGGGTCGATCTCCGGCGCCCCGTGCGCCGCGCAGGCCGCGAGCATCTCGGCGCGTAGCGCACTCACCGCGTCACGCACTTCGTCCGCCGCCACGTCGCCGGCGCACAGCGTGGCCAGCGACAGGCCGTGCCGCGCCAACAGCTCCAGCACATGCCACGCGGTGATCTCGTCCGCGGCGCGCCACTGCAGGGCGGCACCGTCGACGCTCAGCGGATCCACGTACAGCAGCGCGAGCGCCGTCCGGCTGGGCATAGAGCTCCAGACGCCGGCGGCATGCAGCATCACCGGCGCCGTCACGGCGGCACCGCCGCGCTGCAGCACCGTCGGCGTGCGCGACGTCGAGCCGAAGAGCAGCGACGGCGCGACGCACTCGGACCAGTCGAACGACAGGTCCGGATCGGCGTAGAGCAACCAGTCCGAGCCCAGGTAGACCCTGCCTTCGATGCGGGAAGACGCGCTCGCCATAGGTTCTTTCCCCTAGCCCCCCGGCGCGTACAAGACCCGCGGCAGCCGCGCGCCGAGCATCGACCGAACGTTCCCTGCGCCGTGCCCTCGCCGGGCGCGGACGCGTGAGAACCCCGATCCGATACAACGAGGAGACGCCTTCATGCCCACCACCGTAGCCCACCCCCGCTCGCGCCCAGCGATGGCCGTAGCCTGCCACAGCTTGCCGCGCTGGAGGCAAGCGGCTCGCGTCGCGGCCTGCGCCGCCCTGACCCTGCTGGCCGCCTGCGGCGGCAGCGACGATCCGGCCCCGGGCGCGGCGCCGCTGGCCGAGTCCTGCGCCGGCTTCGTCCCGACCAGCCTGCCCCACGGCGCCGGCTTCGTCCGCACCGAGCTGCGCGAGGCGCGCGACGAGGTGGAGACCCACTACATGACCGGCGAGGTGATCGCGATGCCGCGCGCATGCATCGTGCGCGGCACGATTGTCTCTTCGCCGGCGTCGACGATCCAATGGGCCGTCGAGCTGCCCGAAGGCAGCGACTGGAACGGCAAGACGCTGACCGTTGGCGGCGGCGGCTTCGACGGCTACATCCCGACCGACGATCCCTGGCACGTCAAGTACGCCGCCGGCCCGTCGTCGTTGCACTTCGTGCGCATCAGCTCCGACTCGGGCCACGCCACCGAGGATTGGGCCTGGGGCGGCGACGAGGCCGCGCTGCGCAACCACGCCCACGCCGCCAACCACCTCGCGCTCGACGTCGGCGTGCGCATCGCGACGCAGTTCTACGGCCGCGAGCCGACGCGGCGCTACATGGTCGGCCACTCGAACGGCGCTCGTTCGGGCCTGATGGCCGCGGGCCGGTACCCGGACGACTACGACGGCGTGCTCGCGCTGGCGCCGGCGATCAGCCAGCAGGCGCACCAGGTGAACATGGGGCCGTTCAACCGCTGGATCTACGGCTACGACGCGCAGGGCGTGAAGGACCCGGCCGTGCCCGGCGAAAGCCGCTGGATCAGCCCCGCGAAATCGGCGCTGTTCGCGGCCGCCGAGATCGCCGCCTGCGACGCGCTGGACGGCTTGGCCGACGGCATCATCGGCAACGTCGAGGCCTGCAACTACGTCCCCACCGATCTGCAGTGCGCGGACGACGTCGCCGGCGTGACGGACGACAGCTGCCTGACGAGCGGCCAGATCGAGGCCATCCGCCTGAACTACACCGACAAGGCCGTACCGCTGGAACTGGCCAATGGCATGACTGGCTACGAACGCTACGGGCGCGGTGGTGCCGCCACCGGCGACTGGCAGGTCTACGGCTTTGGCTTCGAGTTCGACGGCAGCTTCTTCACCAAGGGCTTCAGCTACATCGCGCCGACTTCCGTGATTCAGACCTTGACCGGCGACCCGACGGCCGATTCGATCAACCACGACCCGCTGACGATGGTGCCCCAGTGGCAAACGCTGGCCGAGGTGATGGAACCGCCGGCCTCGCTGCGCGAGTTCGGCGAGCGCGGCAAGAAGCTGCTCGTGTGGTACGGCCTGGCCGACACCTGCGTCTCGGTCTACCGCACCGCGAGTTATCTTGAGCAGGTGCGCAAGGACAGCGGCGACGCGCTGTTCGACCGCTACGCGCGCCTCGTGACCTCACCCGCCGTCGGCCACGACCTCACCGGCCCCGGTGCGGCCGAGGCCGATCTGCTCGGCGCGCTGGTGGCCTGGGTCGAACGTGACGAGGCGCCCGACGGCCTGGTCGCACGCAAGACCGACGCCGCGGGCCAGACGCTGTTCGAGCGGCCGCTGTGCCCGTATCCGGCCTACCCGCACTACGACGGCAGTGGCGATCCGGCGTCGGCGTCGAGTTTCAGCTGCCGCGTGGATTGAGGCGTCGGCGCGGCAGCGCGTCCGTCAGGCGCCTGGTGATGAGCCAGACCTGCCTGGTCATCATCGACTGGGGACGCTCGCGGCTTACCGAGTTCGAATGCTGACCAGTGCGTGACCGACCGGTTCCAGCGACACAGCTGACGGCGGCGCTGAGCGGCACTCAAAGTCGGCTTTCGGAGCCCACCGCCCATTGGCCGACGAGGGCCACCGACTGCAGCCAGTCTGAAGCAGTCAAACCGCCCGCGAGGTAGAAAGCGCGCCCCCGTTCCACCGCCGGTCGCTGTTCATCTTCCAGTTGCCGACAATGAGAGGGCGCCGCTTCATCGTCGGAGCTACCACGTTGCGCCGAACACGCTGCGCAGTTCGGCGATCTGCGCCTCGTCAAGTGGTGTCGGCCGCGCCAGCAGCCAAAGCCGCGCGGTCTCCTCGAGTTCCTCGAGCACCGCCATCGCGGCGGCCGGCGTGTCGTGCCAGACGTTCGGACCCAAGCGCGCCAGCATCACGGCACGGAGTTGCCGGCCGTCGGCAGCATGGCGCGCAATCGCCTGCGCCACCGCCTCGGCGGCCTCGTCCGCACCGGGGCGTCGGTAGGGAATGTGCGGGACGCGGCCGACCTTCATCACGAAGTACGGCGTGATCGGCGGCAGCAACTCCGCTTCTCCATCCAACCTCCCGTTCGCTTCGAACGCCTTCAACGAGCACGCGACCAGCGAGGTGCTGTGCGTGTGGATCACCGACCCGGCTGGATGGCCACTCGCCGCGGTGGCCGCATATATGCGCCGGTGCAGCGTGATCGTCTTGCTGGCACGGTCGCCGGCGACCTGGCGTCCGTCGGCGTCCAGCCGCGCCAGCCGGTCTGGGTCCAGGAAACCGAGGCACGCGTCCGTCGGGGTGATCAGGAAGCCGTCGGCCAGGCGCACGCTGATGTTGCCAGCCGTCGCGTGCACGTAGCCCCGATCGAACAAGCTGCGGCCGACGCGGCATATCTCCGAACGCGCGGTGGCTTCATCGAGCGAGGTAGCGCTCATGACAGCACCCCGCTCGCCGAGTACGGCGAGCGACCCTCCGAGAGGGTCGGGCCTTGCTTGGGACGGCCCGGCGCGGCGGCCCGTGGAGAACAGGTTGACACTGGGTGTCTCATGCCGCCAGCACCCGCAAGGCCTTGCGGAAGAAGTCGGGGGTGCCGAAGTTGCCCGACTTGAGCGTGACGTGCAGGCCGTCTGGCGCGAGCGGCGACGCTGCGTGACACCACGGCACGCCGGGATCGATCTGCGGACCGATCAGCAGGCGCGAGATCCCCAGGGCCTGCACGCAGGCACCCGATGTCTCACCGCCGGCCACGACGAGCTGGCGCACGCCATGTTCCACCAAGCCGCAGGCGATGCTGGCGATCGTGCGCTCGACCATCGCGCCGGCCTCCTCGACGCCCACGCGCGCCTGGATGGCCTGGACCGCTTCCGGCCGGGCGGTGGAGTACACCAGCACCGGCCCATCGACCAGCAGCGGCCGGGCCCAGGCGAGCGCCTCGCCGGCGACGTCGGGCGTTCGACGCGCCACAGGCGCGGCCTAGAAATCGGCGACCTTGCCCCATGCGGAGCCGCTGAACCGTTCCGGCCGATACGGTATGGGATCGACGATCGGTGCGGCACCGGTGGCAAGGTCCGCGATCAGGTGGCCCGCGCCGGGGCCGATGCCGAAGCCGTGCCCGGAAAATCCCGCGGCCAGGATGAATCCCGGCATGCCCTGCACTTCACCGATGCCGGGAACACCGTCCGGCGTGCTGTCGACGAAGCCGGCCCACGCGTGCGTGATCTTGGCTTCGCGAAGTTCGGGCAGCAGATCGACGGCGCGGCGATGGGTCTCCCTGACCGTCGGCAGATCGGGCTTCGGATCGAGGATGCGCACCCGTTCCATCGGCGTTGCCGCGTCGAGCCGCCACCGCTTCAGCGTTTCGTGGCCACCACGAATGCCTTCCAGGCCTCCCGGAAGAAGGCTGCGCCAGCGCTTGGCGAACATCGGCACGAATTGCGGGGCGAATCGCATGAACTGTGGCGTCACGTCCACGCGCGCGCGGCCGCTGATGGCCAGTGCGTAGCGTCCGTCGTTGCGGCGCGTGATGGACACGCCCGCGGTAAACAAGGCAGCCGGCAGGCGATGCTCCACAGGAGACACGCTCAGGATGGATTGGCGGATCGAGGCCTGGGGGAAACGGATGCCCAGCTGGCGGCAGAACGAGGAAGCCCAGGCGCCGCCTGCGAGCACGGCCGTTTTGGTCTTGATGACGCCGGCTTCCGTGATGACGCCGCTGACCCGCCCGCCCTCCAGCTCGATGCCGCGGGCCGCGCAGTTCTGGTGGACGCTGCCACCGAGCTTCACGAGCGCAGCTGCCACGGCGGGAGCTGCCTTGCCAGGATCGGCGGTGCCATCGCTGGGCGAGAAGACCCCGCCTTTCCAGGCCCGGCCGGTCGCCTGCCCTCGCTCAGCGGCCTCGCGGCCGCTCAGCATGTGGGTCGTCACGCCGGCGGTCTTCGCAAAATCACGCCAACTGGACCAGCGGGACAGCTCGGCCTCGTCGTTGCTGAGATACAGCAGCCCACAGCGGCGAAACCCAGCGTCTTCTCCGCTCTCGGCGGCAAAGCGTTCCCAGAGATCCAGGCTCTTGCTCGCCATCGGCAGTTCGCGAGCGTCCCGGTTCTGCTGGCGGCACCAGCCCCAGTTGCGGCTCGACTGCTCAGCGCCGATCCTTCCCTTTTCGACCAGGACGACCGACACGCCGCGCTGTGCCAGGTAGTAGGCGGTAAAGACACCGATGATGCCGCCGCCGATCACGACGACGTCAGCAGATTCCGGCGGCCTGGGGGAAGTGTTGATGTGATGCAGCGGGGGGGACATGTGCGTCTCGCTCGTCGTTTCAGGCCTGGACGCTCTGGACCACGAAGAACTTCGCGACACGATCGCTGCTTTCCCACCCGATCGGAGCGCCCTGGGGTACAAACAGCGCATCGCCCGTGCCCACCGACAGGACGCTGCCGTCAGGGGCTGCGAACCGCACGCCGCCGGCCAGCAGATGCATGAATTCGTTGAGGCGATGCGGACGGACGACCCGGTGATACGGTGTCGAATCCCATGTGCCCGCGATGTACTGCGCGCCGTCGTCGGTGAAGACGTTGTCGCTGCGGCATTCCGTGGTGGGGCCCAGCAGCGTCTCCGTCGGCGGCGGTTTGGACGGCTTGAAGTCGGCGTTGGCACGCAGCGGGACGACACCGATCTTCGATGGCCTCTCGCAGGCGGCCACGCAAAACACGAATCGAACGCGGGATCCGGCCCGGATGCGAAGCGCCGTGCCGCATCCGATGACAGCGCCGGCTTGCGGGCCAAGCACGAGCGGGGCGGCGCCGGCTGCGGTGAGGGTCAGCTCGCCCTCCACGACGACGATGGTTTCGATGTGAGGAAAGCTCGCGACCTCGATGTCACCATCAAAGCTGGCCCGACCCGCGGCCATGGAGCCCGGACCCTCCCACGCGATTTCGCGATGTCTCGCAAAGGGGTCGTCCTTGCCGAAGGCCGCGTTGCGGAAAGAGGTTGAAAGGGGTGCGCCGTCGGCGCGATGCAGCACGAGTGCCACGGTCATGTTTGCTCCTGCGCGTTGCGCGTTGATTTCACTGAAACCTGGCAGGCGGTACTTCGCGCCGGCGCAGGCTAGGCATCCTGGAAGCCAAGAGAGGTCGGGCCTTTGGATGTCCAAAAGCTTAAGCTGCGTGCCCCTCGCGCCGGTGCTGCAATGAGGGTCTTGCACGAAGGAGGCTGCGGTTGTGCGAGTCGCTACAGCAGATCCTGCCGTCGTGCATACGTCAGAGGCCCTCACATCGGACGAGTCTCGGCATCATCTGCCGAAGCGCGCCTCACAACAGAATCAAGCGCGGTGCGCAGCCCCCAAAGCAGCACCACGCTGCGCGCGCCCGGTCCTAAGCTCTGCGGCACTCGATCACCGTTGGACCAATCGCCGATGAGCTCCTCCCGCCTCTCCCCCGATGCCCTCGCAGCGCTCGACCGCGCGCACCTCGTCCACCCCGTCTCCGCCTGGCGCCAGCACGAAGAGCGCGGCCCGATGGTGCTCGCGTCCGGCCGCGGCGCGTGGCTCACCGACGTGCGCGGCCATGAGTTGCTCGACGCCTTCGCCGGCCTGTGGTGCGTGAACATCGGCTACGGTCAGGAGAGCGTCGTGCAGGCCGCAACCGCGCAACTGCGCAACCTGCCCTACGCCACCGGCTACTTCGGCTTTTCCAGCGAGCCGGCGATCCGCCTTGCCGCCAAGCTCGCGGACATCACGCCGCGGTCGCTGACGCGCGCGTACCTCACGCTCGGCGGCTCCGAGGCCGTGGATGCCGCGGTCCGCCTCATCGTGCAGTACTGGAACGCACTCGGCCGGCCTACGAAAAAACATTTCATCTCGCTCGAGCGCGGCTACCACGGCTCGTCGTCGACCGGCGCCGGCCTGACCGCGTTGCCGGTGTTCCACCGCGGCTTCGACCTGCCGCTGCCGACGCAACACTACATCCCGTCGCCGAACCCCTATCGCCACCCGCAGGGCGGCGACGCACAGGCGCTGATCGCCGCTTCGGTGGATGCACTGCGCGCGAAGGTCGCTGAGCTCGGCGCCGAGAACGTGGCCGCGTTCTTCTGCGAGCCGATCCAGGGCTCGGGCGGCGTGATCGTGCCGCCGGCGGGCTGGCTGAAGGCGATGCGAGAAGCCACGCGCGAGCTCGACATCCTGTTCGTCGTCGACGAGGTCATCACCGGCTTCGGGCGCACCGGCCCGATGTTCGCGTGCGCCGCCGAAGACGTGGAGCCCGACCTGATGACGATGGCCAAGGGCCTGACCGCCGGCTACGTGCCGTTGGGTGCTTTGATGCTGTCGGAGCCCGTCTACGCCGCGATCGCCGATGCGGCGCCGGCCGGCACGCCGATCGGCCATGGCGCGACCTACTCGGCGCATCCCGTGGCCGCGGCGGTCGCGCTGGAAGTCCTGCGGCTGTACGAAGAAGGCGGCGTCCTCTCAAACGGCCAGCGCGTGGCACGCCACTTCGCCGCCGGGCTCGACGCATTGCGCGAGCATCCGCTGGTCGGCGACGCCCGCCACCGCGGGCTGCTCGGTGCGCTCGAGCTCGTGAGCGACAAGGCGAGCAAGCGCGGCTTCGACGCAGCGCTCGCGCTGCCCGACCGGCTGTTCGCGGCCGCCTACCGCAACGGCGTGATCTTCCGCTGTTTCGGCGATGGAATCCTCGGCTTCGCGCCGGCGCTCACGTTCACGGAAGCCGAGTTCGAGCAGCTCTTCGTGCGCCTGCGCCGCACGCTTGACGACGTGCTGTCGGCACCGGAAGTGCGCGCCGCGCTGACCTGAGCGCGCAGAATCACGTTCAACGCCACCGCCGACCACTGCCATGCCTGAGGCCTTCAAGCTCGACCGACTCGACTTGCGCATCCTCGCGCAACTTCAGAAGAACGGCCGCATCACCAACGTCGACCTCGCCGACGCGGTCGGACTGTCGCCAAGCCCGTGCCTGATCCGGGTCAAGCGGCTCGAGCAGGCCGGCTACATCTCGGGCTATGGCGCGCAGCTGCGGCTGGAGAAGCTGGGCGACACGCTGACCGTGTTCACCGAAGTGACGCTGACGGACCATCATCGCGAGGACTTCTTCCGCTTCGAAACCGCAATCCGCGAAGTCGACGAGATCATGGAGTGCCATCTCGTCAGCGGTGGCTACGACTACCTGCTGCGTTTCCTGACGCGGGGCGTGAACCACTATCAGCAGGTGATCGAAGGCCTGCTCGATCGCAACATCGGGATCGAGAAGTACTTCAGCTACATCGTCATCAAGTCGCCGTTCATCAAGACGCACTGTTCGATCGACCGGCTGTTTCCGGAGCGGACTGAGTGACTGGTCGTTTCATCCGTCTCGCCGAGCGCGAGCGAGACCCTGTATCGATGAGCATCGACGGCAGGCCGATGCAGGCCCTGGCCGGCGACACGCTGCTCGTCGCCCTGCTGACGCACGGCCCGCGCGTGCGCGACAGCGAGTTCGGCGACGGCGCCCGCGCGGGTTTCTGCCTGATGGGGGCCTGCCAGGACTGCTGGGTCTGGACCGAGTCCGGCGAGCGGCTGCGTGCCTGCTCGACGCCCGTGCGAGAAGGCCTTGCCGTGTTGACGCAGCCGCCCGCGAGCCTCTGGCCGTTGACGCCCGATATGCGTGCGCGGCTCGACGGGTTGCCCCAATGACTCCGCCCCGCATCGTGATCGTCGGTGCCGGCCCCGCCGGCGTGCGCGCCGCGCAGGCGCTGGTCGAATGCGGTGTGCGGCCGCTCGTCATCGACGAAGGCCAGCGCGACGGCGGCCAGATCTACCGCCGCCAGCCCGCCGGCTTCACGCGTCCCTACGCGAAGCTCTACGGCACGGAAGCCGCGAAGGCCCAGTCCCTGCACGAGACCTTCGACGCGCTGCGTGCGCACATCGACTACCGCCCCGGGACGCTGGCCTGGAACGTCACCGAGGGCCAGCTGCATGCGGTGCACGACGGCCAAGCCGTCACGCTGCCGTATGACGCCCTGATCGCCTGCTCGGGGGCGACGGATCGGCTGATGCCGGTGCCGGGGTGGCAGCGCGCCGGCTGCTACAGCCTCGGCGCGGCGCAGATCGCGCTGAAGGCACAAGCCTGCGCGATCGGCGCGCGCACCGTCTTCATGGGCAGCGGACCGCTGCTCTACCTCGTCGCGACGCAGTACCTGAAGGCCGGCGCGAACGTCGCCGCCCTGCTCGACACCGCGCCGGCGAGCAAACCGTGGGCGGCGCTGCGCGGCCTGCTGACGCGGCCGCGCCTCGCGTGGCTCGGCGTGCGCATGATGGCCCTGCTCCGGCGCCGCGGCGTGCCGGTGCTGCAAGGCGTGCAGCCCATTGCCATCGACGGCGACGAGACCCGCGGCGCCACCGCGGTGCGCGTGCGCGATGCGCACGGCCGCGAGCGGCGCTTCGAGGCCGAGGCGGTTGCGCTCGGCTGGCACCTGCGCGCCGAGACGCAGCTGGCCGATCTCGCCCGCTGCGAGTTCATGTTCGAGCCGCAAAGCCGCCAGTGGCTGCCGCGCATCGACGCCGACGGCCGCAGCACCGTGCGCGGCGTGTACCTTGCCGGCGACGGTGCACGCATCCTCGGCGCCGACGGCGCCGAAGCGGCCGGCCGCCTCGCGGCGCTGGCCGCGCTCGCCGATCTCGGCGTCGACGACGGCGCGCGCCGCTACACCACGGAAGCGGCCGATCTGCGGCGAACGCTGGAAAAGATGGACCGCTTCCGCGCCGGCCTCGTCGCTGCCTTTCCATGGCCGCATGCACACGCCGCCGCGCTGCCCGACGACACCATCGTCTGCCGCTGCGAATGCATCACGGCCGGCGAACTGCGCGCCTGCGTGCACGAGAAGGGCAGCCGCGAGGTGAACCGCGCCAAGGCCTTCAGCCGCGTCGGCATGGGGCGCTGCCAGGGTCGCTTCTGCGGCCATGCCGGCGCCGAGATCGTCGCCGCCGCGGCCGGCGTGCCGATCGAGGTCGTCGGGAGGCTGCGCACGCAGGCGCCGGTCAAGCCACTCGCCATGGACACGCGAGAGGCGGAATCGGCATGAGCAGCGTCAACACCCACAGCGACGTGCTCGTCGTCGGCGGCGGGCTGATGGGCGCCTCGGCCGCGTTCTTCCTGCGTCAGCGCCACCGCCGCTCGGTGACGCTGCTCGAGCGCGAGCTGGTCGGCCGCCAGGCCAGCGGCACCAACTTCGGCAACGTGCGGCGCCAGGGCCGTGATCTCGCGCAGTTGCCGCTCGCGAACCGTGCCCGCGCCGTGTGGGGGCGGTTGCCCGAGCTGATCGGCGAGGACCTCGAGTTCGTGCCCTACGGCCACCTGCGCGTCTGCTACACCGAGCCGCAGGCGGCAGCGCTCGATCGCCACGCGCGCGACGTCCAGCCGCTCGGCCTCGATCTCGAGCTCTTCAGCGCCGAGCAGTTGCGCCGGCGCTGGGGCATCTTCAGTCCGGCCGTCGTCGCCGGCTCGTTGTCGCCGCACGACGGCCACGCCAACCCTCGCCTGGCCGGCCCCGGGTTCGCGCGCGCGGCGCAGCGCCTGGGCGCGCGCATCGTCGAGCACGCAGAGGTGATGCATGTCGAGCGCGACGGCGCGGGCTTTGTCGCGCACACCGCCGACGGCGCCCGCCATCGCGGCGAGCAGCTGCTCGTGTGCTGCGGCGCGTGGTCGAACCGCATCGCGGCCATCTTCGGCGAGGCCGTGCCGATGGACGCGCGCGGTCCGCAGATGGGCGTGACCGAGCCGCTGCCGTACGGGATCGGCCCGTCGATCGGGATCTCCTCGCCAATCGAGACGGAGGGCCTGTACTTCCGCCAGATCCGGCGCGGCAACGTGGTGTTCGGCGGCGGGCTCAAGGGCCCGGCGCTCCCGGAGGCGATCCGCGCCTATGTCAAGCCCGACAACACGCTGCGCCAGTTGCGCGAGCTGCGCCGCTTCGTGCCGGCGTTCGAGCACGTGCAGCTGATCCGCGTGTGGAGCGGCATCGAGGGTTACACCGCGGACACGGTGCCGGTGCTCGGCCCGAGCGCGACGACCGCCGGCCTGCACTACGCGTTCGGCTTCAACGGCGAGGGCTTCGCGCTCGGGCCGGGCGTGGGCGATGTGATGGCCGAGCTGGTCGCCACCGGCGCAACGGCGACGCCGATTGAGCCGTTTTCGATCGGGCGGTTCGCGCAGAAGGTGGCGGTGCCGGCGTGAGCCCTCACCCCGGCCCTCTCCCGCATACGGGAGAGAAGGTCCGTCAGCGTCGTGCCGTGGGACTTGAAGCGTCCATGGGCAACGCGCGCTCTGCAACGGCACAGAACCAGCGCACGCCGTGCGGCAGCGCGTCGTCGTTGAAGTCGTAGCAAGGATGGTGCAGCGCGCGCTCGCCGCCCTGGCCGAGCCAGAGGTAGGCGCCCGGACGCTCGCGCAGCAGGAACGCAAAATCCTCCGACGTGAACGCCGGCCGCGGCGCGACGCTCGCCTGCAGCCCTGCGGCTGCGGCGGCTTCGAGCGCGAGTTGCGCTTCGGCCTCGCTGTTCACAGTTGCGGGGTAGTAGCGGTGATAGGTGACGTCGGCTTCGACGCCGTGCGCCAGCGCGACGCCGGCTGCGGCATCGCGCAGCGCGGCCTCGATCAGGTCCTGCGCCCCGGCGTCGAAGCTGCGCACCGTGCCGGTCAGCGTCGCTTCGGCCGGCAGCACGTTGTGGCTGCTTCCGCCCGCGACGCGCGTGACCGACAGCACCGCCGACTCGCCCGGATCGATGCGGCGAGAGACGATCGTGTTCAGCTGCACGACGAGCTGGCTCGCGGCCAGCAGCACGTCCGGCGTGCGGTGCGGCTGCGCCGCGTGACCGCCGTGGCCCCGCAGCACGATGTCGAAGCGATCGGCCGCGGCCATGATGGCGCCGGGGCGCGTCTGCGCATGGCCGAGCGGAAGGTCGGGCCAGTTGTGCAACGCATAGACGGCGTCGCACGGGAAACGCTCGAACAAGCCCTGCTCGACCATCACGCGAGCGCCGCCGCGGCCCTCTTCAGCCGGCTGGAAGATGAAGTGCACCGTGCCGTCGAAGCGGCGCGTGCGCGCAAGCTGGCGCGCCGCACCGAGCAGCATCGCGGTGTGGCCGTCGTGCCCGCAGCCGTGATGCACGCCGGCGTAGCGGCTCGCATGGCCCAGGCGCGACTGCTCGGCGATCGGCAAGGCATCCATGTCGGCGCGCAGGCCGACGGTGCGCGCACTGTCGCCGTGACGCAGCGTGCCGACCACGCCGGTGCCGGCCAGGCCCTCGTGCACCTCGAGCCCGAGCAGGCGCAGCGCGGCGGCGACGATGCCGGCCGTGCGCTTCTCCTCGAACGCCAGCTCGGGGTGTGCGTGCAGGTCGCGCCGCAGCGCGACCAGATCGGGCAACAGGTCGTCCACCGTGTCGGCCGCCACCAGCGGCCGGTTTCCATCGTGTCGGCCAGCGAAGTGCTGCAGCGCCATGGGACTCCAATCAGTAGGACGATGGCGGCAGCTTAGGGACTGGCGGGCACGCATGTGCGTCGAACCCGCCTGTCGCAACGGCAGCGGATGCCGTTTTCCGTTTCGCGACGGAACAATGTTCGGCAGGAATGGAGGCTGCCGCGCTCATGGCCATCAAAGCCGTCGTGGGCCGAGCGACCGCTCACGGGCTGTGTGATCGCGACGGCGAACGGCTCGATTCGACCCTGAACGCCAATATGGAGCACACGATTCGACGGCGCAAAGCCGTCGTTCCGCTCGCGTGTGCCTCATCACACGGATGCCTGGCGCTCACCCCGAATAGAAGCCATCTGGCCATCCGAAGTACTGCGCCGATGTGTCGCCGCATCAGGTCCGATTTCGCAGCGTCGCGATGAGACCAAGCGGGTATGAGCGCCTGCCGGATGACTGGCGCAATACGATGCGGCTCTTGAACTTCTCGATGCCGATATCGTCTTGGAGCAGGCGCTCCATCAGCTCCTGAAAACGGGCAACACTCGGTGCCACGATTTTCAACAGATAGTCGTAACCGCCGCTGACGTTGTACCACTCTACGATTTCGCAGTGCTGACCAGCAACCTCTTCGAACCTGCGAAAGTCGTTGCGCCGATGGCTGCTGATGGTCACCTCGGAGAACACGATCACGTAGCGACCCAACTTCTCCAACGCGATGTCGGCGCCGTAGCCGACGATCACGCCCATTTCCTGCATGCGTTTGGTCCGTACAAGACATGGGCTCGGGCTCAGGCCAACCGCGTCGGCCAACTCGACATTCGAACAACGCCCTTCGCGCTGAAGGTGCGCAAGGATCTTGATGTCGAATTGATCGAGGGAGGGGGCCGAGCCCATGGCTGGATGGTAACGCCGGGTCCATATCGCAGCTACCCGCCGCTCGCCTTCTGCGCTTCGTTGAGCGCTTCGTCGAGAGCTTCGATGACGAGGCCGGCCTGATCCGCCGACAGTACCAGCGGCGGACGGATCTTGAGCACGTTGTGTCCCATCGCACAGGCGCTGAGCAGCACGCCCTTGTCTCGCATCCGATTGACCACCTCACTCGTGAGCCTGCGATCCGGTGCTCGCGAGGAGCGATCGCATACCAGTTCGACGCCGACGAAAAGCCCGGCACCGCGCACGTCGCCAATGGCCTCGTGCCGGACGGCGAGACTTGCAATGCCCTCTCGCAGGATGCTCCCGACCTTCGCAGCATTCAGCACCAGCCGCTCCCGCTCGATAGCGTCCAATACGGCCAGTGCCGCCGCGCACGACACGGTGTTTCCGGCAAACGTGTTGAAGTAGCGCGAGTGCTTCCCGAACTCCGCCAGAGCGTCGGCGGTCGCCAACAGTCCCGCAATGGGTTGGCCGTTGCCCATCGGCTTGCCCATGGTGACGATATCGGGCATGACACCATGGCGCTGAAAGCCCCAGAAATGTTCGCCGGTCCGGCCGAAGCCAGGCTGGACCTCGTCGGCAATGAACAGGCCGCCTGCCCGCTTGATCGCGCCGACAGCGCCCATCAGAAAGCCCGCTGGTTCAGGGAGGATCCCATCGCTGGTGAACAACGAATCGACAATCAGCGCGGCGGGCCTGATGCCATGACGCCGAAGATCGGCAATCGCCGCCTCGACGTCGCGGGTGAAGCGTTCGGCGAGATCCGCGCCTTCGGCGTGGTAGAGACGCGGCGCTGGAACCACTCGAACATGCTCGCCCAGATCGACCGTCACGCCGAGCGAGGGCGAGAACTTCGATACGGCGTCGGTGATGCCGTGATAGGCGGTGTCGGTCACGATCACGCCGACGCCGCCGGTGCGGACCTTTGCGATGCGATAGGCGAGGTCGTTGGCCTCGCTGCCTGTGCAGGTCAACATCAGATGCGCAAGCTCGGTCTCCGGCACGCTCGCGAGCAGGCGTTCGGCGAGTTCCAGAATCGTTTCGTGGAGATAGCGCGTATTGGTTGCCAGCGTCTGCGCCTGCCGGCAGATCGCCTCGGTCACCGCCGGATGACAATGTCCGAGCGACGTGACGTTGTTGTAGACGTCGAGGTAGCGGCGCCCTTCCGGGTCGTAAAGCCAAACGCCTTCGCCCCTAACGATATGAAGTGGGCGCTCGTACATCAGACGGTATGCCGGACCGAGCAATGCGTCGCGTCGCGCAATCAGCGCTCCGGTGACCGGCCCCACATCGGCGCGTCCGGGGATGTAGGCGTTGACCATGTTGAGGTCCGTCGTGCTTTTCATTGACTGGCTCCATTTCGTACACCGGCCAGCAGCCGGTCACGTGCTGTATTGCGAGAAAGGTCCGCCATCTGGGACAGAGCCTCCCATGCTGCGGGGTTGTGACGCATGATGTAGGCGCGGTTCTCGGGGTAGCGCGCGGCGCGCCATTCCGAAATGAGCACCGTGATGAGATGGCGCGTCGCCATGAGGTCGGCGACGATGTCCTGCTCGACGTCGGTCAGTGGCACAGCCGCGTGATAGGCCCCCACGAACTGAGCCGGCCCCTCGAAAGGATCAGCGTTGCCGGCCATGTGAAAGGCGGCGGCCGTTCCGACTTCGCCGACCAGCGGCGCATGCAGCATGTCGCCGAAGTCGATGACCCCCACGATGCGCGCATGGTCGTCGGGTGCGACGAGCACGTTGTACAGGTGATAGTCGTTGTGAATCACCTGCGACCGCAAGGACGCGAGACACGGCAGTACATGGTCGATGAACCGCGCCATGAACGCTTCGGCGAGCGCGCGACGCCGCGCATCGACGATGCCCTCGAGCTTCGCCACCAACCGGTGCGCGGCGGCGACGTTCCACAGCAGGTCGTGCGTCGCGCCAGGATGCGAGAAGCCATGCAGGGCGCGGTTCAACCGGGCGAGCCCCGTCCCCATCGCCCGTCGCTGTGCGGGGGTCCGTACCGTCTCCCGGATCTGGACACCTTCCAGGTAGGTCAGCATCCGCACGGTGGTGTGTTGACCGCCAGGCAGTGCTACCGAGCCGTGCGTGCGTCCTTCCAGTGTCCGCACAACGCGCGGCACCGGCTGTTCCGGCGATACGCGGGCGATATGGTCGAGCGCAGCGATCTGAAAATCGACAACCGAGACTGGTTCGGATGGATTGCTGATCTTGATGACGTAGCGACGTCCGTCCGCCGTCTCCACGAGACAGTTCTGGTCACGCTCACCCGCCAGTGATTGAACGCTGCCGTCGATGCCGTAGAGGCGGCGAACCAACGCCTTCACCTCCGTGGGAGCGAAGTCGGGTGCGGTGGTGCTCAGCGCCGCTGTGGCGGTCGTTCGCTTCTCCGGCGCCATGCGCGCCGTTTCACTGTCGCTGTCCATGCCGACGACTACAGGCCGAACAGACCAGGAAGTTGGCGGACATCCGTCAACCTGCTGACACCATTGCTGTCGGATGTCGACTCGTCGCGATTCGCGGCTGGCCCCATCTCGAAGTTGATCAGTGTGCCGTAGCAATCAAAGCTGATGAATTTTGGTTTGAAGGGCATTTGTGATCCGTGATGCGTTGCGTTGCGGTGCATACGAGTGTAGAAATCCGCGATTGATAGAGATGCCGAATTGCCATCCGGCACGAACGGATTCCGTTTCAATCTGGACCCTCGCCAGCATTTTTCGTGGCGGGCGAGCGGGCGCTGCAGGGCATGTGTCGCCTGCCAAGTGGATATCGGCTTCCTCCTTCCACCATCGGGCGATTGCAGTCCTCCCGCGAGAGACTCACCGCCCGGCCCAGACACCCCTGTCGCGTGGGGGTGCGGTCTCAGCTCACGTTCTCATAGATTGCAAGCCTGCATCGACATTGCTGCGCCTTCGGAGAGTTCGCTGCTGGCGACCTCCGAGGGCAGCGCAGTTTGGACAGCGCCACGCCGTTCTGGTTAAATGAGTTCGCATCAACCGTTCACCGCAGATTAATGATCCAGATCGAAGACCTTCGTCTCGTCAGCGCCCTGTCCGACTCGCGTTCGCTGAGCGCTGCGGCGCGTTCGCTGCGAGTGACGCCACCGGCGCTTTCGACTCGCTTGAAGCATCTGGAGGTCAAGCTGGGCTTCAACCTGGCCGTGCGCAGCTCACACCGCCTGGGCCTCACGGCCGAAGGCGAACGATTCGCCGCCGAAGCGCGCCAGCTGCTCGAGCGGCTCGAAGCCTTGCCCGAAACCGTGCAGACGGAAGGGCGCGCCTTGAGCGGCAGCTTGCGCGTGTGCGCGCCTTTCGGCTTCGGCCGCCAGCATGTGGCGCCGCTGCTGGGCCAGTTCTGCGCGCTGCATCCTCGTATCGAGCTCAGCCTCGACCTGCTGGAAACGCCATGGCCGGCGAAGCGCAACGCCGATGTGGTGATCCACATCGGCGAGGTACGCGACTCGTCGTGGGTCGCGCACCCGCTGGCTCCCAATGAGCGATGGCTCTGCGCCAGCCCCGCCTACCTGAAGACAGGGCGCTTCGTCCCCAAGACGCCGCGGGAGGTGCTGGCGCATCCCTGCATCTGCATTCGCGAGAATGAGGAAGACGCGACGCTGTGGCACTGCCGCAAGCGCGGCCGCGGCGGCAGGCCTGCGGGAGAGCGGCAGTCCTTGCGCATCGCGCCGGCGCTCACGACCAACGACGGCGACGTGGCGCGCCGCTGGTGTGAGCAAGGATTGGGGCTCACCCTGCGCTCGGAGTGGGACGCGGCGCCCGCGGTCGCGGGGCGGCGTCTGGTTCGGCTCTTGCCCGAGTGGTCCTTCGGCGAGGTGCCGGTCCTGGCCCTCACCCCCGCGCGCACCGGCGCCACTGCCCGCGCCAGGGAGCTGCTGCGCTTTCTTCAGCAGGCGTTCGCACCCGACCCCGCCTGGCGGTCCTGATGGAGTACCAGGCGTCGTGGGAGGCCGGATGGCTCGACCCGCCCGCCACCGGCGATCTTCACCGGTTCATGCTTCCAGCCAGACGTGTTCGGCGAAGGTGTAGCCCATCATGCCGCCGAGCGGAATCGGCGACAGACCCTTGAGCTTGCTGACGTGCCCGTCGATGCTGGAGATGAACATCGGGATCCCGATGCCGCCATCCTGGTGGATCATCACCTGCATGTCGGCGTACATCTGCGCGCGCTTGGCCTGATCGGTCTCGCCGCGCGAGGCGACCAGCAACTGGTCGAACTTCTCGTTCTTCCAGCCCGCCTCGTTCCACGGGGCATCGGACTGGAAGAACAGCGTCAAGGCCAGGTCGGCGCTCGGGCGCGTGTTCACGTTGCCGAAGCCCACCGGGTGCTTCATCCAGTGTGTCGACCAGTAGCCGTCGGCCGGCATGCGGCGCACGTCCAGGTTGAGTCCGACCTGCTTGGCCGCGTGCTGCATCACCAGCCCGATCTCCACCGAGTTGGTGGCCGCGGGGGACACCACGACCGGGATGGGGGTGCCATCGAGACCTGCCTTCTGCGCGTGCCACTTGGCCTTCTCGGGATCGTAGGCGCGCTGTTTGAGGCCCTTGAAGTGGAAGCGGTTGCTCGGGGAAATCGGCTGGTCGTTGGCCACCACCCCATAGCCCTGCACGATGGACTTGACCATCTGCTCGCGATTGAACAGGTGCTTCATGGCCAGCACGAAGTCGGGGTTGTTGCCGGGGCTGCGATCGCGCCGCATGATCAGGTCCGTGTAGGAGGTGGACTTGGTCTCGAAGATCGCGTGCTTGCCGGAGGCCTTCACGCGGTCGACGGAACGAGAGTTCACCGAGCCGATCAGATCCAGCTCGCCGGCGAGCAGCGCGTTGACGCGCGCGCCCTCGTCGCTGATGCCCACGTACTCGATCTCGTCGAGGTACGGCTTGTTGGGCTTCCAGTAGTTTTCGTTGCGCACGGCAATGGAGCGCACGCCCGGCTTGAATTCCTTGACTTTGTACGGGCCGGTGCCGACGCCCGCGTTGAAGTCGGTGGTGCCTTCCTTGACGATGTGGAAGTGGTAGGTGCCCAGGATCACCGGCAAGTCGGCGTTGGGCGACGTCAGCCGAATAGTCACTTCGTTGGGGCCGCTGGCGGTCACTCCCTCGATCTGGTCAGCCAGGACTTTTGCCTTCGATACGGTCGCGGGGTTCTTGTGCCGCATGACGGAGAACACGACGTCGGCGGGCGTCAGCGGCCTGCCGTCGTGGAACGTGACACCTCTGCGCAGCTTGAAGACCCAGGTCTTCGCGTCCTGGGTCGTGAACTCCTCTGCCAGCGACGGCTGGGGAACGAGGTTGCCGTCCAGGACGGTCAGGCCGTTGTAGAACATGTTGCCCCGGATGTAGTCCGTATGGTTGGACTGTCTGGCGGGATCGAGCGTGTCGCTGACTGCGGCCGCCGCCCCCGCCACGCGCAGGCGCCCGCCCTTGCGCGGCGTCTGGGCGTGCGCGCTCACCGCCGCGCCGGCGATACCACCTGCCAGCGTGGCCTGCATGCCACCGGCCATCAGCATGGCCAGCACGTCACGGCGGCTGGCACCGCGTTGCAGCGCCCGCATGATTCGTGTGCTGTCTTCAGGTCCGGTCAGGCTGTCGAGCTTGTCGTGATCACTCATGGATGTCTCCTGTTGGGTGTGCTGCGTGGCCACTGAATGGGAGCTGGGTGCCACATCAATCAGACCGGCGTTCATTGTGGATGGGCATCGCGCTCCAACCGTTTATCTGCAGTTAACGTTTGGTTCTCGAGCGTTTAATCAGTTCAACAGGCTCGCGCCGGATACTGCTGGCCATGACGCCGGCCGAACAGATCAAAGACTCTTCCATGGCCCATGTCTGAACGCGACGCCGTTCGCAAAGGATCGACTCCATTGAACGCTTCCATCATCGAACGCCTCAGGAGCGCAGACCACCTGCATCGCATGTTCATCGGCGGTGAATGGGTCGTGCCTGCAACGCAGGCACGAACCTCGGTCATCGACCCTTCGACCGAACAGCCGCTCATCGATGTGGCGCTGGGAACTGCACAAGATGTCGCTGCAGCGGTGGCCGCGGCGCGGGGGGCTTTCGCGGCCTGGTCCTCGAGTCCCGCCCACAGCCGCGCCATGCTGCTCGACCGCATCCACAGCCTCATCCTCGAGCGGGCGGAGCTTTTTGCGCAGGCGATCTCGCTCGAGATGGGCGCGGCCATCGGCACGGCGCGCAGCACACAAGTGCCGCTTGCGGCCGAGCACATCCGCGTGGCCCGCGACCATGCCGACAGCTATCCCTTTGTCACCCACCGGGGAGACATGGCGATCATGCGCGAGGCCATCGGCGTGTGCGGCCTGATCACGCCGTGGAACTGGCCGCTCTACCAGATCACGGCCAAGGTCGGCCCCGCCCTGGCCGCGGGATGCACGGTCGTTCTGAAGCCCAGCGAGCTGTCGCCGCTGAGCGCCCTGCTCTTTGCTGAGGTGGCGCAGGACGCCGGCCTCCCGCCGGGTGTGTTCAACCTCGTGAACGGTGACGGGCCGGCGGTCGGCGCCGCGCTGGCAGCGCATCCCGACGTGGACATGATCTCGATCACCGGCTCGACCCGGGCCGGTGTGCTGGTGGCCCAGGCCGCGGCGCCCACGGTGAAGCGCGTGGCCCAGGAGCTCGGCGGCAAATCGCCCAACGTGATCCTGCCGGATGCGGACCTGGCACGCGCCGTACCGGCAGGCGTGGCAGCAGCCTTTCGCAACGTCGGCCAATCGTGCAGCGCGCCGACGCGAATGATCGTGCCGCGTGAACGCCTGGAGGAAGTCGAACGCCTCGCGCGCGAAGCGGTGGCCGACATGGTCGTCGGCGATCCGCGCTCGCCGCAGACGACGCATGGTCCCGTCGCCAACAGCGCCCAGTTCAACCGCGTGCAGGAAATGATCGGCATCGGCATCGCCGAAGGTGCGCGTCTGGTTTGCGGCGGCCTCGGCCGGCCAGAGGCCTTGAGCCGCGGCTTCTACTGCCGCCCGACCGTCTTTTCCGCGGTGCACCCACAGATGAAGATCGCGCAGGAAGAGATCTTCGGGCCGGTCCTCGTGCTGATCGCCTATGACAGCGTGGACGAGGCGGTGGAGATCGCCAACGGCACGGCCTACGGCCTGGGCGCTCACGTCCAGGGCCGCGACATCGGCGCGGCGCGCGCCGTCGCGGCGCGGATCCGCTCGGGGCAGGTGCACATCAACCATCCGGCCTGGAACCCCGAGGCCCCGTTTGGCGGCTACAAGCGATCCGGCAACGGCCGCGAGTACGGCATCGCGGGGCTCGAGGAGTATCTGGAAACCAAGGCCATCCTCGGTTTCGCAAATGGCCCAACGTCCGGCCCAACGTCCGGCCCAGCGCCTGGCACAGCCGCAGAAGCAGCCCTCCAATCACCGCGCAATGCGCAGGAGCAATGATGACCGTGGCCCTCGTGCTGCACCGCGCCGACGGCGCACCCGTTTCGACTTCATTCCACACGGCGGCCTTCGGCAGCGACGACCCCTTTGCGCGGCATCGCGAGATCGCCCGGCAAAGCGCCCAGGCTTGAACCCCGACCGAGGCTGCATCCATGTCCCCTCCGCTCAATCACATCCAGACGTCGCCCAACCCGCCGCAGTCTGCCGACGTCGTCGTGATCGGCGGCGGCATCATCGGCGTCTTTGCCGCGTACTACATGGCCAGGCGCGGCATTTCGGTCGCCCTGGTCGAAAAGGGCAGGATCGGCGCCGAGCAGTCGAGCCGCAACTGGGGCTGGTGCCGGCAGCAGAACCGGGACGCTCGCGAACTGCCGATGGCGACGAAAAGCATCGGCCTGTGGGAGCAGTTTGCCGCCGAAAGCGGCGAAGACACGGGCTTTCGACGCTGCGGGCTTCTGTATCTCAGCAATGACGACGCGGAATTGACCCGCTGGTCCAGTTGGTGCGAGTTTGCGAAGACCGCCGGTGTGGCGACTCAGATACTGAGTGGCCGGCAGGCCACCCGGCAAGGCCACTTCACCGGCCGCGCCTGGAAGGGTGGCGTCCTCGCCCCCACCGACGGCACGGCCGACCCCCGCAAGGCCGCGCCCGCCGTCGCGGCCGCGCTGATGAAGCTGGGGGGCAGCGTCCACCAGCGGTGCTCCGCCCGCGGCATCGAGCTGCAGGGCGGCCGCGTCAGCGGCGTCGTGACCGAGGCCGGCACCATCAAGACCAAAACGGTCGTGCTGGCCGGTGGCGCATGGGCTTCGTCGTTCTGTCGCCAATTGGGCATCCGTTTTCCGCAGGCCTCGATTCGTCAATCGATCCTGAGCGTGTCGCCGGTGGAAGATCGATTGCCGCATGCCCTGTACACGACCGGCGTGTCCGCCACGCGCCGCAACGATGGCAGCTACGCGCTGGCCATCAGCGGCCGAGCGCGCGTGGACGTGACCCCGCAACAGTTGCGATTCGCCGCGCAATTCGTGCCGATGTTCGCCAAGCGCTGGCGCAGCCTTCTTCCCGGCGGCCTGGAAGGCATTCGCGGTGGCCATGAAACGCTGAGTCGCTGGCGGCTGGACGCGCCGACGCCGATGGAACGCGTGCGCATCCTGGACCCGAGGCCCGATATGGCGGCGGTGAAAGAGACCTACCGCCGCGCCGTCGAACTGCTGCCCGAACTCGGGGAAGCGAAGATCAACCACTCCTGGGCCGGCTTCGTCGACAGCACGCCGGACGGCGTGCCGGGCATCGGCGAAGTGGAGTCCGTCCCCGGCTTCATCCTGGCCGCGGGCTTTTCAGGGCATGGCTTCGGCATCGGCCCTGGCGCCGGGCACCTTGTCGCGGACCTTGCCACCGGTGCCCAACCGATCGTCGATCCCGTGCCGTATCGGCCGAGCCGATTCAGCAGTTCGGCGTGGGGCAAGGTCGCCGATTTCTAGTGAAGCGCTTTGCACTGGCCTGGCCACCCCCTGGGACGAATCCGAACCCTCCGAGCAATTCAACGAAAGACCGAGTGACATGCCCACGCCACAAGCCGCCGAAACGCACGACTTGCGCAACGTAGAGACGCCGGTGCTGGTTCTCGACCAGCACAGGATGGATGCCAACATCAGGCGCATGCGCGACCAGCTCGCACGCCTGGGCGTCGCGTTTCGCCCGCACGTGAAGACGAGCAAGTCGATCGACGTCGTGCGGCGCACGATCGGCGCGCCAACCGGGCCGATCACCGTCTCCACGTTGAAGGAAGCCGAGTACTTCGCCGGCTTCGGCTTCACCGACATCCTCTATGCCGTCGGCATCACGCCCAACAAGCTGCAGCATGTGTTCGATCTGCGCGCCCGCGGCGTGGCACTGAAGGTCATCCTGGACAACGTCGAAATGGCCGAAGCGCTCGCCGCCGCTGCCACGCAGCGCAACGCGTCCCTGGACGTCATGATCGAAATCGACTGCGACGGACACCGCTCCGGCGTGCAGCCCGGATCCGATGAGCTCCTCTACATCGCCCAGCGGCTGGCAGCCGCGAAGCTGACGCTGAAGGGCGTCATCACCCACGCCGGCAGCTCCTATTCCTGCACATCGACCGCAGAGATCGCCGCCATGTCGAGACAGGAACGCGACGCGGCGGTGGCCTGCGCGCAGCAGTTGCGCCAACATGGTCATGGCTGTCCGGAAGTCAGCGTGGGTTCGACGCCGACCGCGTACTTTGCCGACGATCTCGCCGGCGTCACCGAAGTCAGGGCAGGCGTCTTCGTGTTCGGCGACCTCGTGATGAGCGGACTCGGCGTCGTCCAGCCGCAGGACATTGCGGTCTCCGTCCTCACGTCCGTTGTCGGCCATCAGAAGGAAAAGGGATGGACCATCGTCGATGCCGGCTGGATGGCCATGTCGCGCGACCGCGGCACCAGCCGGCAACGCGTGGATCAGGGCTACGGTGTCGTCTGCACGTTGGAGGGCGAGATCCTGGAGGACCTCGTGATGGTCGACGCCAACCAGGAGCACGGCGTGATCGCGCACCGTTCCGGCGACCCGAAGAAGGCGCCCGCCTTGCCCGTCGGCACGCTGCTGCGCATCCTGCCGAACCACGCCTGCGCAACTTGTGCACAGCACGACCGCTATCACGTTGTCAATGGCCGCGGAGTTCAAGTGAATGACGTGTGGCCACGGCTCCAGGGATGGTGAGCGCATCGAGGACATCATGAACGTCATCCATACCAGCGACGCGCCGCGCCCTGCCGGGCACTATTCGCAAGCCGTCGAGGAACAAGGCTTCGTCTTCCTGTCCGGTGTGCTGCCCGACATCGCGTCGGTGAATCCATCCGAGCGCGACTTCACCGCACAAAGCGAGGCGGTGTTGCGGCAATGCCAGGCGGTGCTGGCCGCAGCCGGTTGCACGTTCGACGACGTCGTGCAGTGCACCGCCTACATCGTCGGTGTCGACAACTGGCCGGCCTTCAACGCGGTCTATGCGCGCTCGATGGGGACGCACAAACCGGCCCGTGCCGTCGTTCCCGTGCCGGAACTCCACCACGGCTTTCTCGTGGAAGTCCAGATGACGGCCTACCGTCCGGGCCCGCGGTCCTGAGGCCCAAGACGATGACACAGCAGACCATGGTCATGGCAATCGCTTATCGCCGGATGGACGAGAGTGATCTGCCCGCGGCACATCGGCTGTCGCAGGATCTGCGCTGGCCGTACCGTCTCGAGGACTGGCAGTTCCTGCTGCGGCTGGGCACAGGCTTCGTCGCAGAGGAAGACGGCGCCGTGATCGGCACCGGTCTGTGCTGGAAACAAGGCGAGCGGCATGGAACGCTCGGGGCGATCATCGTTTCGCCGGAACGCCAGGGCAAAGGCATCGGCCGCCAGCTGATGAAGCGGGTGATGGACGCGCTCGGTAGCCGCTGCGCGCTGCTCAACGCCACGATCGCCGGGCTGCCGCTGTACCAAAGCCTCGGGTTCACGCCGATCGGCACGATCCATCAGCATCAGGGAACGCTGCTCGCCGTGCCCCCTGTCGTGCTGCCCGACGGCGAAAGCATCCGCCCTGTCACCGCCAACGACACCGCACGACTTGTCGAACTGTCGAACCGCGCGACCGGCATGGCGCGCGACGAGGTGCTGCAACAGCTGGCCGGTATGGCGCAGGGCGCGGCGCTCGAACGCAACGGCGAGCTGGTCGGCTTCTCCATGATGCGCCGCTTCGGCCTCGGGCATGCCATCGGTCCGGTCGTCGCGCCCGACAGTGAACGCACCGCGGCGCTGGTCACATGCTGGGCCGCAGCCTACGCAGGCGCCTTCGTGCGCGTGGATGTCACGGGAACCAGCGGTCTCGGCGATCGCTTGACGGCGATGGGACTGAAGCAGGTCGATACCGTCGTGACGATGGCGCGCAACGGCGTGCCGGTGCCCGATGAAGGACTCCAGCAGTTGGCGGTCCTGAATCAGTCCCTCTTCTGAAGAACAGGACGCAGCGATGAAGTTGGAATCCTTGTGGCTAGCTACCGCACCGGCGTTCACCCGCGGTGCGGAGGGGCCGGTGTCGGGACGGGCCGACGTCGTCGTCGTCGGCGCCGGCTTCACCGGCTTGTCGGCGGCGCTGGCGCTGGCGCGGCGCGGCGCGTCCGTCACCGTGTTGGATGCCGGACGCGTCATCGGCGAGGCATCCGGCCGCAATGGCGGACATTGCAGCAGCGGCGTGGCGCACGACTTCGCGACGCTGGCCGGACGGCTGGGCATGGACAAGGCGCGCGCCTTCTACCAGGCCTACGCGGCGGCCGTCGATACGGTCGAGACGGTGGTCAGGCAGGAGCACATCGACTGCGACTTCATGCGCACCGGCAAGCTCAAGCTCGCGTCCAAGCCCGAGCATTACGACAAGCTGGCGCGTTCGTGCGAGCTGCTGCGCCGCGAAGCCGATCCGCACGTCGAGATGGTGCCGGCGGCCGACATCCGGGCCGAAATCGGCTCCGGCAAGTTCTTCGGCGGCCTGCTGCAGAAGACCAGCGGGCAGATGCACGTGGGCAAGTTCGGTGTCGGGCTCGCGCACGCTGCGGTGCGGCACGGCGCGCGCATCGCCGAACAGGCGCCGGTGACGCAGATCGACCGCCAATCCGACGGCAGCTTGCGCGTGACCAGTGCACGCGGAATCGTCGATGCCGGCCAGGTGCTGCTGGCCACCGGGAATCCCCGCACCGGCCCCTTTTCTTACCTGCGCCGTCGCATGGTGTCGGTAGGCGCTTTCATCATCGCGACCGAGCCGCTGGATGCCGCGGTCGTGCAACGCCTGCTGCCGCACCGCCGCAACTACGTCACGTCGAAGAACTTTGTCAACTACTTCCGCGTCACACCCGACAACCGCCTGGTGTTCGGCGGGCGCGCGCGTTTCGCGATCTCCAACCCGCGCTCGGACGAGAAGAGCGGACGCATCCTGCGCGCCACGCTGGAAGAGTTTTTCCCCGAGCTGCGCGGCGTGCGCATCGACCACTGTTGGGGCGGGATGGTCGACATGACCGCGGACCGCCTTCCGCGCGCGGGGGAGGATCATGGGCTGTACTTCTCGACCGGCTACAGCGGACACGGCGTGCAGATGTCCGTGCACATGGGGCAGGTGATGGCCGATGTGATGGCCGGGCGCCCCGAACTGAATCCGTGGCGTGGACTGGACTGGCCGGCGATCCCCGGGCATTTCGGCAAGCCGTGGTTCCTGCCGATCGTCGGCGCCTACTATCGATTGCAGGACTGGTTGCACTGAGGACGTCCAGCTCGTAGGAGAAACCGCGCGCTGCGGTCGCAGCGCGCGGTTTGATGCTGAAGGCCCCGAAAGCCTGCTGGAGCCCTCAGCGACCCATCACCGGATGTCGAAGCGATCGAGGTTCATGACCTTGTTCCAGGCCGCCACGAAATCCTGGACGAACTTCTCCTTCGCGTCCTCGCAGGCGTAGACCTCGGCCAAGGCGCGCAGCTCGGAGTTCGAGCCGAAGACGAGGTCCGCGCGCGTGGCAGTCCACTTCAACTGGCCGCTGGCCCGATCGCGGCCCTCGAACACCTGATCGGCATCCCCCATCACCTCCCACGCGGTGCCGACCTCGAGCAGGTTCACGAAGAAATCGTTGCTCAGAGTCCCCGGGCGCCGGGTGAAGACACCGTGCGCGGCGCCGCCCGCGTTCGCACCCAGCACGCGCAGCCCGCCGACCAGCACCGTCATCTCGGGCGCGGTGAGCGTGAGCAGCTGGGCATGGTCCAGCAGCAACTCTTCGGCCGAGCGGCTGCAGCGGGCCTTCTGGTAGTTGCGAAAGCCGTCCGCAATCGGCTCAAGCACGGCGAACGACGCGATGTCCGTCTGCGCCTGGGCGGCATCCATCCGCCCCGGCGTGAACGGCACCATCACCGCGTGCCCTGCGTCCTTCGCGGCCTTCTCGACGGCGGCGCAGCCACCCAGCACGATCAGGTCGGCCAGCGAGACTTGCTTGCCTGCGGCCGCCTTGGTGTTGAACGCCTTGCGGATGCCCTCGAGCGTCTCCAGCACCGCCGCCAACTGCGCCGGCTGGTTGACCTCCCAGTCCTTCTGCGGCGCCAGGCGGATGCGCGCCCCGTTGGCGCCGCCGCGCTTGTCGGATCCGCGGAACGTCGACGCCGAAGCCCAGGCGGTGGACACCAGCTGCGGCACGGTCAGCCCCGAAGCCAACATCTGCGCCTTGAGCGCCGCGATGTCCTTCTCGTCCACCAGCGTGTGGCTCACCGCGGGGATGGGGTCCTGCCAGATCAGCTCTTCGGCCGGAACCTCGGGGCCCAGGTAGCGGGCTCGCGGGCCCATGTCGCGGTGGGTGAGCTTGAACCAGGCACGCGCAAATGCGTCAGCGAACTGCTGCGGGTTCTGGTGGAAGCGGCGCGAGATGCGCTCGAAGAAGGGATCGAAGCGCAGCGACAGATCGGCCGTGGTCATCATCGGCGGGTGCTTCTTCGACGGGTCGTGGGCGTCGGGAATCATGTGCTCCGGCTTCACGTTCTTCGCCATCCACTGGTGGGCACCCGCCGGGCTCTTGACGAGTTCCCACTCGTAGCCGAACAGCATGTCGAAGTAGCCGTTGTCCCATTTCGTCGGATTGGGCTTCCAGGCGCCTTCGATGCCGCTGGTGGTGGTATGCACGCCCTTGCCGTCGCCGAAGCGGTTGATCCAGCCCAGGCCTTGCGCTTCGATGGGGGCGCCCTCGGGCTCCGGGCCCACCAGGCTCGGATCGCCCGCGCCGTGGGCCTTGCCGAAGGTGTGGCCGCCCGCCACGAGGGCGACGGTCTCTTCGTCGCTCATCGCCATGCGGGCGAAGGTCTCGCGCACGTCACGGCCCGAGGCCACCGGATCGGGGTTGCCGTTGGGGCCCTCCGGGTTCACGTAGATCAGGCCCATCTGCACGGCGGCCAGCGGGTTCGCCAGGTCGCGCTCACCGGTGTAGCGCTTGTCGCCCAGCCAGGTGTCCTCGCTGCCCCAGTAGATGTCCTCCTCGGGCTCCCAGACGTCGGCGCGGCCGCCGGCGAAGCCGAAGGTCTCGAAGCCCATCGACTCGAGCGCGCAATTGCCGGCCAGGATCATCAGGTCGGCCCACGAGATCTTCTGGCCGTACTTCTGCTTGATCGGCCACAGCAGGCGACGCGCCTTGTCCAGGTTGCCGTTGTCGGGCCAGCTGTTCAGCGGCGCGAAACGCTGCGTTCCCGAGCCGGCGCCGCCGCGGCCGTCGCCCGTGCGGTAGGTACCGGCGCTGTGCCAGGCCATGCGGATGAACAGCGGACCGTAGTGTCCGTAGTCGGCCGGCCACCAATCCTGCGAGGTGGTCATCAGCTTGACGATGTCCGCCTTGACCGCCTCGAGGTCGAGGCTCTTGAACGCCTCGGCATAGTCGAACCCCTGGCCCATCGGGTCGCCAAGCGCGGAATGCTGGCGCAGCAGCTTCATGTTCAGCTGGTTGGGCCACCAGTCGCGGTTGGTCCGCTCCGGGGCCCTGGTGGCGTGAGCGGCTTGCCCGCTGTGGAACGGGCACTTGGCTTCGGTGGTCATGACTGGCTATCTCCTGTTGATGATTGAAATGAGGCGGCTCGCGACGGATGTCGTGAACAGCCCTCGACATGGGTCCGCAGACCCTGGGAACTGGTTGGACTCATGGCTCCGGGCGCATCCACAACCACAGCGCCAGGGCCCCTAGACCGAGTCCCACTGTCAGGACCGAGGCCGTTGGCCCCAACGAGAGCGCGCAGAGCAGCCAGCCCGTGGCCATGCCCAGGCTCGCCATGCGCTTTCCGCGCCGAGACACGCGGCGGCCCTGCTCCCAGTGCCGCAGCGGCCCGCCCCAGCGCGGGTGGGCGAGCAGGCGCTGCCGCCACTCGGGCGCGCCCTTGCCGAAGGCCCACAAGCTGATGAGGAGGAACACGGTGGTCGGCAGCAGCGGCAGGAAGGCATTGATGACGCCGATGGCCGCGCTCACCATTCCCAACGCGCGCCACGCGATGGCGCGCCATGTGATCGCATGATCTTGCGAAGCGGCCGGATGAAGTAATGCGATGTGGCGCATGCTCAGTGTCCTCGGAGGGCTATCAATCACCCAGTGACGATAGTCTGCAGCGATCCCTAGAGGAGGAGCAATAGCGATTCGTCAATCTCGCCGATAGGCAGTCCCGCAATCGCAGTCATAGTGAAAGGACCACCTGATTAGCGACATTGCTCAGCCGGCGAGGGCAGGCGCAGGGTTGTACCGATAA
>DATKCI010000178.1:0-13809 GCA_035513255.1 Piscinibacter sp. | reverse complement strand
ACTTCCAGCTCGCCCAGGCGCTGAACCAGCTCAAGGGCCAGCCGGTGATGGTCAGCAGGTCGATGGCCGAGCGCAAGGCGGAAGTGCAGACCAACTGACGCGCCCGCACGATCTGCCCCAAGAACGCCCGCCGCCGCGGGCGTTTTTCGTAGCCCGGATGAAATCCGGGGTCCGGCCCACCGCACAGCGCATTGTTTGTATGCTCCGCCGATGAACGACGACCAGCTGCTGCGCTACTCGCGGCACATCCTGCTCGACGAACTCGGCGTCGAAGGCCAGCAGAGGCTGCTGGCTGCGCACGCACTCGTCATCGGCGCCGGCGGGCTCGGCTCGCCGGTCACGTTGTACCTCGGCACGGCCGGGGTCGGCACGATCACCGTCATCGACCACGACACCGTGGACCTGACCAACCTGCAGCGGCAGATCGCACACAACATGTCGCGCGTGGGACAGCCCAAGGCCGCATCGGCGGCGCAGACCATCGGTGCGATCAATCCCGAGGTCCGCGTCGTCGCACTCCACGAGCGCGCCGACGCGCAGCGCCTGCACGCGCTGGTCGAAGCCGCCGACGTCGTCGTCGACTGCAGCGACAACTTCGCGACGCGGCACGCGGTGAACGCGGCCTGCGTGGCGCATCGCAAGCCGCTCGTCTCGGGCGCCGCCGTGACCTTCGATGCGCAGATCTCGGTCTACGACACGCGCGACCCGGCCGCCCCCTGCTATGCCTGCCTGTTCCCACCGGACGCCGCCTTCGAGGAAGTGCGCTGCGCGACGATGGGCGTGTTCGCGCCGCTGGTCGGCATCATCGGCGCGATGCAGGCCGCCGAGGCCTTGAAGCTGCTGGCCGGCGTGGGCTCGTCGCTCGCCGGGCGGTTGCAGATGCTCGACGCCCGAACGATGGAATGGAGCGAGATCCGCCTCGCCCGCCAGCCCGGCTGCCCGGTGTGTGCGAGCCGGCGCGGCTGAGCCGACGGAGCGAAGCACCTGTGAAATTGTGCAGCGCAGTCGGCTCGCTCAGAGGCCAACCGGCGGTCCAGGGGCAAAGGCCTCACAGCCTCTGAGTGGTGCTTCCCCTGCTGCCGACTCCCCGGGGGCCCCAAGCGCCACGGGCAGGCGTTAAGCTGCGCCCATGGACAAACGCACCGACGCCGCCAAGGGCAAGAGTGGCGAACTGACCGCCCGCAACTTCCCCACGGCCCAACAAGAGGCAAAGATCCAGCAACCGCCGTCGCCGCGCTACGACGGCCCGGAAAGCGCCTACCGCCTCGCCTTCACCGACACCGACTTCCTGCTCCGCCAAGACCTGCGACCGGTGCGCATGCAGCTCGAGCTGCTCAAGCCCGAGCTGGTGCAAAAGGAGCAGCAGATCGAGTCGACGATCGTCATCTTCGGCAGTGCGCGCATCGTGCCGGCCGACGTGGCGCAGCGCCTCTTGGCCGACGCTCGCTCCGCCGGCGACGAAACCGCGCTGCGCATGGCGCAGACCCACGTGCAGATGTCGCGCTACTACGAAGAGGCGCGCAACTTCGCCAGGCTCGTCACCGAAAAGTCCCGCCAGTTCGCCACCCCGATCTACGTGGTGACCGGCGGCGGCCCCGGCATCATGGAAGCCGGCAACCGCGGCGCCTACGAGGTGGGCGGCAAGAGCATCGGGCTGAACATCGTGCTGCCGCACGAGCAGGCGCCCAACCCGTACATCACGCCCGAGCTGTGCTTCCAGTTCCATTACTTCGGGCTGCGCAAGATGCACTTCCTGATGCGCTCCATCGGGCTGGTGTGTTTTCCGGGCGGTTTCGGCACCCTGGACGAAATGTTCGAGGCGTTGACCCTCATCCAAACCGGCAAATGCAGGCGTCGACCGGTGCTACTGTTCGGGCGCGACTTCTGGACCAAGCTCATCAACTTCGACCAGCTCGTCGAGACCGGCATGATCAGCCCGATGGACCTGCACCTCTTCCGCTTCGTCGAGACCGCGGAAGAGGCGTGGAGCGAGCTCGACGCCTACTATGGCTTCGAGCTGCGCAACGCCGGGGGCGAACACGCCGAAGACGTCTGACCCATCCGATTCCGTTTTCCACATGCACAAGCAAGTCAGCATCATCGGCGCGCCCACCGACATCGGCGCCGGCAGCCGCGGCGCCAGCATGGGCCCCGAGGCCCTGCGCGTGGCCAACATCGTGCCGGTGCTGCAAGGCCACGGCCTCGAGGTGGTCGACCGCGGCAACCTCACGGGACCCGCCAACCCGTGGCTGCCGCCCACCGAAGGCTACCGCCACCTCGCCGAAGTGGTGGCCTGGAACAAGGCAGTGCACGCCGCCGTGCACGCCGAACTGACGATCGGGCGGTTGCCCGTCCTGCTCGGCGGCGACCACTGCCTGGGGCTCGGCTCCATCAGCGCCGCGGCGCGCCACTGCCGCGAGACGAACAAGAAGCTGCGCATCCTCTGGCTCGATGCGCATGCCGACTTCAACACCAACATCCTCACGCCCAGCGGCAACCTGCACGGCATGCCGGTCGCGTGCCTGTGCGGTCACGGCCCGCAGGAGCTGATCGAGATCGGCGGCCAGGTGCCCGCCGTGAGTCCGAAGTGGTTCCGCCAGATCGGCATCCGCAGCGTGGACGCCGGCGAAAAACGCTTGGTGCACGAGATGGACCTCGAGGTCTTCGACATGCGCTACATCGACGAGATGGGCATGCGCCACGCGATGGAACTCGCGCTGGCCACGCTGGACAGCAACACCCATCTGCACGTGAGCTTCGACGTCGACTTCCTCGACCCCGACGTCGCGCCCGGCGTGGGCACCACGGTGAAGGGCGGGCCGACCTACCGCGAAGCCCAGCTCTGCATGGAAATGATCGCCGACACCGGCCGCCTCGCGTCGCTCGACGTGATGGAGCTGAACCCGGCGCTGGACGTGCGCAACGCGACGGCCGAGGTGGCGGTGGACCTGATCGAGAGCCTGTTTGGCAAGAGCACGTTGATGCGCAAGTAGGCCGAATGCCGCAGTAAGCTACTGCGATGCTACATTGATCTGGAGGTATTCCCCATGGACTGGCAAGGTCGCATCGTCACCGATCCAGACACGCTTTTCGGCAAGCCGCGCATCGCCGGTACCCGAATCAGTGTGGATTTCGTGCTTGACTTGCTGGCTTCGGGCTGGACCGAGGCGCAAATTCTCGACAACTACCCACATCTCAAGCTCGACGATTTGCAGGCGGTGTTTGCCTTCGGGTCCGCCGCCGGCATTGCTGTACTTCCGCTTGCATCCGATCATCGTGGCAGAAGTGCTCGAACGCGCGCTGCACTCACTGGCTGATGTGCACGACGAATGCTTTGCGGTCGTGACACGCGATGGTGTACGAATGCGGCGATTCGCCTCGTCCCCCGCCATCGATGAATGAAGTCGATTCGGCCCGGACGGCTGGCTACGCATCAAGCGCGAGCCCGCCGGCGACATCATTTCGGTTCCTGAGTAGCTCCTGGTCGAGATGACATCTTCCAGCGGAGAACGAGACTTTCACGATTCTTGAGGGTGTGAGAAAGGGCAAGAAGTGCTCGGTGAAGGCCTTTCCAAGGAACTTGACTACGTCCGCAGCCTTGCTGATCGCGAGTAGCAGTCTGCTGATCGTGCACAAACGATGCTGCGCACATTGAAGCCGCGGCTCATCAGCGAATCCGAGCGGTTCTCAGCGCCCTCTCGCGACGCGCCACGCCAACCCCCGTTCAGGGCTTCAGCAGCTCGTACGTCTCGACCCCAAGCGCCTTGGCGATGCGCTCAATATTGTCAAGCGAGACGTTCCTGACTCGTCGCTCCACATGCGCGATGAAGGTCCTGTGAAGCCCGGCCTCGAACCCGAGGACCTCCTGCGACCAGCCTCGATCGGCTCGCAACCTGATCATGTTGATCGCCAGCACTTCACGCGCCGTCGGGACGAGTTTGGGAGGTTGGCCGGCGGCACGTGGCATCGCGCGGAAGTCTCCGCACATGCTGCTTTTGTGTCAGCCGCCTTTGTGTCACAATGCGCCGCCGAGAAGAGATAAGCCGATGGACGTCCGGTTCCAGCTTCCACGGCTCACTTGGGAGGAAGACCACGATGCACGATTTCTGGCCTCGGCTCGAAGCCGCCATGGATCGCCTGTGCCCCGAAGCGGCGAACAGAGGATTTCTGCCGGGTGCCAGTCCTGCCGAGATCGAGGAGGGGAACCGCGGGACAACTTATCGAGTGCGATCAACAAACCGGCAAGCCCCACGTTCTGGCGAGCAGCTTCTCGGCCTATCTAGCCAAGCTGACGGATTTCGTTGAGCAGGGGCTTCTTTTATGGGACCGGGCGGAGCGCATATGGCTGCCGCGCCCGAACGGCAGGCCCGCGCGGCTCGACCCGGTCGACTCCCAGGACGCTCGCCCGGGGACGCCCTCAACCGCAACTCACCGTCACGTCATGCATGTGCCCTACCGCACTCGATGACGTCGCGACCCCTCATGGCCAGCGGTGGCGTTGGAGTTCCACGGCTGTGGACCATCTGAGGTGCAATGCCAACCCGGCGGCGTGCGGCGAATGGACCCCGGCTTTCGCCGGGGTGACGACGCCCGCGTATACCTGCAGCCCCCGCGCCGGCGCGCGCCACCGCCACGTTGGCAACGCGGCGGGCGCGATGACTACCATGAACGGACCTGAGCCACGTCGGCCATCAACAGCTCGCCGCTATCGAACATGCGTCAAGCAAGCCACCGCACACGTAGGATCCTCGGCTTCCAGTCGCCGTACGAAGTCTTCAAACCTCATCGCTGGTGTCGCGCTTCGTGTTTGAAACCGCCCTGTACCGACCCATGACTTCGCACCATCGTGATTGCCCCGTTTGCCGGGCTGGGGACTGCACGCATTTCATGCAGGTCGAAACGCATGACTACTGGCGTTGCCAAGATTGCGAGGCGACTTTCATGGATCGATCCCAGTTGCCCCACAGAGCTGTCGAACACGCCGAGTATCGGCTTCATCGCAACGACGTGAACGACGCGCGCTACCGCAAGTTCCTTTCGCGGTTGGCCCGGCCCCTGCTCGAACGTCTGCCCGCCGGGTTGTCAGGACTGGACTATGGTTGCGGGCCTGGACCTGCACTGGCCGGGATGTTGGCCGAGGCGGGGCACCGGACGGTCGTCTACGACCCACTGTTCTTCAATGATCCCAAGCTGCTCGATGGCCCGTACGATTTCATCACCTGTACCGAAGTCGTCGAGCATTTTCATCATGCCTTCGATGAGTTCGCCCGGTTCGACCGCCTGCTGAAGCCTGGCGGCTGGCTGGCAGTGATGACGATGTTCCAGACCGACGACGCCGCGTTTGCCGGCTGGCACTACCGTCGTGATCCCACGCATGTGGTGTTCTATCGCGAGACGACCTTTCGAACCATCGCTGCGCTTCACCACTGGCGCTGTGAATTCCCATGCGCCAACGTGGCGCTGATGCACAAGCCGACGGGCTGAGGTTCTTCCTGCCGTCAGCATTCCCCTGCGGTGCGTGGCGGTCGAAGACTTGTGAGTCTTTCGGATCACTCGTTTCTGGGATAGGGCCTCAGGCCCAGCAGCATTTCAGCCTTTTCGCTCAGGGGCTGCGCCATCAGCTGGGGATCGGTGTAGGCGGCGAGCTGGTCGCGCAGCAGCGAATGGACGGCCTCCCGGTCCTGGCTCGTGTCGAACTCAATGCACTTGCCTTTGGCCTTGAACAGTTCAACGGCAGGCAGCGTCTCGGCCTTGAAGGTGTCGAACCGCAGCTTCATGGCCTCGACGTTGTCGTCGGCCCGGCCAGAGTATTTGGCCCGGCCCAGAATGCGTTGTTCAAGCACCTCGAACGGGCACTCGAAGTACAGCATGGTGGGCAGTTCAGCCTCCCTTCCGAAGACTTCGTACCAGGCTTCCAGATTGGACAGCGAACGGGGGAAACCATCGATCAGGAAGTTTCGCTTGCCTGTGGTTCGGGTGGTCCGTTCCATGGCGTCTTTCAGCAGACGCACCACGATCTCGTTGGGCACCAGTTTCCCGGCGGCGATGTACTCCTTGATGATCTCAGTGGTCGAACCAGCCGGGAAATGCGCCAGGACTTGTAGCTGTTGGAGTAGGAAAGAGCGGGGCTTCGGAAGGCACATACAGACCGTCGACCTCCGGCAGTCCGGAACCGGTGACCTCGATGAACAATGTGTTGGCGATGCGCTGTGTTGCTTCTGTCATGAGTTCTCTCGTTCGTGATGGACAAGGTGGCGGGGTTCGACGGACGCGTCGTGCGTGGCGGGCCTGTCGCCCTCGAGGGGCGCGACCCGCCGCTCGAGGGCGACAATACCGTTTGCGCGCGCGCCCACACGCCTCAGGTCCTGCTTGCCAGCACCCGCACCGTCACCATGAGCATCGACTTCGAAGAACTGGACTACCAGATCACCCCGATCGGCGCGCTGATCCTGCGCCGGCGCCTGGAGCGCTCGCTCGGGGTCATCGTCTACGAGATCAAGCTGGGCGACGCCTTCCTGATGTCCAGCCTGTTCACCGCCAGCGAGATCGCGCTGGCGCGGCTGGGCCTGGCGGCGCTGGGCCGGAACGGGCTCGACGTGCTCGTCGGCGGCCTCGGTCTGGGCTGCACCGCGGCGGCCGTGCTCGAGGACGCGCGCGTGCGCTCGCTGCACGTAGTCGAGTTGCTGGCGCCGGTGATCGAGTGGCACCGCGAGGGGCTGTTGCCTTTGGGCCAGACGCTCACCGGCGACCCGCGCTGCCATCTTGTGCAGGGCGACTTCTTCGCCTTGTCGCGATCGGCTGCGGGCTTCCTGCCCGAAGCCCCCCAAAGGCGCTTCGACGCCATCCTGCTCGACATCGACCATGCGCCCGACTACGTGCTCGACCCGGCGAACGAGTCCTTCTACACGCACGCTGGGCTGACTGCGCTAGCCCGCCATCTGGTGCCCGGCGGGGTCTTCGGCCTGTGGTCGAAGGATCCGCCGAACGACATGTTCAAGGCCACACTGGCCGAGGTCTTCGGCAAGGTCGAGGCGCATGTCGTCCCGTTCCCGAACCCCTACCTGCGGCGGGACTCGGCCTGCACCGTCTACGTGGCGATCGAGCCGAAGCAGGCGGGCCAACTGGCCTGACCTGCGATCCACGGTCTGCGCGACCCCGAGCCGCCACGCAGCCGACGCATCGACGACGTGCAACCGTTTGCCGGGGATGACGCGCTCGACCCGGTCGACTCCCAGGACGCTCGCCTAAGTACGCCCTCAACCGCAACTCACCGTCACATCATGCATGTGCCCTACGGCACTCGATGACGACACGACCACGCTCGTCCCGGCTTTCAGCGCCGCGAGCATCGCGGCAGTCAGCGTGATCGTGTGGTCGTGATCGGCCGTGCCGCGGATGCTGTAGGTCTGGCTCGCCGTCGCGTCGAGGTCGGCGTCGGGGATCGTCACCTCATGGCCGTGGTTGGCTGAAATCTCGGCGCCTGCGGCGCCGCAGTCGTTCCCGGCCGGGGGCGCCGGGGTACCGGCGGTGCCGGCGCTGCTGCCGCCGCCACACCCGTGGACGAGCATCACGACCGTTGTGCCGCCCGCCAGTCCGAGGAACTGCTTGCGCGTCATCTTCATCGAAGTGTCCTCCACCCGGCCGACGTGGCCGCCAAGGCTGCGCTACGGGGTGTACGGCTGCGCCGGCGTCAGAATTCCGGAGCTGCGGATCATTTGAGGTCCGATGGGCAACTCCGGCGGCGTGGGGCGAATGGACCCCGGCTTTCGCCGGGGTGACGACGCCCGCGTATGTCTGCGCGACCGCGCCGGCGCGCGCCACCGCCACGTTGGCAGCGGGGCCGGCGGCGATGACTATCATGGTTTCCGTCGGGACCCGTCAGGTGGTCAGTTGTCTTGATCGATGGAGGTTCCTCATGCGTGCTCGCCGATCCCTGTGGACCGTCGTCCTGGCCGCTGCGCTGGCCGGCTGCGGCGGCGGCGGCAGTTCTTCCGGCGACGGCGGCTTCAAGCCGCCGGGTGACGACGTCGATGCCCGCGCCGCATGGGAGAACCTGTTGACCACGACGCGCACCTGGGTCGTCAGCGGCGTCGCCTCCGACGGCTTCTCCTACACTGCCTCGATCAGCGTGGCACCGGGCAGCGCGCTGGCCTTCCCGGTGACCGGCAACACCGCCGCGCGCAGCATCGCGAGCATCGTCCTGACCCGGGGCGCCGCGACGGTCGACAGCCGGATCGCCGAAACCTTCTTCGACGCGGCCACCGGCTTCGTCGTCGGCTTGCGCCACTCGATCGACGGCGTGGGAACGTTCTGCAGCCCGGCCGCGTCGGCCGCGGTTCCGCCGGACGCGGCCGCCAACGGTTCGAGCGGCGCGCTGTTCACGATCGACGAACTCGACGGCTGCCTCGTCAGCTCGGCGAAGATCGGCAGCGCCACACAGACCTGGTCGGTCGAATTCGAGTCCGAAACCGGCATCACCTTTTTCTGCACCAACGCGACCGAGCGAACTCTCTCCGGGTCCGTGATCGCGACCGAGTCCGACTGCATCGAGGTGAGCGCCGACGGGTCGCTCGGCAACAAGGCGCGCGTCACCGTGTCCAGCGCCGGGTTCACGCTGGTGGCACGCAACTGAGCTGGGTCATCCGCACGCCCCGTGCCACTGCCGGAACAGGCGCGGCTGCATCGGGTCGCGCTCGCCGAAGAGGCCGCGGCCGGCCGCCCGTGCCTGGTCCTCGAGCTCGCCATAAGGGCCCTTGCCCCGGTAGCGGTGACTCCACGCATGGCCCTGCGCGACCATCCACGCGCTCACGTCGTCGCCGTCGAGTCGCAGATCCCCCAGAAGGCGGTCGTAGTCGTCCTTGAACCTGGCCGCCACGTCCACACGCCGATGCAGGACGCGCGCTTCGAGCGCCGCCTTGGCTTGCGGTCCCCACGGCTGGCAGCGTTCCGGCGCGTCGATGCCGCGCAGCCGCAGCTTGACCGGCTTGCGTGCCGGCTGTTCGGTCGCCACATCGGGCCGCACCCACAGCGTGTCGCCGTCGCTGACGCGGGTGACGACGCCGGTGAAGGCCTGCGTTGCCCCGGCGAACAGCGCGAGCGCGAATACGAAAGCCCTCACAGCACCGACACCAGCCACCACACCACCAGGCCGATCAGCACCGCCCAGACGATCACGATGAACGCCGTGCCCCACCACAGGTTCGGCAGCTTCTGCACCGAGGTCTCCGCTTCACGAAGCCGTGCCTCCCACAAGGGCTTGGGCGTGAGCCGCACCGCGAGCGCGATGCCCAGCGGCACGAGGACGATGTCGTCGAGTTGACCGAGGATGGGGATGAAGTCGGGGATCAGGTCGATCGGGCTCACTGCGTAGGCCAGCACGGCGATCGCCACCCATTTCGCGCTGCGCGGCGTCTGCGGATGGTTGAAGAGCTTCCACAAGGCAATCAGGTAGGTCGCGAGGCGCACCTTGCCGCCGGTGCGGATCAGTCGGGTCGGCTTCATGGGGCGATTCTCGGCGAGCCCATGCCTTCGCTCAACGCGCCCGTGGCGCAAGCGTCACGCCGACTCGCACGATGCGGCCGTCGTTGAGGCGGCTGACGCGAAAGTGCGCGCCATGCCAGTCGATGCCGTCGCCTTCGGTGACGTCGCGCGACAGCGCGCCGGTGAGCCAGTCGCACAGCGTCGGTCCGGCGTTGTGGGGCACCGGCAGCTGGAAGAACGTGAACACCTCCTTCAGCGGCAGGTCGGCATCGAGAACGAGCCGGCCCTTGACCAGGCCGGTCTCCGGCCGCGGTTCCTCGGGCCGCTCGGTCACCTTCAGCCAGCGTGCGGCCACGCGCAATGTCGTGCCTTGCAGCAGCAGCGACACGAGCACCACCGCGAACGCCACGTTGAAGAAGCCGTGGCTGCCGGGCACGCGCTCGAGCAACGGGAACAGCGCCACGACGATGGGCACCGCGCCGCGCAAGCCGACCCAGCCGACGAACAACCGTTCGCGCGCCGGAAATTGCAGCGGCGCGAGACACAGCCAGACGGCCACCGGCCTCGCGACGAAGATCAATACCGCGACGATCGCCAGCGTCGGCCCCAGCGAGCGCAACACCTCGTTCGGCGCGACCAGCAGGCCGAGCAGCAGGAACATCGTCGCCTGCGCCGCCCACGCAAATCCGTCCAGCGCCGACGAGGCCGCGTGCGCCGCCACTTCGGCACCGGCGCGCACGCGCACGCCGTACAGGTAGACGGCGAGGAAGCCGGAGCCCTGGGCCAGGCCGGCCAGCGCGAACAGCACCAGGCCGCCGCTGAGAATCAGCAGCGACAGCAAGCCGCTGTGCTCGGCCGTCAGCGTGAGCCGGCGCAGCGCCCAGGCCAGGGCGCCACCGCCCAGCCAGCCGATCGCGATGCCCAGGCCCGCCTGCTTGACCAGCAGCAGCACGACGTCGGCCGGCCCCGCATCGACCTTGATCACGGCGATCAGCGCCAGCACCATGAACACCGCCATCGGATCGTTGAGTCCCGACTCCATCTCCAGCGTCGCCGCCAGCCGCTCGCTCAGGCGCAGCTTCGCGTGGCGCAGCAGCGAAAACACCGCGGCCGCGTCGGTGGAGCCGACGATCGCACCGAGCAGCAATCCGTAGCGCCAGTCGACACCGATGAAGACCATCGCCGCGGCACCGACGATTGCAGCGGTCACCACCACGCCGACGGTGGCCAGCAGCAGCGCCGGCTTGAAGCCGCTGCGAAACGTGCTCATGCGCGTGCTGATGCCGCCTTCGATCAGGATGATCGCGAGCGCCGCGTTTCCGACCCAGGCGCTCAGCATCGGGCTGTCGAACCTGATCCCGCCGGGACCGTCTTCACCGGCGAGCATGCCGGCGACGAGAAAGATCAGCAGGAACGACAGGCCCAGCCGGGCGGAGAACACGCCGGCCAGCAGGCTCACGAAGACGAGCAGCCCGCCTGCCAGCAACAGCAGGTTCATTGCTTCCATGGAGGAAGCACCTTAGCAGCAGCGGCGCGGCTGCCTGTGTCTACATGCGTGTCGCGTAGATCGCCGCGAGGCCGATCGCAAGAAAGAGCGGCCACGACAGGTGCTTGCCGCGCGAACCCGCCAGCGCCACGGCAAAGTGGACGAGGAAGGTGCCGCCGATGACGATCCCGAGCGCCTCGGGCGTGACCGGCGGGCGAGCCAGCAGGAACAGGATGGCGGCGAAGCCGAACCAGGCGATGGAGGTCACGTGCCAGGCGAAGCGCAGCGTGCGCGCGGCGAACTCGGGCCGACTGAACACGCCGGCAAGCTGCCCGCTGCGCAGCAGGCGCATCAGCAGGTAGCGTTCACCGAGGTACGAATGGGCGATTCCGACCGCGACCGTCAGCGCCGCGGCAGCGTAGAGCATGAATTCCATGGTGTCCTCACTGGGAGTGGAGTGGTGTCGCGCCGCGCAGCGGCTTTGCGTGCACGCGCGCGCGACCGCCGCCGGCGCGTGGCGCGGGCCGCTGCGCCATCCACAGCAGCACGACGAGCGCGAGCACCGGCAGGTTCTTGGCCAGCGGGCCGCAATGGTCGATGGTCAGCTCCGGCATGTTGAAGGCCGCGGTCGCCGTGTAGCCGATCACCGCGGCGAATTGCAGCGCATACAAGCGCGGTGACGGGTGCAGCAAGGTCAGCGCGCCGAGCGTGATGTTCAACGCGCACGACGCGACCATCACTGCCACGCCGGCCTCGCCGTCGAAGCCGCAGCGCGCGAGCAGCCGCAGCACGCCCGACTCCTGCGGCAGCCACAGACTGATCAACGCGGTGTACAGCCACATGAAGGCGAGCGAGGCACGAAGCGCGAGATCGAGTGCGGGACTCAGATGGGCGCGCAGATCGACGAGCGGCTCGGGCGACGTGATCGCGAGTCCGTGCGCCATCGTGCTGGGCGTGCGGCCGAGCAGGCCGGCGGCGGCGTTGATCGACGGCACGCTGCCGCGTTCGAGCAAGCGGATCGTGTCGCCGCACAGCACCGTCTGCGGCAGCGCCTCGGCGAGCAGTGCGGTCGCGCGCATCAGCGGCATCGGCAACGGGAGCCACAGCGCATCGCCGAGGCCGAGCGCTGCGCGGTAGTGCGCCAGCATCTCGCGGTAGGTCAGCACGTTCGGGCCACCGAGTTCGTGGGCGGCCCGCAGCACTCCCGCGTGTTCGACGAGGCGCGTGATCGCCTCGGCCAGTTCGTAGACATGGATCGGCTGCACCCGCTGCTCGCCGCGCCCGGGCAGGCTGATCACCGGCAGGCTGGCGAGCGTGGCGAACAGCGCGGCGCTCTGGCTGCGCGGGCCATAGACGAGCGACGGGCGCAGCACCGCCCAGTCCAGCGGCAACGCGGCGAGCGCATCGTCGGCCTGCTGCTTGCTCCGCAGGTAGGGCGTGTCGTCGCCGGCGGCGCCCACGCCCAGCGCCGACACCTGGACGATGCGGCGCACGCCCGCAAGCGCCGCCCCTTCGAACAGTTCGATGGGCCCGCGTGCATGGACCCGCTCGAAACTCTGCCCGCGCGACGGCATCAGGATGCCCACGCAGTTGACGATCGCATCGACCGGTGTGGCGCGCAGGCGCTCAGCCCACGCCTGTGGCGTGTGGGCCTGCATGAAATCGACGTGCATCGTGGCGCGGCCGTCGATCGCCGCACGTGCGCCTTCGACGACCTTGTGCCCGCGCGAGCGCAAGGCGCGGACCACCGCGGCACCGACGCAGCCGGTGGACCCGCAGACGAGGACTCTCATGATGGGCTCCGGTTGTCGTCACCCTCGGTGCGGCAGCCGCCGTTGCTGCAAGCCCGCATGCGACGCAACGCGGACCGCGCCCGCATCGCCCGCACCGCGTCGATCAGCGGCGCGGCGGCGCGCGAGATCTCGCGGCGATGCCGCGCGAAGACGCGGTATCCGGCGTCGAACAGCGGCTTGAACGGCGCCCAGCCCGCCGGGCGCAGCACCCACCCGAGGCCGACAGCCGCGTAGGCGAGGCGCAGCACCTCCACGCCGCGGAGCATCGAACCGTCGGCCCGCCGCCCGTGGATCTCGGCGTCCATCTCGGCCGCCGAGGCGCCGTGCGCGGCGGCATCGAAGCCCGGTGCGGAGATGTCGACGAACACCAGCTTGCCGTCGCGGTTGCGCTCGCGCAGATGATCCATTTCGAGCGAGCACACCGGGCAGGCCGCGTCGTAATACAGCGTCAGTGGGTAGGTCGAGTGGCTCATGTTCCTCCTGTAATTTCAGTCACCACAGAAACTATCAAGCAAAAAAAGGGGGCTCCCCCGGCGCCGTCACCCCGGCGAAAGCCGGGGTCCACGGGGAGAGTCGGCGCCATTCGGCGAGTGGACCCCGGCTTTCGCCGGGGTGACGCAGTGGGGAGGCACCTGGCGACGCGCTTCCATCGTCATCATCAGGGCCCCAGCAGGTGTGCCGCAGTCAAGTCGGAATCCTTGTCGGCGGTGCCGGCCACCGTATCGCGGCCGAGCAACTTCTTGACCCGGGCGCCGAGCTTCAGCACCTTCGTCAGCGTGTCGGTGTCGAGCTTGAGCATCTCGTCGCTCCAGGCCGTGAGCGTTTCCAGCAGTTCCACTGTTTCGCGGATGCGCAGCTTGGCTTCGGCCGGGTCCTTGTTGATGGCCGGGTCGGCGAGCAGCTCGCGCAGGACCTCGATGGTCGGCGCGATTTCACGGCGCTGGCGCTCGCGCACCACGGTGCGCAGCAGTTCCCAGACATGGGTCGACGTGGCGAAGTGATCGCGCCGGTCGCCGCCGATGTGGACCAGCTTCACGAGGTTCCAGCCCT
>DATKCI010000177.1:0-13543 GCA_035513255.1 Piscinibacter sp. | reverse complement strand
GGTCCATGGCGTCGACTCTAAGTTCGACATTGATTTCTGTCAATACAGAAATTCATGTCGCTCTCTTCATTGACAGCGCACTTGTGATCCAGCCTTCCAACGGGTCCACGTCCAGCGGCACGCCGTGCTGCGGCTGGCCCGCAGCCCAGGCCGCCTGCATCATGCACAGCACGGCGTCCAGCCGGTCGGCGCTCGCGTCGGCCACCAGGTCGTCGCGTTGCGCGTGGCTCAGCCGCAGGCGCAGGCCGAGGCGCGTGCGGCCCTGCTCCAGCGCCTCGATCAAGTCCTTGCGCGCAATCAGCCGGTCGGCGGTCTGCCTGGCCTTCTCGTCGCTCTTGTACGAACGCCTGCCGAGCACCTCGCGGGCGAGCAGGCCCGGATAGGCTTCGAGCGCGACCCGCTCTCGGTCGCCTTCGTGCACCGCCGGTAAATGCACGCCGGCATCGATCAGCAGCGGCACCCCGGCGTGCAGCATGTAGGCCACCGGCGGGTTGACCCACTTCATCGACGGCGACGAGCCGGCCGGCGCGTCGCAGGCGCGGTGCGCGAACTTGCCACCATCGGGGCGGGCATCGCAAAACGCCGCGAACTGCGTGCGGATCTGCTCGCGGCTCAGCGACGCGTAGTGGCGCATCAGCGGCAGCCAGTCGGTGGGCCAGCCGAGCACCGTCACCAGTTCGCGCGGCAGCCCGAATGGCATGTCGATCGCGGCGATCCACGGGCCGGGCGTACGCAGCCACGCGGCGAAGCCGTCGAAATCGGCGTGCGCCTGCACCCGCTCCAGGCGCACGACGTGCGCGTCCAGTCGGCCGAGCGCGACGGTGATGGGTTTGCGCCGCGTCGGACGGCTGGTGAAGTCGACGCCGGCGACGGCGTGCAGCGGCTGGGAAGTGGCGCTCATCGTGAACGGTACAGTCGGTGCCCTGCACTCTACCGAGAACGCCGATGGCCGAAGCCAAGGACAGCCCCTCCCCTGCCGCGCCCAGCGCGACGCCGCCGCTGCAGGACCGACTCGTCACCACCGAGCACAAGCTCAAACTCGGCAAGCGCACGCTCGAATACAGCGTGACCTGCGGCACGCTGGTGCTGCGCGAGGACGAACACGACAAGGAAGGCCAGCGCAGTGCCGACAAGCCGTGCGCGGCGCTGTTCTTCGTTGCCTACACGCTGACCAATGGCAACGGCAACGGCGCCAAGCCGCGCCCGGTCACGTTCAGCTTCAACGGCGGGCCCGGCTCGAGCAGCGTGTGGCTTCACCTGGGCATCCTCGGACCGCAGCGCGTGGTCACCGACGAGATGGGCAACGCGCCGCCGCCGCCTTACGCACTGACGGACAACGAACACACGCTGCTGACCGACAGCGATCTCGTCTTCATCGATCCGATCGGCACCGGCCACTCGCGCATGGCCGAGGGCGAGAAGGTGGCCGAGTTCCACGACTACCAGCGCGATCTCGACGCGATCGGCGAGTTCATCCGCCTGTACCTCACGCGCTTCGGCCGCTGGGATTCGCCGAAGTACCTGATCGGCGAAAGCTACGGCACCACGCGCGCCGCCGGCCTCACGCTGCACCTGCAGGACCGGCACGACGTCTTCCTCAACGGCGTGATGCTGATCTCGATGGCGGTGGACCTGCAGACCTTGTGCTTCGACCACGGCAACGAGCTGCCCTACGCCTTGTTCCTGCCGACCTACGCGGCCACCGCGTGGTACCACGAGGCACTGGTGCCCGAGCTACAGAAGAAACCGCTGCGCGAAGTGGTCGCGCAGGCCGAGGCGTTCGCCTATGGCGACTACACGACGGCGTTGATGCAGGGCTCGCGGCTGGACACGATGACGCGCGATCACATCGCCGGCCAGGTCGCGCGCTTCTCCGGTCTGTCGACCGAGTACGTGCTGCGCAGCGACCTGCGGCCCGGCGAGTTCCGCTACTTCAAGGAACTGCTGCGCCACCGCGGCCAGACCATCGGCCGGCTCGACACCCGCTTCACCGGCCAGGACCGCGACGACGCCGGCGAAAAGCCCGAGGCCGACGCGGCGATGAGCAACCTGGTCGGCGCCTACGCGGCCGGCATCAACCGGCTGCTGAAGGACACGCTGAAGTTCGAGGCCGACGCGCCCTACGTCGTGCATGCGCCGATCTGGGACAAGTGGGGCTGGAAGGACTTCGCGAACAAGTACGTCAACGTCGGTGCGAGCCTGCGCCGCGCGATGCACGCGAACCCGCACATGCGCGTGTACGTGGCCAGCGGCTACTACGACCTCGCCACGCCGCATTCGGCCGGCGACTACACGCTGAGCCACCTCGGCGTGCGCAACGGGCTGCAGAAGAACATCAGCGTGAGCTACTTCGAGGCCGGCCACATGATGTACATCCACCGGCCGTCGCTGGAACGCATGGCGCGGGAACTGCGCCGTTTCGTGAAACCGGACTGATCGGCCATTGCGTCGCGCCGCACCGGCCCCATATCGGCCTTGTGCCCGGAACCGACAATGCTGCGGGCGATCTATAGTGACTCGTTTCCAGGAGACAAACGCGTGAAGAAAGTACTGCTGAGCCTGTTCATCGGCTTCGTGAGCATGGGTTTCGTGGCCGCCGACGCCGAGGCCAGGCGATTGGGCGGCGGCTTGTCGCAGGGCTTGAAGCGCCCGGCGGCACCGCAAAAGGCGCCGGACGCGCCGGCCCAGAAGCAGGCCACGCCGACCAACGCAGCGGCCGCCGCACCCGCCGCCGCGGCAAAGCGCTCGTGGCTGGGGCCGATCGCCGGCCTGGCCGCCGGTCTCGGCCTGGTCGCCCTGATGAGCCACCTGGGGCTCGGCGAGGAACTCGCCAACTTCGTGATGCTGGCCCTGCTGGTGATGGTGGCGGTGATCGCGATCCGATTCCTGATGCGCAAGTTCGCGCCGGCGGCGCAGCCGGCACGCGGCATGCAATTCGCCGGCGCCGGCGCGCCGCGCTTCGATCCGGCAAGTGTCGGGGCCGGTGCCGCACCGGCCGCGAGCGTGCAGCCGCAAACGCAATGGGCCGCCGCGCCGCAAGGCGGGCTGGCGTCGCTGCCGGCAGGCTTCGACACCGCCGCGTTCGAGCGGGCCGCCAAGATGATCTTCATCCGCATGCAGGCGGCCAACGACGAAGGCAACCTCGAGGACCTGCGCCACTTCGCCACGCCGGAAATGTTCGCCGCGTTCCGTCTGGACATCCAGGACCGCAAAGGCGCGACGCAACGGACCGACGTGGTCCAACTCGATGCCGAGGTGGTCGACTTCGCCGAAGAAGACGGCCAGCAGATCGTCAGCGTGCGCTACCGCGGCCTGATCCGCGAAGAAGGCGACGCACCCGCTACGCCGTTCGACGAGGTCTGGCACCTCGTGAAGCCGCTCGACGGCAGCCGCGAATGGGCGATCGCGGGGATCATGCAGACGGCCTGAGCCGGCCGCTTACTCCCTCTCCCTCTGGGAGAGGGAAAAGACCTCCCTGGGGCCTTCACCCGATCGCCAACCCGGCCACCCCCAACGCGATGCACGCCGCGCCCAACAAGCGCAGCATTCGGTCCCCCTCGCCGAGCAGCGTGCCACCCAGCAGCGCCGCGAACAGCATCGACACTTCGCGCGCCGGCGCCACGTGGCTGAGCGGTGCCATCGTCACCGCGTACAGCACCAGCACATAGCTCGTCGGGCCGAGGATCGCGATGACCAACGCCGGCCGCCACTGCGCCCGGCAAGCCCTCACGAATCCGGCGGGATCTCGCAGCGCAAACGGCGCCATCACCGGCACGCGCAGCACGTTGCCGACGTAGTCGACCAGGATCGGCGAGATCAACACGACCTTGACCGCGTAGCCGTCGATCACCGTGTAGGCGGCGATGAAGCCGCCGGTCAGCGCGCCCCAGCCGATGCCGCGGCGCACGCGGTCGCGCTGCGCCGGATCTTGCGCCCGGCGCCACAGCCCCGGGCCGCCGGCGATCAGGAACACCCCGCACACGACCGCGAGCGCCCCCGCGCCGCTCACCAGCGACAGCGTTTCGCCGAGCACGATCACCGCGCCCACCGAGGCCAGCAGCGGCCCGCTGCCGCGCGCGACCGGATAGACCACCGTGAGGTCCGACACCTGGTAGCCGTGCAGCAGCGTGCGGAAGTAGAAGACGTGCACGACCGCACTCGACGCCAGCAGGCCCCACTCGAGCCAGCCCCAGTGCGCCATGCCCTGCACGCCCAGCCACAGCACCAGCGGCGCCCACAGCACCGTCACCAGCAGCGAGCCCATCAGCACGAAGTGGTTGCCGCCTCCGGCCTTCTTCGCGGCCAGGTTCCAGACGGCATGGCACAGCGCGGCGACGAGAACCAGGGCGAGGGCGAGGGGCGACATGCGTGCGGCATTGTGCCCGCGCGGCGCGGCGCTACAGTCGAACGCAGGACAAGCATGGAGTCAGCGATGAACCCGGTTCTGGTGGAAGCGTGGCGCGGCGATGCGGTGGAGTCGGCCCATGCGGGTGCGATCGCGGTGCTCGATGCCGACGGGGCCGTCGTGGCGTCGCTGGGCGACATCGATCGGCCGATCTTTCCGCGTTCGGCGGTCAAGGCCCTGCAAGCCTTGCCGCTCGTCGAAAGCGACGCGGCCGAGCGACTGCGGCTCAACGACGACGAACTCGCACTCGCCTGCGCTTCGCACAACGGCGAGCCGGAACACGTGCGCACGGCGGCCGGCATGCTCGCGAAGGCCGGCGTCGATGCCGACGTGCTGGAGTGCGGCGTGCACTGGCCGTACCTCGACACGGTGTCGCGCGCGATGACCGCGCGCGGCGAGACGCCGACGGCGCTGAACAACAACTGTTCCGGCAAACATGCCGGCTTCGTCTGCCTCGCCTGCGGTTTGATGGGCTGGAACGACAGCGGCCTGGACCTGCGGCAGTACGTGAAGGGCTACGTGTCGCCCGAGCATCCGGTGATGCGGGAGGTGACCGATGCGCTGCAGTCGGCCACCGGCTTCGACCTGTCGCGTGCGCGGCGCGGCGTCGACGGCTGTTCGATCCCGACCTTCGCGATCCCGCTGCGCCGCCTGGCGCTCGCGTTCGCCCGCTTCGGCACCGGCCGGGGGCTGCGCGCCGGCGAGGCGCGCGCGGCAAAGCGCCTGCGCGAGGCGGTCGCGAAGTCGCCGTTCATGGTGGCCGGCACCGGCCGGTTCGACACGCGGGTCATGGAGCGGCTGGGCGCGCGGGCATTTTGCAAGGTCGGCGCGGAAGGGGTCTACTGCGCGTCGCTGCCGGAGCGCGGGCTCGGTGTCGCGATCAAGATCGACGACGGGAACAACGCCCGAGCGGCGGAAGTCGCGATGGCGGCGATGATCGAGGCGTTCGTGACGCTCAACGACACCGAAGCGACGTTCATGCGCGGACTGAGCGACGTGCCACTGAAGAACTGGAACGGGATCGAGGTCGGCGCGCTGCGCGCGGCGCAGGCGTTGCGGAGTTTGTAGCCCGGATGCAATCCGGGGGCGGCTTGGGCGCACCACCGCTGCCCCGGATTTCATCCTGTCGCACCCCGGATTCCATCCGATGGGCGCTACCGTTGTTCCCTTTCCGTCTGGGAGAGACTGGGAACGCGCTGATGTGCGAGGCGTCCACACGCCGGCGCGCCTCTCACTTCCGTTCGCATTGAGCCTGTCGAAATGCCCGCGCAGATCGGCGCGAGGGCTTCGACAGGCTCAGCCCGAACGGGCGGGGAGGTCCGCGTATCCGGTTCCGAGGCGCAAGCCGGCAGCGATCGCTGCATCAGACTCTCCCTGAGGGAGAGATGACGGGCCATCTCAACCGGTGTGTCCCCGGCGGGACCGACGGGCGGACCCAGGTCGCCGGCGTGATCGAGAACCGCGCCGCATGCCGCAGCGCGTGCAGCTGGCCGAAGCCTGATTCGCTGGCTTCCAGCAACCCGGAAAACTCCGGCGGCGGCGCGTCGAAGCCACTGGGCACACGACCCAGCGTGTGCAGCCACAGCCCCGTGCGCGCGAGTGACACCTGCACGTGCCAGCTGCCGCCCTCGCCGATCTGCCGCAGCAGCGCCGCCTGCGCGCCCAGCGCGATCAGGTAGCCCGTCGCATGGTCGAGGATCTGCATCGGCAACGCGCGCGGCGGGCCGCTGCCGAAGGCTGCCGCCTCGGCATCGTTGAAGCCGGTGGCCGTCTGCACCAGCGAATCGAAGCCCCGCCGCGGCGCCCACGGGCCGGACGACCCATAGGCGGAGAGCGACACCATCACGATGCCGGGCCGCAGCGCCGCCACCTCGTCGGGGCCGTAGCCCAGCGCCGCCAAGCCGCCGGGCCGGTAGCCCTGAACGAACACATGGGCCTCGCGCAGCACCTGCTCGAACGCGGCCCGATCGTCGGCGGACCGCAGGTCGGCATGGGCCGACAGCTTGCCGCGGCTGGTGTCGGCGATCGCCTCGATGTTCGGCAGGTGCGGCGAATTGACGAGCATCACGTCGGCCCCGTACGCGGCCAGCGCACGTGTGCCCACCGGTCCGGCGAGGATGCGCGTGAGATCGAGCACGCGCATCCCCTGCAGCGGACGCGCGCCGTGCGGCAGCGGCGGCAGCGATCGTGGCGGGGCATCGCCGATCTTCTCGATGTTCAGCAGCGGCCGCTGCGACAACGCATGGGCTTGCGGGTGCCGGTCCCACTCGTCGAAGGTCCGTAAGGCCGCGACGACCAGTCCGGCGTCGGCCGCCGCTTGCTCGAAGTCCAGCGCCTTCCACCCGCGCAGCGCATTCGCCACGTCGCCGCGCTCCGTGGCGCTGCCCGGTGCGAGCCCCAGCAGACGCAGCGCGCCGTCGCGATGGTGGGCGAAGTTGGCATGGATGCGCACCCACCCGCCGTCGCCGCAGGCATAGAGACCGGAGAGCTTGTCCCAGGCGTCGGGCACGCGGCCGTCGATGCTGAAGTGGGTGCAGCATTCGAGCGCCGAATGGCGCATCTCCACCGACACCTGCTGCCGCACGCCGTTTCGCACGCGGCCCAATTCGGCGGCCGCGAGCGCTGCCGCCGCGATGGCGGCCTGCGCCGCCGTGCCCACTTTGAACGACGACGGCAGCACCGGCTCCGCGCCGCTCAGCGACACCGCCTCCAGTGCCTGCGCGGGCATGCCCGCCGCCTCCCACAGTTGCTGCAATGCCGACATGCCTGTTTCCTCTGTCTTCTGTCGTCACTCCGCAGTAGCCCGTCACCCCGGCGAAGAACCTGATTCTTCAGGCGGCAGTATGCGGCGCGGCGCGTCGCAGCCCGCATAGCCGATCAGCGGGCGATCGCCGAAAATGCTTCCTCGATTCGCAGCACAAACGCCTAGCATGGAGGACCCCATTCAGCTCAGGAGCGAGCCATGTCGGAGTACACCGCCAGCGTGCATTGGCAGCGCGACGGCCAGGCCTTCGCGGACAACCGCTACAGCCGCCGGCACGTCTGGCAGTTCGACGGCGGCGCCCGTGTGCCGGCCTCGTCGTCGCCGTCGGTGGTGCGCGTGCCGATGTCCGACCCGGCCGGCGTCGATCCCGAGGAGGCTTTCGTCGCGTCGCTGTCGAGCTGCCACATGCTGTGGTTCCTGGACCTGGCGCGGCAGGCCGGCTGGGTGGTCGACGACTACCGCGACGATGCCGTCGGCGTGATGGCGCGCAATGCCGCCGGCCGGCTCGCGATGACCGCGGTCACGCTGCGGCCGGCCGTCGCGTTCGCCGGCCCTGCGCCCGACTTCGCCGCGGTGGAGCGGCTGCATCACGCCGCGCACGACGCCTGCTTCATCGCGAACTCGGTGACCACCGACGTACGCTGCGAACCCATCCTGCGGGAGGACTGAGCGATGTACGTGCCGAAGCACTTCGAAGAGACCGACGCCGCGGTGCTGCACCGCCTGATCGAATCGCAGCCGCTGGGCGCATGGGTCACCACCGGCGCGGACGGCCTCGAGGCCAACCACCTGCCGTTCATGCTCGACCCGCAGCGCGGACCGCACGGCACCCTGGTGGGCCACGTCGCCCGCGCCAATCCGGCATGGCGCAGCTTCACGGCCGGCGCGGAGTGCGTGGTGATCTTCCAGGGCCCGCAGGCCTACGTCTCGCCGTCGTGGTACCCGAGCAAGGACGCTCACGGCAAGGTGGTGCCGACGTGGAACTACGCGGTGGTCCATGCCCACGGCGTGCCGCGCGCGATCGAGGACCCGGCGTGGCTGCTCGCGCTGGTCGACCGCCTGAGCCGGCGGCACGAAGCCGCCCAGCGCGTGCCGTGGAAGGTGACCGACGCACCGCCTGGCTACATCGAGGGGATGCTCGCCGCGATCGTCGGCATCGAGATCCCGATCTCGCGCATCGCCGGCAAATGGAAGGTCAGCCAGAACCGCCCGGAGGCCGACCGGCTGGGCGTCGTGGCGGGGCTGCGCTCCAAGGGAGAAGATACGATGGCGCAGCTCGTCGCCCGCGACGCGCCTTCGTAGCCCGGATGAAATCCGGGGTTGTGCGCATCGCGAGTCGTCACTCCCGGATTTCATCCGGGCTACGGGACTACACCCGAACAGCACCCGAGCGCCGCCGCGCGCGCACCGCCGCCGCCAGTTCCTGCAGCACCGGCGCCGTCTGCGCAAACCCGATGCAGGCGTCGGTGATCGACACGCCGTGTTTCAGCGGCACGCCGGCGCACAGGTCCTGCCGCCCTTCTTCGAGATGGCTTTCAATCATCAGGCCGGTGATGCGCCGCTCGCCCGCGGCGATCTGCGCGGCCACGTCGTGCGCGACGGCGATCTGGCGCTGGTGCTGCTTGCTGCTGTTGCCGTGCGAGACGTCGATCATCACCTGCTCGCGCAGCCCGGCGGCACGCAACGTGTCGCAGCTCGCGGCGACGTGCGCGGCGTCGTAGTTGGGCGTCTTGCCGCCGCGCAGGATGACGTGGCAGTCGGCATTGCCGCGGGTCTCGAAGATCGCCGCCATGCCCATCTTCGTCATGCCCATGAACGCGTGCGGCGCACACGCGGCGAGGATCGCGTCGGCCGCGACCTTGATGCTGCCGTCGGTGCCGTTCTTGAAGCCGACCGGGCAGCTTAGGCCGGATGCGAGCTGGCGATGGCTCTGGCTCTCCGTTGTGCGCGCGCCGATGGCGCCCCACGCGATCAGGTCGGCGATGAACTGTGGACTCAGCAGGTCGAGGAACTCCGTGCCGGTGGGCAGGCCCATCGTCGTCAGCTCCAGCAGCAGTCGGCGCGCCCGCTCCAGCCCTTCGTTGATCGCGAAGCTGCCGTCCAGATGCGGGTCGTTGATGTAGCCCTTCCAGCCCACCGTCGTGCGCGGTTTCTCGAAGTAGGCCCGCATGACGATCAGCAGGTCGTCGTGGAGCTCGTCGGCGACGGCCTTCAGGCGATGGCCGTACTCGAGCGCCTGGTCGTGATCGTGGATGGAGCACGGGCCGACGACGACGACGAGGCGGTCGTCGCGGCCATGCAGCACGTCGGCGATTGCCGCGCGGCTGGTTTCGACGAGCGCGAGCGTGTTGTCGCGCACGGGCACGCGCTCCTGCAGCAGCGCCGGCGTGATCAGCGGGCGCACCGCGCCGATGCGCACGTCGTCGATGCGGGTCGTGTCGAGCGTGCCGTCGCGTGTGCCGACTTCGCGGTCGTGGCGGGGATCGTCAAGGGCGTTCATACTGATGTTTCGGTGCCGGATCGAGCGGATTTTCGTTCATCGGCCTGCTGCGACCTCCTCTTGTTTCGTTGCCGATTGCATCGATGGAAGCTGCTGCACCACGATCATTCGCTTTCAGCGTCGACGCGGAACACACCGTTTCCGCGCTGCTGAACGCTCCGCACAACGCGCGGGCGGGCTGCGTGCTCGCCCACGGCGCCGGTGCCGGCATGGCCCATCCGTTCATGGCCGCGGTGGCGTCCGGCCTGGCCGAGCGCGGGGTCGCGACCCTGCGCTACCAGTTCCCGTACATGGAGCGCGGTTCGAAACGGCCCGATGGACCCGCGCTGGCCCACGCCACCGTGCGCGCCGCCGTCGCCGAAGCGTCGCAGCGCCTGCCGCAGCTCGCGTTGTTCGGCGGCGGCAAGTCGTTTGGCGGCCGGATGACCTCACAGGCCCACGCCGCCTCGCCGCTGCCCGGCGTGCGCGGGATCGTGTTCTTCGGCTTTCCGCTGCATCCGGCGAAGCAGCCGTCGTCCACTCGCGCGCAGCATCTGTTCGAGGTACACAGCCCGATGCTCTTCCTGCAGGGCACGCGCGACGAGTTGGCCGACGACGCGCTCGTGCGCACGCTGATCGGCGAACTCGGTCCGCGCGCCACGCTCGAGACGATCCCGCAGGCCGATCACTCGTTCCACGTCCCCGCACGCAGCGGCCGAAAGGACGCAGCCGTGTTGAGCGACATGCTCGATGCGACCGTGCGTTGGATCGATCGGCTCCTTGCAACATAGGCCGTGGGCAAAACCGCTGCCGCCGACCCGCTGCGCCGCTACACGGCCAAGCGCAACTTCGCGGTCACGCCGGAACCCGACGCCGTGGCCGCTGCGCCGGCCCAGGCGCTCTCCTTCGTCGTGCAGAAACACTGGGCATCGCGGCTGCACTACGACTTCCGGCTCGAACTCGACGGCGTGCTGCTGAGCTGGGCGGTGCCCAAGGGGCCGTGCTTCGACCCGAGTGTGAAGCGCATGGCCGTCCACGTGGAGGACCACCCGGTGTCGTACGGCGGCTTCGAGGGCACGATCCCGCCGCGGCAGTACGGTGCCGGCACGGTGATCGTCTGGGACCGCGGCACCTGGGAGCCGGTGGGCGACCCGCAAGAAGGCATGGCCCGGGGCAAGCTCGTCTTCAAGCTGCACGGCGAGAAGCTCGCGGGGCTGTGGGAGCTCGTGCGCATTGCGAAGCCGGGCGACAAGCAAGACCCGTGGATGCTGTTCAAGAAGCGCGACGCGTGGGCCCGGCCGCTGGCCGACTACGACGTGATCGCCGCGTTGCCCGACAGCGTGATCGAGAAGCCGCTCGGCCCGGTCGAACAGCGGCAGCCTCGCGGCAATGGCGCGGCGTCGCCGGCCCCTGCCGCCGCGGTGCGCACGGCCGCCGAGCTGCCCGGCGCGGTGAAGGCGCTGCTGCCCGACTCGCTGTCGCCGCAGCTCGCAACACTTGCGTCGGCCGTGCCGTCACGCGGCGAATGGCTCTACGAACTGAAGCTCGACGGCTATCGGATGCTGGCCCGCATCGAGCACGGCCGCGCCCGGCTGTTCACGCGCCAGGGCAACGACTGGACCGCGAAGCTGAAACCGCTCGCCGCGGCAGTGGAGTCGCTCGGGCTGCGCTCGGCCTGGCTCGACGGCGAGATCGTCGTGCTGAACGACGCGGGCACGCCGAGCTTCAATGCGCTGCAGAACGCGTTCGACGCGTCGCGCACCGAAACCATCCGGTACTTCCTGTTCGACCTGCCCTACTTCGATGGCCACGACCTGCGCGACGTGCCGCTGCATGCACGGCGCGCGCTGCTGAAGCAGCTCGTCGACACCCGTGCCGCCGAGCCGATCCGCTTCAGCGCCGACTTCGCGGCCGACCCGGTGAGCCTGCTGCAGTCGGCCCAGGCGCTGGGGCTGGAAGGCATCGTCGCCAAGCGCGCCGATGCGCCGTACGTGTCCCGGCGCAGCGAAAGCTGGCTGAAGCTCAAGGTGCGCGAGCGGCAGGAATTCGTCGTCGGCGGCTTCACCGACCGCGAGGGATCGAGCCGCGAGATCGGCAGCTTGCTGCTCGGCTACCGCGACGCCGACGGTGTGCTGCGGCACGCGGGCAGCGTGGGCACCGGCTGGGATTCCGGCACGGCCACCAGCCTGCACAAGCGCCTGGTCCCGCTCGAAGTGCCGCAGCCCCCGTTCGCCGCGGCCGACCTGAAACCCGGCCGCTGGTCGCGCCGTCCGGCCGGGTCGGAACGCTGGGTGCAGCCCAAGCTGGTCATCGAAGTGAGCTTCGCCGACTGGACACCCGACGGCCGCATCCGCCACGCGGTGTTCCAGGGCGTACGGACCGACAAGCCGGCCCGATCGGTCACGCGCGAACGTGCGGTGGCCGTGCCCGTCGCCAACCAGGCTGCGGGCGGCAACCGTGTCGGTGCGGTGACCGTGTCGAACCCCGACCGCGTGATCGACCCGTCGACCGGCTTGAAGAAGCTGGACCTGGTGCGCTACGTCGAAAGCGTGGCCGAACGCATGCTGCCGCACCTGAAGGGCCGCCCGGTCTCGCTGGTGCGCGGGCCCACCGGCGTGACCGGCGAGCTGTTCTTCCAGAAACACGACGACAAGCTGACGATCCCCGGTCTGCGCGAACTCGACCCGGCGATGTGGCCTGGCCACCCGCCGCTGCTCGAAGTGCCGAACGCGCAGGCGCTCATCAGCGCCGCACAGATGAACGTCATCGAGTTCCACACCTGGAACTCCACAACGAAGACCATCGATCGCCCCGACCGCATCGTGTTCGATCTCGACCCCGGCGAGGGCGTGGCGTGGACACGCGTGCAGGAAGCCGCGCTGCTCACGCACACGCTGCTGGACGAGCTGGGCCTGAAGGCGTGGCTGAAGACCAGCGGCGGCAAGGGCCTGCACGTGGTCGTGCCGTTCGTGCCCAAGCTCGACTACGACACCGTCAAGGCCTTCTCGCAAGCCGTCGTCCAGCACCTGGCACGCACGGTGCCGTCGCGCTTCGTCGCGAAGAGCGGCGCGGCCAACCGCATCGGCAAGGTGTTCGTCGACTACCTGCGCAACGGGCGCGGCGCGACGACCGCAGCGGCCTTTTCCGCGCGGGCGCGGCCGGGGCTGGGCGTGTCGATGCCGGTGTCGTGGGAGCAGCTGCCCTCGCTGAAGGGCGGCGCGCAATGGACCATCGCGACTGCGCGCGAGTACCTGTCGTTCGAGAAGAGCGACCCGTGGGCGGACTACTGGAAGACCCGGCAGACGCTCGCCGCAGCGACGAAGAGGCTCGGCTCCCCGTAGCCCGGATGCAATCCGGGAGCCGCGCTGTGAGGCGCCGTCACCCCACCCCGCACCGTCACCCCACCCCGCACCGTCACCCCACCCCGCACCGTCACCCCGGCGAAAGCCGGGGTCCACTTTGTGCGTGCTTCCGAGCAGGTTGATTTGTTCGTGTTGCAAGCCGGGTCCCGCCCCGGCGGGCGGGTAACTTTCATTTGCTGGCCCAAATGAAAGTCACCAAAGTAAAGGGCCTAATACGATCAGGCCGTGCACGTGGCTAAGCGGCCCAGCGGGCCACTTATGCCCGCCGAGATACATCGAACCGGCGGCCCGCTCGTCAACTACGGGCCCGCTGCGCGTGGCCCTGGGTCCGGGTTCGTCTTGTATTGGTGTTCGTATTGGTATTCGGTCCGCTTCGGACCGAAACAACAGAGGTCAGGCGGTTCGATGTGTCTCGGCGTCTCATAGGCCGCCCGCCGGACCGCTTAGCCACGTGCACGGCCAAATCGTGTTGAGGCCCTTTGCTTTGGTGACTTTCATTTGGGCCAGCAAATGAAAGTTACCCGGCCGCCGGG
>DATKCI010000176.1:0-3021 GCA_035513255.1 Piscinibacter sp. | reverse complement strand
GTGCCCGAGGTCGAGCGCCGCGACGTGTCGCCGCCGCGCTTCCCGTCGAACGACTTCGAGGCGGGTCTGTTCGCCGGCACCTATGCCACGCAGAACTTCGGCTCCAGCGCCGTCGTCGGGCTGCGCCTCGGCTACCACGTGACCGAGGACATCTTCGTGCAGGCGGCATTCGCGCAGACGAACGTCAGCGACGAGGCGTTCCGCCGCGTGCTGCCGGGCGGCATCTTTCCGCAGCCCGAAGAGAAGCTCACCTACTACAACCTGTCGGCCGGCTACAACCTGCTGCCCGGCGAGGTGTTCATCGGCCGCAACCGCGCCAAGCTGTCGTCGATCTACGTGATCGGCGGCGTGGGCAGCACGAGCTTCAACGAGCAGCGCCGCCAGACGATCAACTTCGGCCTCGGCATGCGGGTGCTGCTCGCCGACTGGGCCGCGGTGCAAGTCGACATGCGCGACCACGTCTTCTCGATGGACCTGCTCGGCAAGCGCGAGAGCACGCAGAACCTCGAGCTGACGGCTGGCGTGACCTTCTTCTTCTGACGAGTCCGACGAATGACCACCACGACCCTTCTCCGCGTGGCCCGATGGCTGCTGGGCCCGGCACTGGCCGCGCTCGCGACCGCCGCGGTGCCGGCCGTCGTGCCGAACGCGATCGCGCCCGACTTCACGCTGCGCACGACGGACGGGCCGAACCTGCGCCTGCACGAGCAGCGCGGCCGCGTCGTGATGGTGAACTTCTGGGCCACCTGGTGCGGCCCGTGCCGGCAGGAGATGCCGCACCTGAGCCGGCTGCACGACAAGTACCGCGCGGCGGGTTTCGTGCTGCTCGGCGTGAACGTCGACGACGACGTGCGCAAGGCCACCGACCTCGCCGCCAAGCTGGGCGTGACCTTCCCGGTGCTGCTCGACACCGACAAGGCGGTCAGCAAGCGCTACGACATGAGCGCAATGCCGGCGACCGTCCTGATCGACAAGGACGGCCGCGTGCGCTTTCTGCACCGCGGCTACCGCGACGGCTACGAGAAGACCTACGACGAACAGATCCGCGGCCTGTTGAAAGAATGAACACGTTCCGAATTCATTGCGCCGGCGTGGCGCTCGCGGCGCTGCTGTCCGGCTGCGCCGCACCGCAGCCCTGGGTCCAACCCTACGAGCGCGAGCGGCTGGCCGACCCCATCATGCAGTTCTCGCGCGGCGCGCTGTCGGACAAGCACCGCGAGCACGTGCGCGTCGTGCGCGAAGGCGCACGCGGCGCCACCGGCGTGCAAGGAGGCGGCTGTGGCTGCAACTAGCCTGTGGCGCCGCGTTGCCGGGCTGCTCGGCGGCATGCTGGCCGCCAGCGGCGCGCGCGCCGTCGACGTGCCGGTCGACCAGGCCGAAGCGATGGTGCACGTGTACCAGGGCGGCGGCGTGACCGCGAGCGGCCCCGCGCTGCTGGTGCGAAAGGGCCTCGCCGAGCGTGTGTCGCTGTCGGGCTCGTACTACATCGACGCGGTCAGCAACGCGTCGATCGACGTCGTGACGACCGCGAGCCCGTTCAAGGAAAAGCGCACCGAGTACGGCCTGGGCGTCGACTATGCGGTGCGCGATGCGCTGATCACGCTGTCCACGTCGGCCAGCCGCGAACCCGACTACGACTCAGGCAGCGTCAGCCTCGACGTCTCGCAGGAAACCTTCGGCGGCATGACCACCGTGGCGCTCGGCTACACCCGCGGCGCCGACGAGGTGCGAAAGAAAGACGACCCCGGATTCGCCGAGGACGTGACGCGCTGGCAGTACCGCCTGGGCATCACCCAGATCCTCACGCCGCGCTGGCTTGCGAGCGCGAACTTCGAGATCGTCTCCGAGGACGGCTTTCTCGGCAGCCCCTACCGCGCCGCGCGCGTGTTCGGAGCGGCCGTGCCGGAGCGCAACCCGAGCACGCGTTCGTCGCGCTCGCTGAAGCTGCGCGTGATCGGCGACGTGGGCTCCGGCGCGCGCACCGCGGTGCGCGGCGAGTACCGCTACTTCTGGGACACCTGGGACATCCGGGCCCACACCACCGAGTTCGGCGTGAGCCGCTACTTCGGCGACGCCTGGCTCGCCGATGCGTTCCTGCGCCTGTACTCGCAAAGCGCGGCGCTGTTCTACAGCGACAACGCGCCGGGCGAGACGACCTTCGTTTCGCGCAACCGCCAGCTCAGCACCTTCAACAGCGTGGGTCTGGGCGCCAAGGTGTCCTACACCTTCAAGCAGGTCCCCGGCCAGTACGAGCTGAAGGCCCACGGCTCGTACGAACTGGTGCAGTTCAAGTTCAAGGATTTCACCGACATCCGCACCGGCAGCCCGTACGCGTTCAACGCGAACGTGCTGCAGCTGTTCGTGTCGGCCAGCTTCTGAGAGAGACGTGATGTCGACATTCCCATTCAAGACACTGCTTGCGGCCTGCGCGATCGGCCTCGCCGCGATGCACGTCGCCTGGGCCGCCGGCCCGGCGCCGGCGAATGCCGCGGCGAGCGCACCCACCACGGTCGCGAGCCTGGACACCCGCATCCAGGACGCCAAGAGCGACGTGATCCAGCTCAACCGCGACCTGCTGGTGCTCGAGGAAGAACTGCTGTTCCCGGCGAACACGCAGGTCGCGCTGTTCGTCTCGATGAACGTCGGCAAGCTCTTCGAACTCGACTCCGTGCAGATCAAGCTCGACGACAAGGTCGTCACGCACTACCTCTACACGCCACTGGAGGTGCAGGCGCTGCACCGGGGGGGCGTGCAGCGGGTCTACCTCGGCAACCTGCGCGCCGGCGAGCACGAGATCGTCGCCTTCTTCACCGGCAAGGGGCCGCACGAGCGCGACTACAAACGCGGCGCCACGATCAAGTTCGACAAGGGCACGGAGCCGAAGTACATCGAGCTGCGCATCAAGGACTCCACCGGCAAATTGCAGCCCGAGTTCGACGTCAAAGTGTGGCAGTGAGCGTTCATGGGCCTGGGCAGTTTTCCTCGTAGCGTGGTGCGGCGGATCGCGGCGGCGGCGTGGGG
>DATKCI010000175.1:0-4489 GCA_035513255.1 Piscinibacter sp. | reverse complement strand
CTTGATGGGACCGTCCTCGATGTAGTCGTCCCAGCTCAGCTTCTCCAGGCTCGGGTCGGCGTTGCGCCAGCTCATCACGAAGAGCCGGTGGCCTTGCTCGACCGTGTAGCGGATCAGCGAGTTCTCGGGCTGCAGATCGAGGATGTAGTACTTGTTGATGCACGGCGGCACGAACAGCATCGGCGCTTCGTGGACCTTGGCCGTCAGCGGCTTGTATTCGATCAGCTGGAACAGCTCGTTCTCGAACACGACGCTGCCCTCCGTCGTCGCGACGTTGCGGCCGACCTCGAAAACACTTTCATCGGTCTGCGAAACATGCCCCTGCTGGATGTCCTTCAGCAAGTGCTGCAGGCCCTGGGCAATGCTCTCGCCCTTGGTCTCGAGCGCCAAGCGCTGCGCCTCGGGATTCAGCGCGAGGTAGTTGCTGGGCGAGGCCGCCTCGATCCACTGCTGCACCGCGAAGCGGATGCGCTGGCGGGTCTTTTCGTCGCCTTGCACCTGCTCGGCCAGCTGCAGCAGCGTGCGTGCGTTCAGCAGATACATCTGCGCCATGTACGCCGCGCTCGGGTTCTCGACCCAGTCCTGGGCGGCGAAGCGACGGTCGGAGATCGAGTGGCTGCGCTTCGTGTTGTCAGCGGTTCCGGACGCCGCCCGCAGCCGCTGCAGCGACTGGTTCCACAAGTCGGCGGCCTCCTTCACGAAGTCGGCCTGGACCTGCGTCAGCGCCGGCAGCGGCAGGTTCAGCCCCGACATCGCTTTCCAGACCTCCCCGACGGTGGAGCCGAAGGCTCGTGCGGTTTCGTCGGCGTCGGGGGTGGACGCCACAGATGAAGGCTTGCTTTTCACTCGTCTCCTCGCTTCGGCACGTTCGAATGTGATCTTATGCACGTTGTACGCCGTTCGGCTGACCGCATGATGACGTACGTTTTCACATCGCAGTTTGCAATTTCATTATACGACATGGCTTTGGTTGCAGTCGCGTGGATTTACGTAGTGCTCATGATGGCGCTGGCCGAGGCCACGAGCAGCAATGGCACCGTGCTTGGTGCGGTATTCACTTTCCTGCTGTACGGGGTGTTGCCGCTCGCGATCGTCATGTACGTGATGCTGACGCCGGCCCGCAGACGCAGGCGGCGCGCCGAGGAAGAAGCGGCCTCAGCGACCGTCCAGCCAGACGGCGGCGACCATGCGGCCGGTGACGCCGTCGCGCCGGAACGAAAAGAACCGTGAGGCGTCTTCGGCGGTGCACCAGCGACCGCCGGTGATCGCACGCACGCCGCGCGCCTGCAGCCGGTCGCGCGCCAGTCGCGGCAGGTTCGCGAGCCACTTGTCCGGCGCGTGCGGGCGGAAACGGGTCGTGTCGACACGGTGCTCGGAAGCGCCGAAGGCGCGCAGCACGTCGGCGCCGACCTCGAAGCGATTCGGCCCGATACCCGCGCCCAGCCAGGCCTGGATCTGCCCCGGCTGGCACCTCGTTGCCTGGCACAGCGCGGCCACGGTCGCTTCCAGCACCCCCTCCGAGAGGCCGCGCCAGCCGGCGTGGGCGGCTGCCACGCCGCCCGGCGCCGCGAACAGCACCGGCAGGCAATCCGCCACCTGGGCCGTGCAGGCGATGCCCGGTTCGGTCGTCACGCTGGCATCGGCTTCGTGAACAGGTGCGTCCGGCGCCGCATCGGCCGCCGACAGCCGCACCACCTTCACGCCATGAACCTGGCGAAGGAAGACCGGCGCGGCGCCGATGCTGCTCGCGAACAGGGTCTGGTTGCGCTGCACGCACTGGGGGTCGTCGCCGAGGCCGTCGCGCAGGTTCATGCTGTCGAACGGCGGTTCGCTGAAGCCGCCGCGGCGTGTCGTCATCACGGCGCCGATGCCCGGCGCGTCCCAGTCGGGAGCCAGCCAGTCCGGGTGCATCAGCTCGCGTCCGGGCAGGCGGACGGCTGGGTCTTCGAGAACGCGTCCAGCGCCATGCACGCGTCGAAGATGCGCATCACGGTCGGCACGTGGTCGAGTCGGCAGTCCTGGCGCTTGGCGTTGAAGATCTGCGGCACGAGCACGATGTCGGCCAGGGTCGGCGTGTCGCCGTGACTGAAGCGGCCGGTCGCGGGGCTATCGGCGAGCTGGCGCTCCACCGCGTCGAGCCCGGTTTCCACCCAATGCCGGTACCAGCGGTTCTTGTCGTCTTCCGAGACCTTCAGGTCGTTCACCAGGTAGCGCAACACGCGCAGGTTGTCCAGCGGGTGGATCTCGCAGGCGATGTCGAGCGCGAGTGCGCGAACGCGCGCCCGTGCGAGCGGGTCGCCCGGCAGCAGGGCCGGCTCGGGATGCGTCTCGTCGAGGTACTCGATGATCGCGAGCGATTGCGTGAGCAGGTGATCGCCGTCCTTCAGCAACGGCACGAGCCGCGCCGGCGACATCTGCGAAAACGGCGGCTGCAACTGCTCGTTCTTCACGAGGTGCACCGGCACGTAGTCGTAGCTCAGGTTCTTCAGCGCGAGCGCGATGCGCACGCGGTACGAGGCCGACGAACGGAAGTAGCTGTAAAGCTGCATGGCCATGGCGCTCAGACGACGCCGAGCCGCCTCAAGGCGGCTGACGCCCCCTCGGGGGGCAGGAGTGAAACGACGTGGGGGCTGGCCATCAGGCGATCTTCACGTCCAGCGTGCCGATGCCGGCGATGCGCGCGCTCAGCGTGTCCCCCGGGCCCACGGCGGCCACGCCCTCCGGCGTGCCGGTGAAGATCAGGTCGCCGGGCTGCAGCGCCCATGCGGCCGACAGGTGTTCGATGACTTCGGGGACGCTCCAGATCAGCTTGCCGATGGTGCTCGCCTGGCGCACGCTGCCGTTGACCTTGAGCTCGATCTCGGTGTCCGGGCCGATCGCGCACTGCGCGGCCGGCACGATGGGGCCGATGGGCGCGGCCTCGTCGAAGGCCTTGCCGATGCACCAGGGTCGGCCCTGCTTCTTCATGTCGTTCTGCAGGTCGCGGCGCGTCATGTCCAGGCCGACCGCGTAACCCCACACGTGATCCAGTGCACGCTCGGCCGGAATGTCGCGTCCGCCCTGCCCGATGGCGATCACGAGTTCGACCTCGTGGTGCAGGCTTCTCGTGAGGCTCGGGTAGCGCATCGTGGCGACGCTGCCTTCGGCGGCCGGCAGGATCGCGTCGGCCGGCTTCATGAAGAAGAACGGCGCCTCACGGCCGGAGTGGCCCATCTCGATCGCATGTTCGACGTAGTTGCGGCCAACGCAGTAGATGCGGTGGACCGGGAAGGCGGCGCCGTCCGGCGCGCCCTTGACCGGAACCGAAGCCACCGGCGGCGCCGGGATGACAAAAGTCATGAAAAGGCCTCCAAAGTGCTCACGGCATGATGCCACGACGGCCGCGCCCAGGGCCGCGGCACGGGGATGCGGCGCTAAACTCGCCGCCATGTTTCAAGCGCGCAGCATCAAGCACTGCAAGGCCTGCGGCGCCGAGGCGCCGTACGTGACGCCGCCGGACGACAACCGCGAGCGCGCCGTGTGCAGCGTGTGCGGCACGATCCACTACGAGAACCCGCTCAACGTGGTCGGCACGGTGCCGGTGTGGAACGAACGTGTGCTGCTGTGCCGCCGCAACATCGAACCGCGCCACGGGTTGTGGACGCTGCCCGCGGGCTTCATGGAGCTCGGCGAAACGACCGCCGAAGGCGCCGTGCGCGAGACCGAAGAGGAAGCCGGGGCGAGGATCGATCTGCTCGGGCTGTACACGGTGCTCAACGTCGTGCGTGTCGGCCAGGTCCACCTGTTCTACCGGGCCCAGCTGCGCGACACCGACTTCGCGCCCGGCCCCGAGACCATCGAGGCGCAGCTGTTCCGCGAAGACGAAGTGCCGTGGGACCAGCTTGCGTTCCGCACGGTGCGCGAGACGCTGCTGCGCTTCTTCGAAGACCGCCGCACCGGCCACTTCGGCACGCATTGCGCCGACATCGACTGACGCCACGATGGCCGACCACGCCACGCTTGCGCCCCCTTCGCCCACCGGCACCGTGCAGCGCTTGCGTGAGGACCTCATCCACCCCGACCCGCTGCTCGATTGCCTGATCGAGGTGTGCCGCCTGCACGGCCAGGCGGCGTCTCGTGCCTCCTTGTCCGCGGGCTTGCCGCTGGGCGCGGACAACCAGGGCCGCCTCACTCTGGAGCTGGCCGAGCGCGCCGCGGCGCGCGCCGGCATGTCGGCCCGGCTGCAGCGCGTGGCGCTGCAGCGCATCGACCATGCCGCGCTGCCGGCCATCCTGATCCTCCACGACAACCGCGCCTGCGTGCTGCTCGGCTGGGACGAGGCCGGCACGCAGGCCCGCCTGCTGCTGCCGGAAACCGCGCAGGGCGCGGTGACCTTGTCCGCCGACAAGCTGGCCGCGCGCTACGCCGGCGTGACACTGTTCGTGCGGCCGCATTTCCGATTCGACGCGCGCACGCCGGACGTGCGCAAGACCCCCGCGCGGCACTGGTT
>DATKCI010000174.1:0-32136 GCA_035513255.1 Piscinibacter sp. | reverse complement strand
CGCGGCGCGGGTGAAGAGCGGTCAGCTGTCGGCGGTCGACGCGAGTGCGCTGCGCACGCTCACGCAGGCCACCGGCAGCGCCATCCGGGCGCTGGCGAACCCGCAGGACCCGGGCTTCGCGTTCGCGGCGGAGTTCGTCGGTACGCTGGTCAATGACGGGGTGCAGGGCTTGCAGCAGCGAGGGCAGGGGGAGGGGATCGCCCAGCCGGCGCCCGAGAACCCGCACGCGGCGTTCCGCGCGGCGGAGCACGAAGACCGCCGCGCGAGCGACGGCAGTGTGGCCGGCACGAGCTACCGCGCGCAAGCGGGTGACAGCATCTCGCGCATCGTGGGCAGCAGCGACCCGCAGGCCATCGGCAACTTCATGCGGGCGAACAACCTGACCAGCGACCACATCGAGATCGGGCGCAACTACTTCGTGCCGCTGAGTGTGACGGCGTACGGCGATTCGGCAGCCTTGGGGTGGCACGCGCTGAACCAGAGCAACGCGCGCCATGCCGTGGGCCGAGGCGAGCTGCAGGCGTGGCCGTTTGACGACGGCCCACTGCGGATGGATGGCGGCTCGCCGGGCAGCTTCGCCGCGCTGGCGGTGTCGACGGGACAGTTTGCCGGCGTGCCGGGTACACCGGCCGGCAGTCCCGAAGGCCTGGACGCTGCGCTGGCCGCCGCGGGCGTCCTGGTTCTGCCCACACCGATCGCAGCAGGCAGCACGATCGCCGCGCAGTTCGCCAAGGAGTTCGCCCGGGCGGTGCCGGTGGCCACGGTGGGCGTGCTCGCGAACCTCGCGCTGGTCAGCCCGCTGGGCCGCGAAGAAGTCACGTCCCTGAACGACGACCATCGCTTCGTCAAGCAAGGAGACGAGCGGCTCGGGCAGCTGCAGCAGCGCGACGCGAACGGCGACTGGCAGACGGTGCGCAACGGCGTCGCGCTGTACCACACGGGCACCCGCTTCGCTGTGCTGAGCGACGAGGAGCTGCAGTGCCTGCGCGCGCCGGTGATCAATGTGCCCCCGACGGTGCCGCAAGGCACGCCGGGGTACTTGCCGGCCAACGACGAGCAGCTTGACGGGCGCACGCCGGGGTACGGCGCAAGCCCTGAGGTCGGGCCGGAATTCACGGCGACCCCGATGGACGGGATGTCGATCGAAGACCTGCTGATCTTCAAGCGCGACTCGGCGATTCTTGGTACCAACTTGAGTGCGACCGGGGAACTGGGGCGCGTCGGTGACGAGGCGCACCACATCGTGCCCAGCCGGGCGGGCGGCGCGCGGATGCAGGCCGTCCGGCAATTGCTCACCGGATTGGGCGTCGACCTGAACAGTGCGGTCAATGGTGTGTGGTTGCCGGGGGCAAATGCGCCGGATGACGCCACGGGGGCCTACCATCCGAGGTTGAACAATGACGACTACAACCGGGCGATCGAAAAGGCATTCATTGGCGTGACAACGCGGGAGCAGGCCGAGGATGCGTTGCAGCGAATCAAGGGGCAGCTACAGGACGGAGCATTTCCGGGCGTCCGCCCACGTGGAGGTTGAGGCATGAAGATCTTTGAGCTGGAAGCAGAATCCGGCCGGAAGTGGGTTTGGTTCTTTACCGTCGATGGACCGGTCACGCCAAACACTTTCGACGAAACTGTCGAATTCTTCGAGAAGAAGCCACGCATTCGCATCGACCGCAATACGGAAAGCACACCTAAGTCCTCGCGCGCCAAGCTATCGGATTACTCCAATCTCGACTACGCGCACATGCCGGTCTTCAGTGAGCGCGCCAAACAGGTGCTGGGTCCGCATATCGATGCGTTCGGCCTATGGTTAAAGCTGGAGTGTGACGAGGCTCCCTACTGGCTGTTCAACATCACAAACGTCGTCGACGGGCTCGACGAGAAGAAGTCGGAACTCGCCAGGTTCCGTGATGGAGGGGTGATGGCGATTGATCGTTTCGTCTTCCATCCCGAGAGGCTACGCGGCCAGCGCATGTTCATGGTGCCGCAGCGACCCCTTGCTTACAACCTCGTCACCGACGAATTCGTGAAGCTCGTTGAACAGCACAATCTGACGGGCTTCAGTTTCAAGCTGCTCTGGAGCGACGAGGCGCAGCCGTTGTCTGCTGCCGCTTGAAGGCAGCCCCTCGTGGCTATTTGGCGAGGCGGCGTCGTTGGTTAGGCAGGGCAGCTACCAGGGAGTATCGGAAGTCGACCGGCCGTGACCGAGCTGGCTAGGGTCCACCCCAGCTAGGGCATACGCGAGCTGCAGACCGAGCCGGTTCTCGGTAGCTTCGTGGTCGCCGAACGGTACTCGAAGAGATGCCATGCCTGACCCGCGTCTCGAGTCCGAGTGGCAAGGCATGCTCTGAATCTGGCGGCGAACAGCACTGGACGGGGCACTCAGAGCGACGCGCTGAGACGAGGCCCTTTGATACATTGAAAAGCAGTCTCCACACACCACACCCACCATGGCCGGATGGTTAGATCGCCTGAGACGCAGCACGAGCGGGCCCGCCGGCACTGGCCTCGCCGCGCACCTGCGTGACTATCCGCCGTACGCCGCGCCGCATGCCGGTCCGCCTACACGCTGGACGCTGGAACAAGCGCACGAGAACCTCGCCTACCTGCTGCAGCATCGCGATCAGCGACTGCAGGTGCTCGGCGAGCTTCTGGCCGCGGAAGGCATTGAAGTCGGGCGCGCCCGCGATGACGGCGACTGGCTGCCGCTCGTCGATGCGCTGCACCACTGGGCCAACGCCCGCTGGCCCGCGCTCCACGAACCGGACATCGTCACCGAAGCGACCTGGCTGCGAAGCACGCGCTGCGACGGCGAGATCGCCTTCTCGATGCTCATGGACGTGGCGCTGCTGCTCGGCGAGCTGATCATCCGGCGTCATCCCGGCTATCGGTGGGACTTGGACCTGGACGAAGTGAACGGCCGCGACGGCATGCGCAGCTACCTGCGTCCGGTGCTTTTGCTTCCCGCGCACGGCGCGATGCCGTCGGCCGTCGTGCTCGATCTGGAGGACATCGTGGTGAGCCGGTACCTGCACCCTGAATACAAAGCGAACAAGCTGCTGAACACCTGGGCGCAGGTTGTCGAGGACGCAGTCTCCGGCCGCTACGAAGCCGCCTGGTCGGCACCGGCCCGCAGCAGTTGAGCGGGGCCGCGGTGCGACCCTTTCGCCGAAACACGCCGCTGCGCGCCTACCCGGCCGACATGCGGCCGTGGCGGGCAGGCCCTGGCGAGCCCGCGCTCGAAGCGCTGCGCGCGAGTCGGCTCCGCAGGCTGCAACGCCTGTCCGGATGGTTGAGCCGCTCGGGCATCGATCTCGCGGCCGCTCTCGATGCCGCCGAGCCGACCGCGCTCGCCGAGACACTCCGAGCCCTCGATGCATGGAGCCTCGGTCACTGGCCGCCGATCGCGTGCCGTGAATGGGCGTGGCCGGAGAAATTCCATGCAGGCGACTGGCCCGATGGCGAGCAAGCTTCGGTCTACACGCTGCTCGTCGACACCGGCGTCGTGCTGGGCGAACTGCTGAGGCGCCATCGACCCGGCCTTGACTGGGCTGTCGACACGTACGACGCGCACGGTGCCGACGGCGTGGCCGCCTACGGCCGCGTGCTGATCCTCGACCCGGCCGTTCCCCTCGGCTCGCTCACGCCCCCGGTCTACGACGCGATCGACGAGGCCTTCATGCGCTACCAGTCGCTGGCCTTCAACGACGTGCCGGGGCGGTTTCTCGACGGCATGCGGCCGTTGTTGTGGGACACGCACAGACACTTGTTCGTCGATCCTCCGAACTCTCATTGACACGCGCGGCATGAGCGCTCGTGAGCCATTCAAGCAGAACCCGATGTCGAGCGATTGGAGATAGGTCGTGATGGTCTCACGATCCGGCGATGGTTCGACGGGGTTGGATCAGCATTCGCTGCTTCGACGCGGCGCCATCGGCCGGCGTATCACCGCGTGAGGACGTCGAGCGCCCGCTGGTACAAGTCCCAGCGCTCCTGGGCGTGGTTCAGTCCGCCGCTGACCGTGCGCGTGATGCCGTTGTAGTCGCTGCGCGAAAGGGAGGAGTCGGTGCGCGCATTCAGGCCGTTGTCTTGCCAGAACCTGCCGGCGGAGTCCGCGGCGGTGGCGTCTTCGCGCAGCGCTTGCGGGTTGTCCTCGAAGCCGGCGGCGCGGTAGTTCGCGCGCCCGGTCGTTTGCATGAGCCCGCCGCCGCGGTACTTCCAGCCGTCGCCGCTCGCCTCGTTGCCATTGCCGTTGCGGTTGGCGTACACGTGGTTCGCGAGCGCTTGCGGGTTGTGCGCATACGGTTGCGCCGACTCCAGCGTGGGAAAGCGCTTCGGCCACACCTGCGTCAGGCGCTGTGCGCTGTAGTTCAGGTTCTCGCTGACAGTGCGCAACTGGCCGGATTCGACGCCGATTTGTCCGAGAAACGCCGCCTGCTGTTGCGGTGTGTGGATGCCGTGCGCGGCCATCGCGGCATTGAGGGGCCCGACCCATCTTTCGGCGTCCGCGGCCGGCATGATGCGCGCGAGCTGGTCGGCGGTGATGGCCGTGGCCGGTCCGCTCGCCGCTGCGCTTTGCACCGGGGCGGCGCCGGTGGCGGCGGTGCCGTGTGCCGGGTTCGGAATGTTGATGCGCTCGCCAATGCGAATGAGGTTCACGTCGCGCAGCTGCGGATTGGCCGCGACCAGTGCGCTGAAAGACAGTTGGTGGCTCCTCGCCATTTCCCTCAGCGTGTCGCCGCGCTGCACGGTCTCGACACCGGCCGACGCGGTTGTTTCAGGCGCGGGCTTCGAGTCGGTGGCCGGAATGGCGATGCGGTCGCCCGGATAGATGAGATGGGCATTGCGCACCTGCGGATTCGCGGCGAGCAGGGCGGCCACGGAGGTCCGGTTCCGTGCCGCGATTGAGCCGAGCGTGTCGCCGCGCTCGACCACGTGGACCTGCTGCGAAGACACGTCGCTGTCGGAGCGGGTTGCGGCGATCGGACCGCTGATGGTCGAAACAGATCCCATGGCAAAACTCCTGCGTTGAAGACTCGAACACGACGGCGGCATGGCCGGAAGCAATTGAATGGCCTTTCGGGCCACGCGACCAGCTGGGTCGTGCACTAGCCAGGGTCGACCCCAGCGCGGGATGCCAGGTCGATGCACCAAGCGGCGTCTACACTGCGCCGAGCGTCGACGTTTCCTGCAGATGACCCCCCCTTGAAGACATTCGCCGTTTCGCTCGCGTTGCTCGCCGGTGCCTCCGTCGCTGCGCCGCCCGAGCCCCGCTGTGCTGGTGCCGCCGTTGAGCAGGCGCGCAAGCTTCTCCAGTTCCACTTGGGTTCGGACGACCGCATTGAAATAGACAAGGATGCGGTCGCGCTCGCGCCGCTGCCCAACCCGGCGAACAGGAAGCAGGCGTTCGACGTCGTGGAGGTCTGGGGCTATGTCTACAAGGGCCAGTACCGCATGCGCTTCATCTACGCGCAGCGGCCGCAGCACTGCGTGCTGATGGGGCAGGAAATCCTCGAATACGCCGATCTGTAGGAGCTGGGGTTGACCCCAGCTCGGGTGCGTCCGATCTGGGAAGCACGGGCTGCGGTTCATAAGCTGCCGTGAACCGCTAGAAGGGAGCCACCCATGAAAACCGAGCAGATGCTCGCCAGGTACCGGCAGATCGAGTCCCGCTTCGGCTTGCCGGAACGAGATGCCGCAGGCGCCGTGGCCGCCTTCATCGCCGGCCACTACATGGCTTATCGCGATGTGGACTTCCCCGACGCCGACTTCCCGGCGCTGGTGGCTCAAATGAGGGCGGTGATCGAAACAAACCCCGGATTCGCCAATGGGTCGGACGCCGACAAACGCATCCTGTACGAGCAGATGGCCGCCACCGGCATGCAGATGGCCTGGCAGCGCGAGCAGCTCAAGCGTGAGCCGAACGCGACGCTGCACGCCCAGCTGTCTCAGACGGCCAAGACCCAGCTCGAAGGGTTTCTCAAGATGGACGTGACGCGCCTGCGCATCGCCGCGCACGGTCTGTCGCATGGCTGATGCCCGACAGCGTCCTCAAGCTCGAGTGAGAAAACATGATGCGAACCCTGCACCTGAAACTTCGTTTCGTTGCCGTCGGCGTGCTGCTCGTCCATGCCGCCGGCTCAGCGGATGCCGGCGCGCCGGATGCGGGCTACGTCGAGATGCCGCGCGTGGTGGCGCCGAAGGCCATGAACACCCTGGTGGCCGACGACCTTCAGCTGCTGAAGAACGCCTATCCCGATTCCCGGGCGGCCGGCACGAACGAGGCGGCAGCATCCACGCTCGCGCCGGCCACGTCCCGCGGCACCACCGCCGCACGCGATCTGGCAGCGCGCTATCCGGCGGCCCAACGTGCGCAGATCGAGCGGGCTTTCGTCGACTCGCTGGCCGCCTATCGACAGATCGAAACGAAGCTCGGCATCCCCGGCAACGACGTGGCCGGCGCGGTCGCGGCCTTCGTGGCGGGCAGCTACATGGCCTACCGCGACGTCGACGTGCCCGACGAGCGGTTCAAGCGGCTCGTCGACCAGCTGCGCGGCGTGCTCGCCGCCAATCGCGCCTTTGCGCAGGCCTCCGCCGCCGAGAAGCGCGACACCTACGAGCAACTTGCCATCGTCGGTACGTTCATGGCGGTGACCCGTCTTGCGTTGAAGCAGCAGCCGCCGGATGCGGCGGTCGCGGCGAACTTCAGGCAGGCAGCCAAGGCCAACCTGGAGCAGTTCCTGAAGACCGACGCCGACCGTGTCGCCATCGACGAGCGCGGCCTCGTGATCCGATGAGCTTGTGACGCGGAGCGAGGCCCTCACGCTGCGCGAATTCGAACCGCGCGACCGCGATGCGGTGATCGCGATGCACCGCGAGCCGCGCGTGCGGCAGTGGCTCGTCGACGACGTGCCGCTGGACGATGCGCGTTCCGCGCACGAGTTCATCGTGCGCATTCAGGCCTACTACCGCACGCACCCGGGCCTGGGCATCTGGTGCGCCGAGCGCTGGTCCGCCGTGTTGTCGCCGGCGGCGCTGGCCGACCCGCAAGTGCGCGCCGCGCTGAGCGACGAGGCGCTCGAACGCCTGGCAAGACCGCAGCCGCGCTTCGTCGGCTGGTTCAACCTGATGCGCGTGACCGATTGGCCCGACGAGGTGGAGATTGGCTGCCGGCTGCGGCCCGAAGCCTGGGGCAGCGGCCTCGTCCACGACGGCGGCGAGCGCCTTCTCGATCGCGCCTTCGGCGCGCTCGGGCTCCCGCGCGTGTGGGGCATCTGCCATCCGCAGCATCGCTCGGTGCAGCACGTGCTGCGCAGCCTCGGCTTCGGCGCGGACGGCGAGCGTGCGTGTGCCGGCGTGACGGCGAGCTGTTTCGTCATCACGGCCGACCGGTGGGCGCAGGTGCGCGAGACGCCGCGCCGGCAGCGCATCCGCGAATGCCTTCGAACGGCGTGCACTGATCCGCGCGGCCGGTCTGTCATCGGCCCGAGCTGATCGCCGCGCGCCGCAAACGGCAGCTCGGGTCGACCCGAGCTAGGGCGCGTGCCGACTGTGAAGGGCAGTGGGCCTCCGGTAGCTTTGCAGTCATCTGCAACGTGCTCCAAGGAGTGACGCCATGCCCGACCCGATCCGCGCTGCCGAACCGGCCGGCGCAAACCTCCAAGCCGACAGTGGCACCGACGCGCAGGTCCATGCGGACCAGTTGATCTCGCAGGCGACCGACCCGCGCACCGGGCACGTCGACACGCGCGAACTCGGCCGATGGGTGGCCGACGCGAACCGGCAAGACCCGGAAGCCGCCGCACAGGCGCACGCCGCGATCGAAGCGCGGCTGATGCAAGACAGCCCCGGCGACGCGGCACGTTTCAACCAGGACGTGGTGGCCGCCGCCTCCGACCCGCTGCCCACGCCGGGCGGCCTGTGGGCCGCGGGCCAGAGCTGGATGAACACGGGCGGGCAAGTGCTCGTCGACAACCCCATCCTCACGAAACGCTGGGAGTCGACGACGAGCGCCTGGACCGGGCGCGGCGGCTTCACGTCGGGGCTCAGCGATCTGCTGCAGGCGCACGGCATCGAAGTGGGAAGCGTCGTGAACCCGGTGCCGCCCGGCTCCGTCGCCAGCACGGCCGGCGTGCCGTCCGCCGTGGCCAACAACACCAACGGCGCGCTGGCGCGCGACGCGATCGCGGACCGCTGGCGTGCGCAAGGCCTGGACGTGCAGATCGAGCAGCCGCGCAACGGCGGCGCGCGGCGGGTCGACGTCGTGGTCGACGTGCCGGCGAACGACCCGCGCTTCAACGAACGCATCGAGATCGAATCGAAAGCCGGCCGCACCGGGCTCGACGGCGACATCCGTGCCCAGGCGGCGCTCGACGCCGACGCGCTCGCCGGCAATCGCGCGCTGCGCAGCTCCGGCCAGTGGCTCGAGGGCGCGGGCCGCGTCGCGCGGCCGCTGGGCATCGTGCTCGACGTGATCGAGGTCGGCCAGGCCTTCCGTGCCGACGGCAACCAGGTCGGCGCCAACACAGGTCGCGCGGCCTCCGGTGTCGCTGGCGGCGCGCTGGGCGCATGGGGCGGTGCGGCCGGCGGCGCAGCCATCGGCACGATGATCTTTCCCGGTGTCGGCACGGTGGTCGGCGGCGTGATTGGCGGCATCGCCGGAGCGATCGGCGGCGATGCGGCGGGCCGGGGCCTGTTCGATACGGTGAAAGGCTGGTTCTGACGGGCTGTGCTTCGCAACAGCGTCTTCCCCCGCTTGCAAGCCAAATCCTACGCCACGTGGTGGGGCCGTCCGATGGGCTGGCGCGAGCGATGCAGGTGCAATGGCGGATGGGGCGGCCGGCATCTCGCCGCGCCGCGTTGATCAACCGCAGGATCAGGAGAAAGACGCCATGAGCATCGACAAGGACAGACCTCTCGCGAAAGGCGAACCGAAAGACCGCGACGCGAACCGCGACCCGATCAGCGGCGCGCCGGGCGCGCATCCGGTGGGCACGGGGCTGGGCGCAGCAGCGGGCGGCGTTGCCGCCGGCGCGGCGGTCGGAACCGTCGCCGGCCCGGTGGGCACCGCGATCGGCGCCGCCGTCGGCGCGATCGCCGGCGGTCTGGCCGGCAAGGGCATCGCGGAAAAAATCGACCCGACGGTCGAAGACACCTACTGGCGCGAGCATTACGCCAGCCGTCCCTATTTCGACGCAGCCTGGACCTACAACGACTACGGCCCGGCGTACCGCTATGGCTGGGGCACGTTTCCCGAGCATTCCGACCGCTCCTTCGACGATGTCGAACCCGACCTGGGCCGCGGTTGGGAGCAGGCGCGGGGTCAATCCCGTCTAAGCTGGGACCATGCCAAGGAAGCGACCCGTGACGCATGGACCCGTGTCAGCGATGCCACCGAGCGGGCCGTTCCCGGCGACTCGGACCGCGACGGCCGCTGACGCCCCCCCGGCGGCCGAACCGGCGAAAGGCCGCCGGCCACCGCCCGGCGGCCTGCCTGCATCGGCCGCCGCGCCAGAGTTCGCGGCGCTCACGACCGAGGCGCCGAGCGAGCGGCATCCCGATCTCGACCGGTATTCGGTCGCGGACCTGGTGGACAGCTTCGTCGACGACCAGGTGCACGCCGTGGCCGCGGTCAAGGCCGTCCGCGGGCGGATCGCCGCGGCGGTCGAGGCGGCGGTGCCGCGCATTGCCGCCGGCGGCCGGCTGATTTACGTCGGCGCGGGCACCTCGGGGCGCCTGGGCGTGCTCGACAGCGTGGAGCTGTTTCCCACCTTCTCGTGGCCGCGCGAGCGCGCAGTGGCGCTGCTTGCCGGCGGATCGCAGGCGATGTTCGAGTCGGTCGAAGGCGCCGAAGACAGCGCCGAGCAGGGCCGCGCCGACTTCGCCGCCGTGGCCGCCACGCGCGACGACGTGGTCATCCTGCTCGCCGCATCGGGCACCACGCCCTACGTCGTCGGCGCGCTCGAGGCGGCGCGCGCCGCGGGGGCGCTGACGATCGGCATTGCCAACAATCCGGCGGCGCCGCTGACGCTCGGCGCGGACATCGCGATCACGCTGAACACCGGCAGCGAGATCATTTCCGGCAGCACGCGGCTGAAGGCGGGCACGTCGCAGAAGATCGCGCTGAACACCCTGTCCAGCGCGATCATGGTGAAGCTGAACAAGGTCTACGGCAACCTGATGGTCGATCTGCAGGCCAGCAACACGAAGCTGCTGCGCCGCGCGGAAGCGCTGACGATGCACGCGACCGGCGCGGAGGAGCGAACCGTGCGCGACACGCTGGCGGCCTGCAACTACAGCGTCAAGGTGGCGATCGTCGCGATCCTGAACAAGACCGACGTCGCGACGGCGGCGGCGCGTCTCGATGCAGCTCATGGCAACGTCCGCTCGGCAATTGCCGGCAATTCGTAGGCTACGAGGCAACGCTTCGCCCGCGCCACTCGATCGCCAAGTAGGCGGGCATCGCCACCAGCAGCGGCACGACGAAGCAGATCCCGCGGTAGGCCACCAGCGCCGCCAGCAGCTGCGCCGACGCAACCTCGCCGCCGAGCAGTGAGAGGAAGACCACCTCCGTCACGCCCAGCCCGCCAGGCACGTCGACCACCGCGAGCGCGAGCGCGCTGGCCATCAGTGCGCCGAGCAGCGGCCCGAAGTCCACCGCGCCTTGCAGCAGCGCGAACAGGATCGCGGTAATCAGCAGCCAGTTGGCCAGCGACAGTACGCACTGCAGCACGGCGAAGCGCAAGCTCGGCAACCGCAGCGTGCGGCCGCGCACCTGCCAGGTCCGGCGGCGCGTGGAAGCGCACAGCGCGAAACACAAGCCGGCCAGCACCAGCAGCGCGACGCCGACAGCCTGCAACGCACCGGCAGCGACGGGCCAGTCCGGCGGCGGCGTGACCACGCGTGCCGCGAACGCCACGCCGGCAAGCACCAGGAAGCCGAGCCAGTTCGTCGCAATGGTCACCAGCCACACGGCGGCCGTCTGCTTCGCGCCGACGCCCAGGCGCATGTACAGGCGAAACCGGAACGCGGCGGCGGCCGGCCCCAGACTCAGGCCGTAGGCATGGCAGATCAGGCCGATGACGAACACCCGCCCGCGCCCGAGAGACAGGCCGACGTGGCGGCAGCCCAGCAGGTCGTAGCTCGCATACACCGCGTAGCTTGCGATCGTCAACGCAGCCGCAAGCCACAGCGGTGCGGCCGGGTACGACACGATCGCCTCGGCCATGCCGCGCCAGTCGAGTTCGCGCAACAGGCCGACGAGCTGCACCAGACCGAAGACGAGCAGCGCGGCGGTCAGCAGGCGCTGGATCCGCGGCCACGACAGTCCCCATTGCGACAGCGTGATCACGGCCGTTCCTCAATACGCATCCGGCCATTGCGCACCCGGCGCGGCCACGCCGGAGTAGGACAACGGCGCCTGATCGAATCAGACGGCGCCGGTTCTGCGGCTCACGTCGCTGCTGAGAACTGCTGGATCGCAGCGGCGGCGTCCGCATCCAGGTCGCCGAAGCTCATGCCGACCTTGAAGCCGTCGCTGCCCGAAAAGGAGCAGTAGACGACCTTCACCGGCACGCTCAACTCGGTCGACCGGTCGCCTTGCGGGAGCTCGAGTGTCATCTCGCATCGCGTGCCCGGTGAGATCGGTTTGGGCGACAGGATGGCCATCCCGTCCTGCCCGAGGTCCCAGGTCTTCACCTCCCGTTTCACCCCGCCCGGGAGCACCACGATGGCTGCGCGCCGAAGGACTTTTCGTGCGTAGAGCCGGCGGTTGGCGGGGGTGATCATGGCAAATGAAGCTCGAAGAGGGCGCCTCCATTGTGATGGTTCCGAAGCGAGCTGTGGCCGTGGCGGTCGCCGTTGCGATGCGCGCGGGCCACTTCCTCGCACAGCGTCCGGCCGAGGCCGGTCGAGGTCTCGCAAGCTTGGTCCTGCACGCCGGGCCCGTCGTCATGCACGTAAAAACACAGCAGGCCGCCTTCCATGCGGCAGCCGAGCGTGATGCGCGAGACCGCGAAATGCAGTGCGTTGTGCAGTGCGGAATCGAGCGCCAACCGCACGAGGTGCTGGTCGAAAAACCAGAACGCCGGCGCGTTGTCGACCCGCCGCGCCAGTTCCAGGCGGCCGCCGGCGAGCGGCAGCGCGGCGGCATGCACGTCGGCGAGAAACGACTCCGGCAGCTCTTCGTGCACCGCCGCGCGCAGCCCGCCGGATGCGGCCGCCTTTTGCACCGTGAGCAGTTCGACCAGCTTGGCGGTGACCTGCGCGGCCTGCTCGCTTGCGGCGGCCACGTGCCGCTGCGCCTGCGGGCTCAGCGAGAGGCTGCGCAGCCTCGCGAGTTCCTCGCCGAGGATCGCGAGGCGGTTCTTCACGTCGTGCGCGACCGCGGCCGCGAGCGCGTTCATCGGGCGCCTTTCGTACGGCTCATGCTGCGCAGGCGGCGGCGGCCGCCAGCCGCTCGCGGTAGAACTTGCGGGCCGCCGCGACGCGGTTGTGGTCGGGGTGGCGCAGCTCCAGCGATTCGAGCAGTTCGCGCGAGCGCGCCGCGTGTTCCTGCTCGCGGCCCAGGCGCCCCATCGCGACGAGGTAGAGCGTGCACAGTTCGATCAGCACCGTGAAGTTCGTCGGCGACAGGTTCAGCGCCACTTCGCCGATCGCGATCGCTTTCGCGAAATCGCCGTCGCGTTTGGCTTTCAGCACGCCTTGCACGGCCTGCTGCACGTCCGCGCCGGCACGTTCGGCGAGGACCTGACATTCGCTCTCGACCGGCGTGCCCTGCGCGGCGCGCACGGCCGCTGCCACCATCAGCGGCCGGTCGGTGTTGTTGCGCGCGATGGCCTCGATCAGCGCCTGGCCCATGTCGAGCCGGCCGGTCGCAAGCGCCGTCTTCGCGACCAGCAGCTTGTGCGCGTCTTCCAGCGGCGTCTGCGCCATGGCCTGTTCCACCTGCGCCATCAGGCTGCTCGCTTCGCTCGTGTTGCCCGACAGCTGGTGCGCCTGCGCGCTGATCGCCTTGGACATCATCTGCGCCACCGGTTGATCCGGGAACTGCTTGACCACGTCGGCCGCGACGGCCAGCGCGCGGCGTGTGTCGCCGGTGTCCACCAGCGCCTGCGCGAGCAGCACGTTCTCGTTGTGCGAGCGGGTGATCGAGCCCTTGTTCTTCGCCACCGCCTGCTCGAGCGCCTTGACCGCGACGTCGGCCTGTCCGGCGCCGAGCGCCACCGCGCCGAGCCGGATCTTGCGTTTGGCGTTCGGCACCAGGTCGGCCACCGCGCGCGCGGTCTTCAATGCGGCGTCCTGGTCGCCCTGTTCCTCGGCGATCTCCAGCAGCGCGTCGTAGGCGGCGGCGTAGTCGGGCTGGTCCTCGATCAGCGCCTCCAGCGCTTCACGCGCCGGCGCCGACTTGCCGACGGCGCGCAGCGCCTGCGCGCGGCCGAGCCCGGCCCAGCCCAGCTGCGAGTTCATGCCGAGCACCTGGTCGAAGGTGCGCAGCGCGTCGTCGAAGCGGCCGAGTTTCATCAGCGCCTGCGCCTTCTGCTTCAGCCCTTCGACCGACAGCGCATCGCTGCGCCGGGCGAAACCTTCGGCGATGCGCAGCACCTCGTCCCATGCCTTCGCGTCGAACGCGTGCAGCAACGGCGCGAGCAGACCCTTGCGGGCCGACAGCGCCTCGATGTAGCGCGACAGCAGCTGGTCGGTGAACGGCTTCACGATGTAGCCGTCGGGGACGTAGTCGCCGGCGGCGAGCACGTCGGCGCGCATCGAATTCGCCGTGATGAAGATCCACGGCGCGACCGGGCTCAGGATGTTCGAGCCGCGCGCGGCCTCCAGCAGTTGCTGGCCGTCGGTCCCTTCGCCGAGGTTGTAGTCCGACAGCACCACGTCGACGTTCTCGGCCTGCATCGCCTTCAGCGCTTCCTTGGCCGTTCCGGCCATCACGACGTTGCGGATGCCGAGCCGGTACAGCGACTCGCGGATGATCTGGCGCATCTGCTGCTGGTCGTCGATGACCAGCACCTTGAAGCTCGTGATGGGGCGGGGTTTGGAGAGGCTCATCGCTCGGTCATGCATTGGGCGATGACCCAGCACATCTGCTGGTGGCCTCGCGGGTGGAGGCGCGAGCCGCCGGCGGGCGGGCCGTTGAGTGCGCGCAGGATGATGCCGAGCTCCTCCGCGACGAAGTGATGCGCGGCGCGCCAGCCGTGCAGCGGCGCGTTTTGCCAGCGGGCGATCCAGTCGGCCAACTCCCGCTCGCGCCGCGGCGAGGCGCCGGACGCGGCATGGCATTCGACGAGAAACAAGACGAGCTGCACCGCACGCTGCTCGAACGAATCGCCGGTTGCCGCGGCGGGGACGGCGGCGTTCACGTCGGCGCGGTATCGAGGGCGGGACCGTTGGCGATGGCGCCGGCGGGCGCCTCGAACGTGATGCCGACGCCACGTTCGGCCACGACGGTGTGGACGTCGACCATGCCGCGTTCGAGCTCCAGCAGCGTCACCCGGTCGATCTGCACGAACACGAAACCGCCGTGTTCGCCGATGCTCGTGCCGACGAAGGACCGGCTCTGCGCGTCGTCGGCCAGTACGACCTGTCCGTCCTGGGACCGACACAGCGTTTTGTGAATCTTGATCGGGTGCATGGCGCTCTCCTGTGCAGGTGAAGGCACCGGCACACCCGTGCGCAAGCGAAGCCGCCGATGCCACCGGCCAGGTGGGCAACCCCGCTGTCGTGACCCAAGGGCCGTAGACCGGAGGCTTTGCGACCCCGGCTTTCGCGCGGGTGTGCCGTTCTCAAACGATTCCGACTGTATCGAAACGAAACGGACCTGGGGATTCGGGTGAGGCCCCGCCTGCAACGAATGTCGCCGGCGCGTGCCGAAGTTGGCAGTCTGGGGAACAGCCCTTGCTTGGGTTGGCGTGCTCATCCAGCCAAAACCGAGTGCTCCGCCCATGACCCGCGCCAGTCCGCAGCACGACCCCACACACCTGTTACGCCAATCCCGGCAAAGTGTCCCGTGGGTGGTGTTTTGTGCTGTACCTTTTACAGGGCGTGTCATGCCGGTGTCGGCACGCGCGCAGGGAACCCGGGCGGCTTCGACCGGCGGGACGGGTCCTTCCGAGGATGCGACCGCGCCGGCCCCGCCCGCAGACGACGAACTCGAAGCGTCGCTGAAGCGGCTGGAGAGACAGGTGGAGAGCGCCAGGGACTTCCTTTCCACACTCGAGAGCCCGGGCGGGGGTATGCCGCCGAAGGCGCAGCCGTGACGGCTGCCGGGCGTCAGGGGTAGGAAACCGGTCTTCCCGGCAGCTCGGGAAGCGGAATGAACTCGGTTTCGCCCGGCACCGGCGCGAACCGGCCGTCGCGCCAGTCCTGCTTGGCCTGCTCGATGCGGTCGAGCGAGCTGGCGACGAAGTTCCACGCCAGGTAGCGCGGCCCGTCCATCGGCTCGCCGCCGAGCAGCATCAGGCGCGTCGGCGTGGACCCCGCGCCCGCGAGCGTCACGCCGACGCCGGGTGTGAGCACCAGCAACTGCCCGGCATCGAACGGCCCCTCGCCGGCCACACCGAGGCTTCCGTCGGCCACGTAGACGGCGCGCTCACGGTACTGCGCCGGCACCTCGAGGCGCGCCCCGGGCTGCAACTGCACGTCGACGAAGAACAGCGGCCACAGCGTCGGCGCCGGCGAGCGCCGGCCGAAGCAGTCGCCGGCCACCACCCGCGCCGAGACGCCTTCCCCTTCGATGGCCGGCAGCTGCGAGGCGTCGAAGTGGGCAAACGACGGCGCGTCGTCCTCGTTCGCCTGCGGCAGGGCCACCCAGCATTGCAATCCGGACAGCGGGGACGGGGACTGCCGTGCTGGTGGCGCCGTTCGCTCCGAATGGACGATGCCGCGCCCCGCGCTCATCCAGTTCAGCTCGCCGGGGCGGATGGCCTGCACGCTGCCAAGGCTGTCGCGGTGGATGATTTCACCTTGCAGCAGGTAGGTGACCGTGGCCAGCCCGATGTGCGGATGGGGACGCACGTCCAGGCCGCTTCCAACCGGAAAGATGTGCGGCCCCATCTGGTCGACGAACACGAAGGGGCCGACCATCCGGCGCTTCGCCGACGGCAGCGCGCGGCGGACATGGAAGCCGTCGCTCAGCTCGCGCAGCGGCGGGACGACGATGGCATCGAGCACGGAGTCCGGAAGGTGTGCCATGCCGGCCAATGTACGCCTGTGTGCCCTAGCCCGCAGGTCAACGCGAACTCCGCCGTGCCTCGCGCAACATGAAGAGGTAGAGCGACTCGACCTTCTCGCGCGCCCAGGGCGTCTTGCGCAGGAACTTCAGGCTGGACTTCACGCTCGGCTCGAGCGTGAAACAACGCACCGGCATGCGCTCGGCCAAGCCGTCCCAGCCGTAGTGCGCGACGAGCTCGCTGACGATGGTCTCGAGCGTCAGGCCATGCAGCGGGTTGCGAGGCTGGGCGGGCGGTGATGTCGGCATGGCGCCATTCTGGCGCCGCAGGACCGATTGCCGGCTCACGCAATGGCGGCGATGAAAGCAATCGATTGGCCCGGCATAGTTGAGAACGACTATCGTTTGCGCATGCGATTCCGACACTTCGATTCCTCGCTGGCCAAGACCTCCGCCTTCACCGCGATCCATCTGCTGATCGCCGTCAGCGTCGGCTGGCTGCTCACCGGGAGCTTCGTGCTGGCCGGTGCCTATGCCTTGGTTGAACCGGCAGTCAATGCCGTCGCCCACTACTTCTTCGAGCGGTGGTGGGCGCGCCCATCGAGTCGGGCGATGGCGCGCCCGGCGCCGGCTTGACCGTCGCGCCGCTTCATCCGGCGTGAACCTCCGCGGGCGGACCGCCGAGCCGCAGGTCCTCCTGCGGCAACAGAATCCACAGCAGTACGTAGACCAGCACGCCCGTTCCGCCGCACAGCACGAGCAAGGTGAACAGCAGTCGCCAGACCCAGGCGGCCATGCCGGTTACCGCGGCCAGGCCGCCGCACACACCGCCCAGCCAGCGGTCCTCGCGACTGCGGCGCAAGGCGTTGAGCGCCGATACCGCCGGCGCTTGTGAGCCCGGGCGCGCCGCGCCATCGAGAACCCGCGCCTTGGCGCGCGAGAACTCGTCGTCCGACAGCGCGCCGCGTTGATGCAGCTCGCCCAATTTTTCGAGTTCGTCGCTGATGGACATCGCATTTCTCCTGGCTCTTTGTGGTCGATGGGGCCAGCGTAGCGTCTGCGCCGCCACGCGCCAGCGGCATGCGACGAACTGCAGATTCGGGCGACCGGGCTTCGCGATCCGCGATCTGCGATCCGGACGCGGCGCCACCGCGGTGACCGGCACGATGAACCGGGTCCGGGACAGGTTACGCTGCGGCCGATGCACGCTTCGCCATCGATGTCCAAGGCTGCACTGTGGATGGCCGGTTGGCTGTCGCTGATGGTCGTCATCGCGGTCGCTGGCCGCGAGGCCACGCGGGAACTCGCGGTCTTTCAGATCATGGCGCTGCGCTCGGTCATCGGGCTGCTCCTGCTCTACCCGCTGATTCGCGCCAGCGGTGGCTTCGCGGCGATGAAGACCGCCCGGCCCGGCCACCATGCGCTGCGCAACGCGGTGCATTACGCGGCGCAGTACGGCTGGTTCGTCGCGCTGACGCTGATTCCGCTCGCGCAGGTGGTGGCCATCGAATTCACGATGCCGATCTGGACGGCCGTGCTGGCGGTGGCCTTCCTCGGTGAACGCATGAACGTCTGGAAGACGCTCGCCGTCGCGCTCGGCCTGCTGGGCGTGGGGCTCATCGTGCGGCCCGCGGCCAGCGGCGTGAGCCTGGGCCAGGCCATCGCGCTGGCCGCCGCGGTGGGCTTCGCGGTGTCGGTGACGATGACCAAGTCGCTGACGCGCAGCGACAGCGCCGTCGTCATCATTTTCTGGATGCTCGTCGTGCAGTCGCTGATCGGCCTGGTGCCGGCGCTGGCCGTGTGGCGCTGGCCGTCGGCCGGCGTCTGGGGTTGGGTGCTCGTCGTGGCGTTCTGCGGCACCTTCTCGCACTACTGCATGGCGCGGGCGCTGCGCCATGCCGATGCGACCGTGGTCGTGCCGATGGACTTCCTGCGCGTGCCGTTGACGGCGGCGGCCGGCTGGCTCGTCTATTCGGAGCGCATCGACCTCGTCACGGCGCTCGGCGCGGCGCTGATCCTGATCGGCAACCTTTTCAACCTGAAACGCGCCAACGCGGCGCCGCGTCGGGCGTCCGAACCGAGCTGACCGCCCGCGGCGCTCAGCGTGCCGTGCCGAAGTTCTTGCTGACCCGCTGCAGCAGCGCGACCAGTAGGCGTTGCTCGCCGGCGTCCAGCCCGGTGACCGCCTGCTTGGCCAGCCGCTGCGACTGTTGCTCCAGCACGCGCAGCACCGACCGGCCCTGCGGCGTGAGCGACAGCCGCAGGTTGCGCCGGTCGGCGGCGTCGGCTTCGCTGGCCAGCAGTTCGCGCTCGCGCAGACCTTTGATCAAGCGTGCGAGCTGCGCCTTGTCGCGCCCGCTGTCGCGCGACAAGTCGCTTTGCGTGGCGCCGGGGTGGCGGTGCACGTAACCCAGCACCTTGCTCTCCATGTGGGTGATGTCGTGCGGCCCGTCGCGCAGCACCTGGTACTGCTGCGACCGGTACTGGTGCATGACGGTGTGGATCAGCTCCAGCGGGTTGTCTTCCGGCAGCGTGTCCTGACGGTTGACATTGTCAATCGATTTGCGCATGATGGGAGATATTGTCAACTATCTTGAAAAGCCATGACCGATGAAGTTGCCGTTCGCCGCGTGCAGCGCGTTCGCCACGAGATCAAGCGCCGCGACGTGCGGGTGCTGCGTGTCGAGGCGCCGAGCCCGCACTTTCGCAGCATCGTGCTCGGCGGCGAGTCGCTGGTCGACTTTGTCAGCGCCTCGTTCGACGACCACGTCAAGGTGATCCTCGACGCGCACGCCGCCGAGCCGGTGATGCGCGACTACACGCCGCGCCACTTCGACGCCGCCGCGCGCGAACTCACCATCGAGTTCGCGCTGCACGGCAGCGGGCCCGCAGCCGAGTGGGCGGCGCAAGCCGCGCCGGGCCAGCGCATGGTCGTCGGCGGGCCGCGCGGTTCGCTGGTCATCCCGCTCGACTACGACTGGCATTTCTTCGCCGGCGACGAGACCGCGCTGCCGGCCGTTGCGCGCCGGCTCGAAGAGTTGCCTGCCGGCGCGCACGCGATCGTGCGGCTGCAGGTGGCCGATGCGGCCGATCGGCGCGTGTTCCGAAGCGCCGCCGCGGTCGACCTGCAGTGGGTCGACGATGCCGACGGCTTGATCGATGCCGTGCGTGCGCTGCCACTGCCGAGCGGCGAGGGCTACGCGTGGTGCGCCGGCGAAGCCCGCACGATGGCGGCGCTGCGCCGTGTGCTGGTCGACGAAAAGGGCGTCGATCGCCATGCGGTGCGCGCCGCGGCCTACTGGAAGCAGGGGGCGGTCGCGCACCACGAGAACCTCGAGGCTTAGACCGAACGCCGGCGGCGCAGGCGTTGCAGGCTCGCGCTACTGCGGCGTTTTCAGCCGCAGCAGCCGCGCCGCCTCTTCGGCGCGCGCGTCGTCGATCTCGCGCATCACGCCGCCCAGGTCCACGGCCCCGCCCTTGTGCTCGAAGCGGCCGGTCAGCGCGGTCTCGGTGCTCAGCAGGCCGCGTGCATACAGGTCCCAGATCTCGTGGCCGAAGTCGGTGTGCAGCAGTTCGGGCGCGAAAGGGCCGAAGAAGTCACGCAGGTTCGCCACGTCGCGCAGCAGCATGCGCTGCGCGTGGTTGTTGCCGGCGGCGTCCACCGCTTGCGGCAGATCGATGATCACCGGCCCGTCGGCGGCGAGCAGGATGTTGAACTCCGACAGGTCGCCGTGCACGACGCCGGCGCACAGCATGCGCACGACCTCCGCGATCAGCGCCGCGTGGAGCGAACGCGCCTGCTCGGCGGTGAACGCCACGTCGTTGAGCCGCGGGGCCGCGGCGCCCTGCTCGTCGGCCACCAGCTCCATCAGCAGCACGCCCTCGTGGAAGTTGTGCGGCCGCGGCACGCGCACGCCGGCGGCCGCAAGCCGGTACAGCGCATCGACCTCGGCGCTTTGCCAGGCCGCCTCCTGCGCCTGCCGGCCGAAGCGTGTGCCCTTGGCCATCGCGCGCGCCTGGCGGGTGTTCTTGACCTTGCGGTTCTCGGTGTAGTCGACGGCCTGGCGGAAGCTGCGCTGCGTGGCCTCCTTGTAGACCTTGGCGCAGCGGGTTTCGTCGCCGCAGCGCACCACGTAGACCGTCGCCTCCTTGCCGCTCATCAGCTGGCGCACGACGGCGTCGATCATTCCTTCGTCGATCAGCGATTGCAGCCGCTGCGGCGCCTTCACGCGGCCGGCCTCGGGCCGGCCCGGCGCATGCCGCGGCGAACCTGCGCCAGCGGCCGCTTGCCCTTGAGCTGGCGCTCGATGCCGTCGTTGAGCTCGCTGCGCAGCGCGAGCACCGCGTCGACGTGGCCGTAGACGCCCGTGAAGCGCAGGTCCAACCACAGCCACAGCGTGCACGCGCGCAGCGCCTGCTCCATGCGGTCGAGGCGGCTGTGCCCGTCGACCTCGTCCAGGAACCACGGCGAGCCGGCTCGACCGGTCAGCGCGTGGCTGCTGCTCCAGTCGAGGAAGGCCTGCAGCTGCGACTCGGTGCGGGTGTCGACCGGGGCCTGCGCGTAGATGAAGCGTTCCTTCAGCGTGAGCGACGCGGCGCTGCGGTCCAGCGCTTCGGCCAGTTCGAGCATTTGCTCCAGCTCGGCCACCGCGAAGTGGGCGTCATCGAGCTTCAACTGCCCGACGAACACCGCGAGCACGTCGCGCAGCCGGGTCTTGTGCAGCCGCGAGGCGATCGTGTCGATGTGCCAGCCGTTGGGCGCGACCGGCGCCTTGAAGTCGAGCGGTGCCTGCGGCTTCTTCGCCAGCAGCTCGGCCAACATGCCGGCGGCCGACGGTTCGGCCTCCTTCAGCACGCCGGCAAAGCCTTCTTCGTGCATTCCGAAGCGCCCGGCGCGGCCGGCGATCTGGTGCACTTCGGACTCGCTCAGCGGCCGGTCGTCCTGGCCGTCGAACTTGGTCATCGTGCTGAACAGCACCCGCTGGATCGGCAGGTTCAGCCCCATGCCGATCGCATCGGTGGCGACGAGGATGTGCGACTCGCCGGTCGCGAAGCGCTCGGCCTCGCGCCGGCGCACCTCCGGCGGCAGAGCACCGTAGATCACCGACACCGGGTGGCCGCTCGCGGCAATCTGGTCGCGCAGCATCAGCACGTCGCGGCGGCTGAACGCCACCACCGCATCGCCGAGCTGCAGCGCCGAGACGGGCACCGGACGGGCGAGACGTTCGACGTGCTGCTTGCGGTCGAAATGCCGCACCTCGCAGCGCTCGCCGCACAGCGTGAGCAGCTTCTCGATCGCCGGCACCGCGTAGTCGGAGCAGATGATGATCAGCTCGTTGGCCGGTACGGCGACGATCGCCTGCGTCCAGGCCCAGCCGCGCGACGCGTCGAAGATCATCTGCGCTTCGTCGATCACGGCCACGTCGATCGGTGTGTTCGTGCCCACCATCTCGATTGTGCTGGAGACGACTCGCGCCTCGGGCGCCGGCACGTTCTCTTCGCCGGTCAGCAGCGAACACGGCACGCCGCGCGCCACCAGGCGGTCGCGCCCTTCGAGCGCCAGCAGCCGCAGCGGGGCGAGGTAGGCGCCGTCCAGTGCCTGGGCGAGGCGCTCGAACGCCGCGTGGGTCTTGCCGCTGTTCGGCGGGCCGACGTAGAGCGTCACGCTGCGCTGCAGGCGGCGCGCCTTGTCGAAGGTGTCGGGGTAGCGCTGGAACGCGAGCTCGCTGTTCAGGCCTTCGAGCATGTCGATCTCGCCGACGACGTGCTCCCAACGGTCTTGCGCGCGGATGCAGGCGAGCTTCAGCTCGGCGAGCGGCTGCGGCGTGGCGCAGGCGGACTGCAGCCGAGGCAGCAGCGAATCAAGGTGGCGCGGCTTGTAGGCGCGGCTGCGCGCGACGAGCGACTCGAGGTGAGCGGTCAACTCTGCTGCGTGCGGGTACGGGGCAGGCGCGCCGAGCGCGGCGCGCAGCGCCGCCATGTCGCCGGTGCGGAAGAAGGCCCAGACGGCCGCGGCGTCGACAGGCGTGCGAAACAGCACCGGCACCGATCCGCCGGCTTCCGACAGTGACAGTGCATGGCTGATCAGGCGGGTCCATGAGCCCGCCCGGCCGCCCGAAGGGCTCATACCGGAGTGCGCAGCACGAAGGTACTCCAATGGCCCGGCATGGCGCGCGACGCCGAGCGCCTGCAGCGCCGACGTGCGCTCGAGCATCAGCGGCCGCGCGTCGGGCCCGCTGCCGACCGCGTCGAGGTGGGCCAGCGCACTGTCCATCAGATCGGGAGCGATCCAGCGGCTCGGCCGCGCGCCGGCCGCGGCCTTTTGCAGCAGAACGAGGCCGAGATGGTCGAGGTGGTCCTCGAAGCCGTCGCTCTGTTCGTCGACGAAGTCCGCCGGCTTCACGACCTGCGGCAGGCTGTAGGCTGCCCGGCGGATGCGATCGAGCTGTTCCCGGCCGATGTGCGGCGGCACTCGCTTGACGTGGCGCGGGTTGGGCAGATTCAGGCGTTCGGCGGGACGGGTCGGGGAGGAATTCAAGGGCATGGAAAGAAATGGGGGCGTGCCGGAGTATCTCAAGGTATCCGGGGCACCCGTCCCTACGGGGGCATCCCGGCGCCCCCCGCGCGGATCACTGCACGAATGCGGCGATCAGATCGGCCATCCTGATGCCCGCATGCTGCTCGATCGATGCGATCGGGTGCTCCGCGTGGGTCACCACCGTGTAGCGGATGCGTGCGTCGCAGGCGTTCCACGTGGGTCCCGACGCGGCGACGCTGCCGCCTTCCAGCGCCGGCCTGTCGCCGCAGATCACCCGGCTGCGGTCCTGATGGCGAATCCATTCGGAGACGAGCACCATGTCGGTGAGGCCAGCGGCCATCTGCTCGGCCGTGGGGACCGTGTTGCCGGGCGCGAACTGCGCGAGCGTGCTGTCGTTGCCGCCGACCACCGCGTGGTACGGCGCCGGCGCGAGCGGCGTGCAGGTCCCGGACGGGATTGGGTGCGTCGACGACGGCATCGGGCCGGCCAGCGTCACGTAGGCCTTGTACGACGGCGTGCTCTCGCACCACATGCGCGCGGCCATCGCGCCGCCGTTCGAATGCCCGGCGAGCGACACCTCGGTCGCGCCGTACTGCGCCGTCACATGCGACGACAGTGCGTGAAGGAAGGCGACGTCGTCGTGGCCAGAGTCCTGGATGTAGTTGCTCCAGGTCGACCGCGTCGATCCCGGCGGCGTCTGGCCTTGCGGGAACACCGCGATGATGCCGTGGCGGGCCAGCCAATCCCAATCGACGTTCTTCGCCGTCGGCGCCGCCTTCGTTCGATTGAATCCGAACTCGTAGGCGAGCAGCCCGGTGCGCCCGCCGCGCCCGTGCAGGAACACGATGGCGCGGGTGGCGCCGGCCGGCTGGTACACGTCGACCGCGTGCGGGTGGCCGGGGATCTTGATGCCGACGTGCAGCGTGTGGGTGGTGGCCACGGCGGCGATCCGTCGGCTGCCGTCGTGCTGCGGCTGCGCGAGCGGTTCGGCGAGATCGTCGCCGCTGGTGCCGCCGCCTCCGCAGGCGGCAAGCGACAGGCAGAACGCGGCGGCCAGGGCCCGCGTGAAGTGATGGCGGGCGAAGGCGAGGAGGGGAATGGACATGGCTCGTACTGCACAAGGGAGCCGTCTTGCGGCGTTTCGCAACGCGCAAGGACGAACGGGGCGACAGGGAAGGGACGGCTGCGACAACCGGGTTGTGCAGGTGCCCTCGGGCGGATGAACCGGAAGACCCGGCTCGCCCTTGGTATCGGCAGTCCCTGGAAGGGAACTGCGCCGCGTGTGTCAGCAGGCGGTGTCGATTGCAACCGCCGGCAACAGCTACCCTAAGGCAGTCTCGGAGGGACCCTGTCAAAGTCGGGTCTGAGCCAAGACCGGAGGGAACCGACATGCCCAAGCACTTCGAAGAAAACGCCGTACCCGCTGCCAGCCCCTCGGGCTACGAGCTCATCGTCATCGGCACCGGCCCTGGCGGCGCCACCGTGGCGCGCGACATGGCACTGCGGGGGAAGAAGGTGCTGATCCTCGAATGGGGCCCGGGCGGGCCGATCCGTGGCAATGTGGCGCAGGGCCTGACAGAGTTGATGGTGCCGGGCAAGAGCCTGCTGTTCACGCCCCAGCTGCTGGGGTTGGTGCGCGGCATCACCACCGGCGGCAGCTCGCTCTTCTACTACGCGTGCGCCTGGCCCGTCCCGCTCGCGATGTTCCGCCGGCATGGCGTGGACCTGGCCGCCGACGCGGCCGCTGCACGCGCCGAACTGCCCATCGCGCCGCTGGCCGACGCGATGATGACGCCGATGGCACAACGCATCATGGCCGGAGCGCGCGACGTCGGCCTGGACTGGCGCAAGCTCGACAAGAACATGTTCCAGGAGCGCTGGAAGCCCGAGCACTCCTTCGGCTACTTCGGCGACGTGCACGGCGTGAAGTGGAGCGCGCGCATGTACGTGGACGAGGCCGTGGCACACGGCGCGGTGCTGCTCAACGGCGCGAAGGTCACGCGCGTGCTGGAGGGTCACGGCTGCACGACCGGTGTCGAATACGTCAAGGACGGGAGAATCTGTACCGCCTCGGCCGAGCGCATCGTGCTGGCGGCAGGCGGCATCGGCTCGCCACTGATCCTGCGCGCCAGCGGCCTTCAAGAGGCGGGCCACGACTTCTTCTTCGACCCCTTGATTACGGTGTGCGGCACGATGCCGGGCGTGCGTGTGCAGGACAACGAGATTCCCATGTCCGCCGGCGTGCACCTGGAGGACGACGGATACATGATGACCGACCTGCCCTTTCCGCCGTTGATGCACGCGCTCTTTGCCGCCCAGGTGGGTCGCCTGGACAAGCTCTTCGCGTACCGCAGCACCGCGCGCATCATGGTCAAGTGGAAGGACGCGCTGGGTGGCCGGCTGACCGACCGCGGCGGCGTGCGCAAGATGCTGACCGCGGCCGACAAGCGGGTCGCGCGGCACGGCTTCGAGAACGCCAAGCGCGTGCTGCAGGCGGCCGGTGCCAGCGATATCTACAAGACCTGGTACCTGGCCGCGCACCCCGGAGGAACGGTGAAGATCGGGCACCTCGTCGATGCGAACCTGAAGAGCCCGATCGACGGGCTCTACGTCTGCGACTGCTCCGTGATCCCCGAGGCCTGGGGTCTGCCGCCCAGCCTGACCTTGGTGGCGCTGGGTAAGCGCTTGGCCCGTTGCCTCGCAGTGCAGCGGTCAACGGGAGAACTGTCGGCGGCGTCTCGGGCTGCGCCCGAAACGCAGGTCGCAAGCGCGTCCTGAGGGCGGGCCCTAAGCTCGAACGAACTGCCGCGTGCGCAGCAGCAGCTCGGCGTCGCGCGGCTCGACCGACAAGACCGGCTGCTGAGCCGAGAACTCGTAGGCGCGACCGGTCACCGGCCCGCGCACGAGCACGCGGGCCTGCTCGCGGCAGCGCAGCAGCACGCCGCGCGCGCTCGCGGCGGCGCCGCGGGTTCCAAGCCGGAACTCCGGCACCGCGGCGGGCGGGCCGGGCCGCAGAACCGGCGGCGGTGGATTACGCCCTTGTCCGCAGCATCCCATCGTCTTCTCCTTCTTCTCCCGATCGCGATTCCGGCAACGGATGCATGACCACGCTGGACTGGCCGAGGCGCTCGCACAGGCACGCGGCACCCGAGACGGCGAGCCAGACCCACACCGCATCGACGGGGCGTGCGGCCACCCACCACGCGGCGGGCGCCGCCACCCACAGGCTCAGGCAATGGAAGCAGTCGAGCATCCTGCCCCACGTGCCGTCGCCGAGTGCGGCGCGCACGCGCGCGATGACGTCGCCCGGTCCGTCTTCGCGCGCGAGCAGGTGCGTGAAGCGCCACGTCGCGAGGATGGCCACCGCGAGGCGGGGCCAGAAGTCGGCGTCGACGCTCATCGCTCGCCGTCGGCTCAGGCGTCCGGGCCGTCGATGGCCAATGCGAACGCCGCCGTTTCCTGCGCATGCGGGTAGTTCAGGTTCTCGCCGTTCGTCGTCTTCGCCAACGTCGTCAGCGTGACCGCGAACGAGCAGCGCTGCAGCACGACCGGCGGGTTCGGCGCATCGAGCCGGGTCAGCATCAGCTCGAAGCTGTTGCTGCCGCTGACGACTGGCAGCGCGGGCGGCTTGCCGACGTTCGTCGGGCTCAGCGGCGTGGGCAGCGTGCCGACACCCCCGTTGGCCGCCGACGCGTTCAGTCCGCGCAGCCAGCCGATGCCGTGGCGGTACTGGAAGCGCTGATCCGGTACGTAGGCGCTGTACTCGATGGCGAAGGTGGAGTCGGCCGGGCCTTCGAGGAACTGGCATTCCTCGTCCGACGCGTTGCCGTCCATCACCAGCCGCGTGATGTCGGCGACCGGCGGCCGGTTGTCCCAGCAGAACAGGTGCGTCAGCGCAGCGTACGGCACTTCCACCGTGTCGTCGCCGATGCTGCCGCCGGGCTGGAACCAGCGGCGGAACTTGAACGGCTCGGCGAGTTCGGTGCCGGGCTGCCCGGAGGCCGGGCTGCCGAGCGGGCGCAAGCGCTCGCCGGCGGCGTTGAACACCTCCAGCGTCACGAGGTGGTTGGATGCCGGGCTCGCGAGATCGGTCGCGTCGGGCACGTTCAGGTTGGCCAGCAGCGTGTTGATCAGCGCGTGGTAGCGCACCGACCCGACCCACGGCTCGTCGGCGTACGGAATGCGGTACAGATGCGACTCGCCGCCGGCGCTCACCGGGCCGAGCACGTCGGGCACGATGTCGGCGCCGACGATCTTCTGCCAGGCGAGGCCGTCGCCGTAGTAGTGGCGCGGGCCCGTCGGGTGGCCATGCGCATCGGCCCGGCAGACGCTGACGCGGTAGTAGTGCGCGCCGATCGATGCGTCGCGCATGCCGAGGCTGAAGACGAACGAGAGCTCGATCGCGCCGCCGAGGTTGCGCAGATGGCTGTCGTTGGGGCCGACGTTGGGGAAGAGCAGGCCGGAGGTCGCGTTGGGTGCGGCCACGCGGTCCCAGCCGGTCGATGCCGGCGTCGTCAGCTCGTGACTTTCGGTGTCGCCGATCAGGTCGAGGAAGACATAGGCGTCGCCGTCGCCGGTGCCGGTTTCGTTGCAGGTGAACGCGTGCGGGCTGTAGGTGGTGAGCGTCGGTGCGTCGCCGGCGGCGAACCAGGCGCCCGCGGCGAGGCCGTCGTAGATCGTCGTCGTGGTGCTGCCTATCGTCTGCTTGACGACGTAGGCGTACTGCTCGTAGCAGTTCGCCAGCAGGATCCGCCACGGCTCGGGCCAGCAGATGTTGAAGCTGCCGTCGGGCTGCAGCGTGCCGCTGGCCACCTTGACCGGCGCCGAGCAGCTGCACAGCCGGTGGACCAGGTAGGCGCGCGCGTTGACGTACTCGACGGCCTGGTGCCGCGGCACCGAGCGCAGCACGGCCAGGTCGTTTGCCGCGTTCAGCGCGAATTCGTTCAGCGCGCCGCCCTTGAAGAAGGGCGTTTTCAGCGGGTCGATCGGCGGTGGGGGCGGCGGGGGAAATCCGCCTTTCGGCGGCGGGAATTTGGGCAGTCGCTCGACATAGCGCCCGAGGTCGCGGATCAGGTCGTCGATGCGCAGGTCGTCGATGACGATCGGCCAGCAGCAGCAACTGCGGCGGTACACCTCGATCGTGCCCAGGCACACCGGCGCGCAGCGGTAGGGCCACTGGATCAGGTCGTTGATCGACGGGACGAAGCGCTCCAGCGGCGGCGCGGCCACGAAGGCGCGGTCGCGGGTTTGCAGCGTGGAGGACGAGGCGGCGGTGATGAGGCTGTCGTACCACCACGGCCGGCGCCGGCAGGCCTGCACGCTGCCGCTCACGCAGGCCCAGTGGTACTTGAAGCGCGACCAGATGCCTTCGGCGAGCGCAAGCGTGTTGTCCTTGACCTGCGCCATGAAATCGCCGGCGCGGTAGGTGACCGAGGCGTCGGCGCGCACGCCGCCCTTGTCGTCGGCGGCGCCCAGCACCACGCGGTGCGCGCGCTTGAGCACGTCGCCCGGCATCGTGAAGCGGCCGCCCGGCGCGGCCTCTTGCGCGTGCAGCACGCCGTTCTTCGCGTCCAGCGCCTGCACGACGAGCTTCGGCTGCTCGTCCGCTGCGGTCAGGCCGACCAGTTCCAGCTTGATCCCGTCGTGCGCGTCCTTGCCGCGCGTCGAGTCGGTCTTCCGTTCACCCATGATGACTCTCCCTGATGATGGCGACGGCGGGCTGCCGTCGCATGGCTCACCTTGGGAGTACGGAATCAACTCGGCGCGGCGCCCCCCTAGGTCGAAAGTCCGCAGCCCGGATGAAATCCGGGGTTGTGCGTTTCACGAGGCGCCGCTCCCGGATTTCATCCGGGCGACGAGTCTGCTCAGTGCACGGCGGCGGCGATCGGCGCCAGCGCGGCGTTGATGCGTGCACCTTGCTCGGCGTTGATCATCGAGCCCATGATCTCCAGGAACCGCGGGTCCTGAACGCCGCTCATGATGTACTGCCAGCGGTAGGCCGCCAGCGTCGTGGCGTGGATCGCGCGCTGCTCGTCGGCAGTGAACGGGCGGCCGGCCACGTCGACGAAGTACTCGGCATCGGCCTTGGCCTGCATCTGGCAGATGCCGTCCACCGCGGCCACCAGGCCGATCAGCTCGTCGACGGCTCGATCGCGCTGCGCGCCGTCGAGCTTCTCGTCTTCGCGCATCCATTCCATCTCGTCGAGGATCGCGTGCTGCGATTCTTCCTTCCAGTGGAACAGGAACACGTCCTTCCACAGCGGGTCGATCTGGGTTTCCGGGTCGATGCTGCTGCGGTAGTGCGCCTGCGAGAACAGCTCGATGTCGCAGACGAGCGCGAGCACGGCCCAGGTCGACGCCGCCAGCACCGCTTGCGCCACGTCGTTCGGCTGCGGCAGGAAGGCATAGCCGGGCGGCATGCCGCCGGCGCTCATCGCCTCGAGCCGGCGGAACAACTCCTGGTGCTTGAGCTCCTCGTCGGTCAGGCGCACGAGCGCTTCGAGCGCGACCTGGTCCCCGAGCCAGTGCTCCCGGCTGATCTCGAGCACCTTGGCGCCGATGAAGCGCTCCACCAGCGCGAACATGTTGGCGTAGGTGCGGCCCTGCATTTGAGAGAACAGCCGCTTTTCGTCGGCCGTCAGGAACGGCAGCTGCGCGGCCTTCGACAAACCGTCGGGCAGGAAGCGCTTGCTGAAATCGAACTGCGGCCGCGGATCACGTCGCGGTCGGTGTCCCAGCGGATGCGCTTGGACACTTCGACGCACTTGGCATAGCGGCTCGAATCGATGGTGTGGTGGGCAACGTGCGACATGGTGGGCTCCTTCGTCAGGGTGGGGATGTCCCAGTGTCCGCAGCGCCGCGGGCGCCGTCCTCAAGCGCGGCTCAAGCCTTCTCAAACAGTGTCAAACGTCGGATGATCGCGTCGCCCGCCGTCCACCGGAGCGCGTCTGTATGCCGCCTGCCACCGCTGCCCACCCGATGCGCTTCGGCCGCTTCCAGATCAGCCCGGCTGAGCGGATGCTGCGCGTGGACGGCACGCCCGCCGCGCTGGGCGCGCGCGCTTTCGACTTGCTGCTGGCGCTGGCCGAGCGCCGCGAGCGGCTGGTCGGCAGGCAGGAACTGCTCGATCTCGTCTGGCCCGGCGTGGTGGTGGAGGAGCACAACATCACGGCGCAGATCAGCAGCCTGCGCAAGCTGTTCGGCCCGGGGGTGATCGCCACCGTCCCGGGGCGGGGATACCAGTTCGTCGCGACACCCGATGCGCCGACCACCGAAGAGCAGCGCCCCGGTGGGCCGGCGGCGCCGCGCCACAACCTGCCCGAGCAGCGCACGCGTTTCATCGGCCGCGCAACGGCGCTCGCCGAGCTGGAGCGCTTGCTCGTGCAGTCCCGCTTGCTCACGCTCAGCGGCATCGGCGGCTGCGGCAAGACGCGCCTGGCGTTGGAGTTCGCGCGGCAGCGGCTCGCGGAGTTTCCCGACGGCGTGTGGTTCGTCGACCTCGCGCCGCTGAAGGAGTCCGAGCGCGTGGCTGCCGCCTGCGCGGCCGCGCTCGAGCTCGGCACCGATTCGGATGCGCCCCCGGTGGAGCGGGTGGCGGCCCATCTGGCCGAGCGGCAGGCGTTGATCGTGCTGGACAACTGCGAGCAGGTTCGCGCCGGCGCCGCGGCGCTCGCGGATGCGCTGCTGGCGCGTCCGGGTCGCACCCGCATCCTTGCCACCAGCCGCGAACCGCTGGCCGTGGCGGGCGAACAGCTCTATCCGGTGCGATCGTTGTCTTTGCCGGCGACGGCGCATCTGGACGAGGCACTTGCGGCCGACGCGGTGCGCGTGTTCGCCGATCGCGCGCGCCTGACCTTGCCCGAGTTCGAGGTCGATGCCGCCAACGCGGCGGCGCTCGTCGAGATCTGTCGGCAGCTCGACGGCATTGCGCTGGCGATCGAGCTGGCCGCCGCCCGCGTGACGATGCTTTCGGTGTTCGACATCGCGGCGCGGCTCGAGGATCGGTTTCGCCTGCTGACGGGTGGCAGCTCCGCGGCTGCGCGCCAGCAGACCCTGCTCGCGACGATGCAGTGGAGCCACGACCTGCTCGAGCCGGCCGAGCAGCGCATGCTGCGCCAGCTCGCGGTGTTTGCCGGCGGCTGCACGCTGGACGCAGCCATCGCGGTCGCGCAGGCCGCCGACGAGTACGCGGCGCTGACGCTGCTGACGGCGCTGCACGACAAGTCGCTGCTGGTGGTCGACCGCGGCGCCGACGGCACCCGGCCGCGCTACCGGATGCTCGAGACCGTGCGCCAGTACGCGCAGCAGCGGCTCGACGAAGCCGGCGAAGCCGATGCCACGCGGGTTCGCCATGTTGGGCACTTTCTGGCGCTGGCCGAAACCGCGGCGCCTCACCTGCGCGGTCCGCAGCAGATCGACTGGATGGCGCGGCTGCGTGAAGAGCAGGAAAACCTGGTTGCCGCGATCACCTGCTGCGTTCAGGAGCCGTCTCCGGTCGATCGCGAGTGGGGCCCGCGGCTGACCGCGGCGACCGGGCGGTACTGGGTCTTCAACGACATCGAACTGGGCTACCGCCTCACACGCGCCGCGCTGCAGAGCGACCGCGGCGCGGCCGACAGCAAGGCGCGGTGGGAGAACCTGAACGGGCTGGCCACGATGTGCATGCACCGTGGCCACGGCGAGGAGGGCGCCACGCATGCGCGGGAAGCGCTTGAGGTGGCACAACGCCTGGGGGTCGTGGAATGGCAGGCGATGGCGCTCAACGGCCTCGCCGCCTGCCTGGACAGAAGCGGCAACGAGGAAGCTGCGCTCCAACTCTTCCAGCAAGCGCGAGACCTCGCCCGGGCCAGCGGCAATGCGATGGTGCTGTCCTACATCCTGAACAACGTGGCGGGGGTCGAATTCAGCCAGGGCAAGCTGGAGTCCGCCGAGCAGGGCTACCGGCAGTCGCTGCATCTCGCGCGCGGCCGCGGCGACATCCTCGGCACGCTGATCACCTTGCACAACCTCGTTCGGGTGCTGGTCGCCGCCGGCCAGCACGACGATGCGCGCGTGTGCGCGAGCGAGGCCGAGACGCTGCTGCGCGGGATGGGCGACAGCGTGATGAGACTCGAGCTGCTCGAGGTGGTCGCCGGCCTCGCATCGAGCCTGGGCGAACACGACATCGCCGCACGTTTCGGGGGGGCGTCGCGCTCGCGGTTCAGCGATGCCGGCTACAGCCGCCCGAGCGTGGACCAGTTGCAGCTGGAGCGGCTGTCGGCAAACTCACGGCGGGCGTTGGGTGACGCCGCCTTCGAACGCGCCGAAGCCGCTGGCCGTGCGCTCGATCTCGATGCCGCGATGCGGGAGCTGCGAGAGTGGCTGCATTGCGGCGCGTAGCGCCAGGTAGCCGTCACCCCCGCAGTAGCCCGTCACCCCGGCG
>DATKCI010000173.1:0-4104 GCA_035513255.1 Piscinibacter sp. | reverse complement strand
CCAGTAGATGAAGGTCTCGAACGTGAGTGAACTCTGCGCGCCGCGTATCGCCTCCAGCATGGCGGGAAATATTTCGACACCGTTTTGCAGCGGAATAACCCGGTTGCCGGGGGTGATACAGGGGCCGAGCATCGTCGTCAGCTCCCGCCGGAACTGGGGATCGGCGATGGCATAGCGGTGTTCCGGCTTCGTTTCCAGCTTCATGGCGGAGGATCGGCAGTGTCGATACGCCCTGGATTATCGCATGCCGCCACGGTACGTGAATTTACTCGACGCGCAGATCCGCATGCTGGTCGCCTGGCTCACCCGCTCCGACTGAGATCCTACATGGGCCAGCCGCCCGCCATCGCGCGGTAGAGCGCCACCAGCGCGACCGCCGAGCGGGTCTCCGTCTGCACCAGCCGGTCTTCCGTCTCCAGCTGCGTACGCTCGGCGTCCAGTACCTGCAGGAAATCCGCCACACCGCCATCGAAGCGCAGCCGTGCCAGGCGCGCGGCCTCGCTGCCGGCCGCCGCCGCCGCTTCGAGATGCCGGCGCTCGCGCTGCAGGCGCGCGTAGCGCACCAGCGCGTTCTCGGCTTCTTCCAGTGCCTCGAGCACGGTCTGCTCGTAGCTCGCCAGGTTGCCGGCGGCATCGGCATCAGCCGCGGCAATCCTGGCCCGCACGCGGCCGATATCGAGAAAGGTCCAGTCGACGCCGAGCGCGAGGGCTCTCGTCTCGCTGTCGCGCCGGAACAGCGCATCGGTGTCGAACGCCTGCGTACCAAGCAATCCGGCGAGCGTGAATCTCGGGAACAGGTCGGCCGTCGCGACCCCGATCCGCGCGGTGGCGGCCGCCAGGCGGCGCTCCGCGGCGATCACGTCCGGGCGGCGGCGCAGCAGCTCGCCGGGCGTGCCGGCCGGCAGCAGCACCGGCAGCGCCGGCAGCGGCGCCGCTTCTTCCAGCTCCGCCACCAGCGCTGCCGGAGGCCGTCCCGTCAGCACCGCGATCCGGTGCGTCGCCACGCCAACCTCGCTTTCCAGCGCCGGAATGAGCGCCAGCGTGTTCTCTAGCTGGCTCTCGGCCTGGGCGACGTCGAGCTGCGTGCCGCTGCCGGCGTCGAGCCGCGCCTGCACCAGTTCGAGTGAGCCGCGCTGGTTGTCGGCGTTGCTGCGGGCCACGTGCAGCTGTTGCTGCAATCCCCGCAGCTGAAAGTAGGTTTGGGCGAGTTCCGCGACTACCGCCACCTGCGCAACCGCGACGTCCGCAGCGCTCGCTGAGGCTTCTGCGCGCCCCGCTTCCACGTTGCGGCGAACGCGGCCGAAGAAATCCAGTTCCCAGGCGGCGGAGATCGCCCCGTCGTAGCTGTCGACGTCGCGCTCAGCGCGCGTCGCGCCGGGTAGCTGCGCGGCACTCGCGCGCTGCTCTGAGGCGGTCGCGCCGGCCGTGACCGTGGGAAACCGGTCGAGCGAGGATTCCCGCAGCAGCGAACGGGCCCGATCGTAACGCGCCAGCGCGATGCGCAGGTCGTGATTTGCCCGCAGCGTGTCGTCGACGAGGCGCGCCAGCAGCGGGTCGTTGAGGCTGCGCCAGAACTCCGCCTCCATTTCGGCGTTGCTGTAGATCGCGCCATCGGCGCGCGTGAAGTTTGCGGGCGCGGCCGTGTCGGGAGGCGCGTAATCCGGCCCGGCCGCGCACGCGCCGAGCAGCGCTGCAGCCAGCGTGGCGAAAATCCCGTTACGCATGACTGTGCTCCGGCAGGTCGGCATCGCCGACCGTGCGCGGCCGGCTCATGTAGTCGGCCATCTTGCGCAAGGCGACATAGAACACCGGCGTGAGGAACAGGCCGAAGGCCGTCACGCCGATCATGCCGGCGAACACGGCGACGCCGAGCGCATGCCGCACTTCCGCGCCGGCGCCGCTCGCCAGCACCAGCGGCACCACCGCCGCGGTAAAGGTGATCGAGGTCATGACGATCGGGCGCAAACGCAAGCGGCAGGCTTCCAGTGCCGCCTCGACGATCCCCCTTCCCTGCATCTCGAGCTCGCGCGCGAACTCGACGATCAGGATCGCGTTCTTGCAGGCGAGCCCCATCAGCAACACCAGCCCGACCTGCACGAACAGGTTGTTGTCGCCGCCGAGTGCGAACACGCCGAGCAGCGCCGACAGCATGCACATCGGCACGATCAGGATGACCGCGAGCGGCAAGGTCCAGCTCTCGTACAGCGCCGCGAGCACGAGGAACGCCAGCAGCACGGCCAGCGGGAACACGATCAGCGCCGCGCCGCTCTGGTTGACCTGCTGGAAGCTCAGGTCGGTCCATTCGAAACTCATGCCGCCCGGCAGGACCTGCGGCGCCATCGCCTCGACCACGGTGAGCGCTTCGTCGGACGACAGGATGCGCGGGTCGGCCTCGCCCATCAGGTCGGCGGCGGGATAGCCGTTGTAGCGAATGACCGGATCGGGACCGAAGCCCTGTTCGATGTGGATCATGCTGCCGATCGGCACCATGGCGCCGTCGGCGTTGCGCGTCTTCAGCTTGCCGATGTCCTCCGGCGCATTGCGAAAGCGCGCATCCGCCTGCGCCATCACCTTGTAGGTGCGGCCGAAGCGGTTGAAGTCGTTGACGTAGGCCGAGCCCAGGTACACCTGCAGGGTCTCGAACAGGTCGGTCAGCGCCACGCCCTGCGCCTTGGCCTGGGCACGGTCGACGTGGGCATCCAGCTGCGGCACGTTCGACTGGTAGGAGCTGATCGCATAGCCCATGCCGGGCACCTGGCTCAGCGCCCCCGACAGGCCGGTGACGGCGTTCTGCAACTCCGCGTAGCCATGACCGCCGCGATCCTGCACGTACAGCGAATAACCGGAACCGGTGCCGATGCCGAGAATCGCCGGCGGCGTGAAGGCGAAGGTGAACGCCTCCTGCACCGCCGAGAACTTCATGTTCAGCTCGGCTGCGATTTCTTCCGCGCCGCGGGAGCGATCCTTGAAGTCGGCAAGTCCGAAGAAGATCGTGCCGGTGTTCGGCGTGTTGTTGAACTGCAGGGCGTTCAGCCCCGGGAAGGCGACGGCGTCGACTACGCCTTCCGTGGACAGCGCGATCTCGCTGACCTTGCGCACGACCGCATCGGTGCGATCGAGCGAGGCACCCGCCGGCAGCTGCACGCCGCCGATCAGGTACATCTTGTCCTGCGTCGGGATGAAGCCGCCCGGCACCACCTGGAACATCAGGCCGGTTCCCGCGAGCAGCGCCGCGTACACCACGAACACGACGCCGCGATGACGCAGGCTGCGCGTCACCGCGCCCTGGTAGTGCTCGGAGCTGCGGCCGAAGAAGCGGTTGAAGGGGCGGAACACCCAGCCGAACAGCCGGTCGATGAGGCGCGTCGGCGCGTCGCGCGGCGCGTCGTGCGGCTTCAGGAGCGCGGCGGCCAGCGCCGGCGACAGCGTCAGCGAATTGAACGCCGAGATCACCGTCGCCACCGCGATGGTCACGGCGAACTGCCGGTAGAACTGGCCGGTCACGCCGTCGAGAAACGCCATCGGCACGAACACGGCACACAGCACCAGCGAGATCGCAATGATCGGTCCGCTGACTTCGCGCATCGCCTGGTGCGCGGCAGCGAGCGGCGTCAGCCCCTCGCCGATGTTGCGCTCGACGTTCTCGACCACCACGATGGCATCGTCGACGACGATGCCGATCGCGAGCACCAGCGCAAACAGCGTCAGCGTGTTGATCGAAAAGCCGAGCAGGAACAGCACGGCGAACGTGCCGACGATGGACACGGGCACGGCGAGCAACGGGATGATCGAGGCGCGCCAGGTCTGCAGGAACAGGATGACCACCAGCACTACCAGCACCACCGCTTCGAGCAGCGTCTTCACCACGGAGCGAATCGAGTCGCGCACGAACACGGTAGGGTCGTAGACGACCTCGTAGGCCACCCCCTCGGGGAAGAACTCCGCGAGTTCCGCCGTCTTCGCGCGCACCGCCTCGGACAGCTCGATGGCGTTGGAGCCCGGCGCCTGGAAGATGACGATGGCAGCCGCCTCTTCGTTGTCCAGCAGCGAGCGCAGCGAGTATTCCGAGGCGCCGAGTTCGAGACGGGCGACGTCGCCCAGGCG